>JBPPMF010000197.1:0-7647 GCA_051305915.1 Thiobacillus sp. | reverse complement strand
GCCTTCGACAGCGCGTCGATATCCTCGATCCACTTCTCGTAAATCCCAATGTCCACGACCCGCCTCCCGCCCTATCTCATTGATTCAACGAGAGTCTATCACCGTGCATAGCCTTTGAGAACAGAGCCTTCAATATTGACCAGATCGAAGGGCTGCCCGCGCATTTTTATGCCAAGGCCGCGCCGCGTCTTAATCCGGATCAGCGCCTTGCCCATGCCGAAAGCTTCTTTGCCGCCCTTGGCGCGGAAATCCGCCATGGCGGGAACCGGGCTTTTTACTGCCCCTCCACCGATCACGTGCAGATGCCGGATTTTGTCAGCTTCAAATCCGCTGAAAGCTATTACGCCACGCTCGCCCATGAATGCACCCATTATGCCGTGAGCCGGATTATGCCGCATGGCCTGCGCGGAGGGTTGGATTTCCGTGGGCCAGCCATGCGGCGGTTCGGCATAATCTGGTGTGAGAAGCGCGCGGGTCGTGCCGCTCGACGAAATGCTTTCAACGCAATCGGCGCGGTTCACTTATCTCTTCGGCGTCCTGCGTGGCCTCATGTACCTCGTCGCGGATAATCTTTCTGGTAATATCGTCGAGATGGGCAGTCAGCGCATGGCTCAGTTCCTCGAACTCCGGCCATAGCGTCGCGTGAACGAAGCTGGCCGGGGCGCGCACCATAACCGTTTGCCGGTGCATCCGCGTGTATCGGAAGGGCTTGACGCCATAGCGACGGCACAGTGCGATGAAGAGCTGGCGCGACCAGGGATCAGGGATCGAAAATTTGAACTCCTCGGCCCGTTCCTTCTTGCTGGCGGCCTCGAACAGGCGCCGGATCCGTTCTGCCGCCGCGCCTGCAGCGGATTTTTCCCCGGCGGTCGTGGCACCGGCATAAAGCGCCTCGATCTTGCGCAGTTTCTCGCGAAGTTGATCCTCGGACAGCATGGGAGTCAGTGGATTGTCGGCTTTTCGGTGAGGATGCCTTCGAGCATCTGGCGCCGCGCGCGTGTGCAGGATAGAACGGCCTCGTTGATCTCGGTCTCCATGATCCGGGTTAGTTCGCGCAAATGCTTGATTGTCGTGTCGAGCTGCGTGCGGTCATCGGCATCGGGATCGCGCGATACCAGTTCGCAGATGCCGGCCATCATGGCGCGCAGTTCGGAGAGATGACCAACGGCCTGATGGGCGCGCTCGGGCAGGTCAATAACCTCCTCGCCATTGAACAGGCCCTCGATGAAACCGTCCAGTTCCTTGAGGCGGACGAGACCATAATGGCCCAGATTTGCGGCCGTCGGTTCCATCGGCACGCGGGTCAGCCGGAATGGCTGGCTGCGCTTCTGGTGACGGGTCAGGTCATTCCAGAGCCCCTGGACCAGTCCACCGATCAGCTCATTGGCCTCATCGATGCTGTCGAACACCGGCAGTTCGCCGCCCCACATATCCTTGATGATCTGCAGGGGCGAGGCAGACAGTTCGGGCGTCGCGATATTGCCGAGAAAACGCGTGCGCAACTCGTGGAATGGCACAGGACAGCCATGCTTCTCGAGCAATGCCCTGACAGTCTTCTCGCTCGGCGCCTTGGCAGCCTTCTTCATACTCATCCCGACAACAGCATGGCGTGGTAATGCTCGCCTTGCCGATCGGCCGACGACGCGCGAACGACGATAGTCTTGCTGTCATGGCGGCTGCAAGGCCCGAATCGTGCTCCAACAGCATGGAGCACGAAAATGACCCACGATCTTCAATGCCGTCTCGACCACTACATCGGCACGTTCGAAGCCCGGCTCAGGGAAAGGAACTACAAGCCGGATACGATAAAAACCTATCGGGTTCTTCTTCGACGCCTCGCATCCCTGATGGGTGCTGCCGGGATCGCGCCAGAGGAACTGACAGCGCAAAAGGCTGCGCAGCTTGTTCGCGGCGAGGAACACTATCGGCGCGAGCCGAACAAATGCCAGAACATTGCGCGGCATTTTGCAGCGCATCTCGTCGATAGCGGCGTCGTGGCCGCGCCAATACCCACGGCACGGCAGATCGCTCGCCAGAAGCTGCGGACCGACTATGAAGAATATCTCGTGCGCCAACGCGGGCTCAGCCAGCGTACAATCTTCCATGCTTGGCGCTTTGCCGACCGGTTCCTGGATCATCGGTTCGGCGACGGCGAGGTCGATCTGGCGCGGATTAAGCCTGGCGATGTTGTCGCCTTCCTTCAGCATCTGCTGGGCAGGAAAGCCCCTTATCGCGACAAGACACCCGCAACGCACCTGCGGACCTTCTTCCAGTATCTGTTCCAGCGCGGCATCACGGGCACGAACCTCGCCCTGTGCGTGCCGATGGTAGCCCAGCGCTGGGATGCAAGGCTTCCCCGCTATCTGTCGCCAGAGCAGATCGAAACCCTGCTGACATCGGTCCGCGATAATCCGAAACATGGGCTGCGCGATTATGCGATGCTCCTGTTGATGGCGCGGCTCGGCCTGCGCGCGCCCGAGGTAATCGCCGTCCGGCTTGATGATATCGACTGGCGAGCGGGAGAGCTGCTGGTTCGGGGTAAAGGGCAGCGCCATGATCGTCTGCCCATTCCGCCGGACGTTGGGGAAGCGCTAGCAGGCTATATCCGGCAGGAACGCATATCGGCATCGCGCACGTTGTTCGTCACCTTGCGGGCGCCGAACGGTCCCTTCAAGGATGGTCAGGTCATCAACACCATCCTCAAGGATGCGTTCGCCGCAACCGGCATCACGCCGTCAGGTCCCTATGTGGGTTCGCACATTCTTCGCCACAGCCTGGCGACAAACATGGTCCGCAATGGCGCGTCCCTTGCCGAGGTAGGCGATATGCTGCGTCACCGTTCGCGGGCGTCCACCATGATTTATGCGAAACTGGATATCGACGGCTTGCGCTCGATTGCCAGACCCTGGCCGGTAGCGGGAGACGTGCAATGACTCTCGCCCGTGAACTCGATCGCTATCTCGGCGTCAGGCGCTGCCTGGGATATGATCTCGGTACGGCCGAGCGGGTGCTGCGTCGCTTCGTCGAATATGCCAGTGCCCAAGGCGCGAGCCATATCACCACCGACCTGTTCCTGCGCTGGCAGGATACGTTCGGCGAAGCCGGGCGGCAGACCTGGGGCGCACGCTTCGGAATGGTGCGGCTGTTCAGCCAATGGCTGCACGGGCTGGACGCTGACCATGAAGTGCTCCCGCGCGGACTGGTGCCGTATCGGCATCGCAGGACCAGTCCCTATATCTTCAGCGAAGCCCAGATCGTCGCCATTGTTGCGGAAGCGGCGAAGCTGCCGTCCATATATGGTGTGCGCGGTCTGACCTGCTCGACGCTGTTCGGGCTGATCGCGGTCACGGGCATGCGGATCAGCGAGGCGGTTGGCCTTGATACCGGCGATGTCGATCTTGATGATGGCGTTGTCCATATCCGGCGCGGCAAGCTGGGCAAGGAACGTCTGCTTCCCCTTGATGACAGCGCTGTTGAACGGCTCCGCGCCTATGCCGTCGAGAGGGATCGCCTGCTGGGTGCGCCATCAGTCCCGTTCTTCGTGAAATGCAACGGGAGGCGGCTCGGCGACTGCGGCGCCCGCTACAACTTCGCGCAGGTCTGCCAGCGGATCGGCCTGCGTGATCCGCAGAGCGGGGGCCGCCACGGTCGCGGTCCTCGTATCCATGATCTGCGGCACAGCTTCGCCGCACGCACGATGATCGACTGGTACCGATCCGGCAAGGATCCTGCGCGCGAAATGATCAAGCTGACCACCTGGCTTGGCCACGCCAATCCCGACCACACCTATTGGTATATCGAAGCGGTGCCCGAACTGCTCGAACTCGCGTCAGCCCGGATTATCGGCAATCATGACGGGGAGGTACAGTCATGATCGGCGCGACGTTCCCCGCGCTGCTCCAGCGCTTCTTCACTGATCGTCTTTGCATACAGATGGAGGCGAGCCGTCATACCATCGCGGGATATCGCGACACGTTCCGGCTGCTTATCCGCTTCGCCAGCGCGCAATCCGGCAAGCCGCCGACAAGGCTCGGCATCGCGGACCTCGATGCCGAAATGATCGGCGACTTCCTCGTCCATATCGAGACGTCCCGTGGCAATGGCGCGCGCAGCCGCAACACACGGCTCGCCGCCATCCGCTCCTTCTTCCGCTACGTCGCCATAAGCGAACCGGCATGGTTGCTCCACTGCCAAAGGATCCTGGCCCTACCGGACAAGCGGTATGTGAAACGGAGCGTGACGTTCCTCGACGGACGGGAGATCGCCGCGCTGCTTGCAGCGCCGGATCGATCGACATGGGCCGGGCGTCGCGATCATATACTGCTGCTGGTAGCCCTGCAGACCGGGCTGCGGGCCTCGGAACTAACCGGTCTTCGTTGCAGGGACGTCGTACTCGGCACCGGTGCGCATATACGTTGCGTCGGAAAGGGCAGGAAGGAACGCTGCACACCGCTTCGCCGCGATACGGCCAGGGCCTTGCAAACCTGGCTGAAAGAGCGGCGCGGTGAGGATGATCAGCCACTGTTCCCTTCCATCCGTGGCGATCCGCTGAGCCGTGATGCCCTGGAGCATCTGGTTCGCAAGCACTGCCTGGAAGCCTCGCGGTCGTGTCCGAGCCTTGTCGGGAAGCGGGTCAGCCCGCACACCCTGCGGCACAGCACGGCGATGGAACTGCTCCATCATGGCGTCGATCAGTCCGTAATCGCCCTATGGCTGGGCCATGAGTCGGTCGAGACGACGCAGATATATCTACATGCCGACATGCGGCTGAAGGAAAAGGCGTTGGCCAGCGTCGCCGCGCCCGAAACCCGCCCTGGCAGGTTCCGGCCCGACGACGAACTGCTCGCCTGGCTTGAAGCCCTCTGATTATGCCGAATCGCCGCATGGCTGGCCCACGGAAATCCAACCCTCCGCGCAGGCCATGCGGCATAATCCGGCTCACGGCATAATGCGTGTTATGCCGATATCGGCATAACACGCACTGGACGAAATCACCGTCGCGGCTGGATAGGGATTTTGGCCGTAAGAAATGGGGCGATGAAGGTTATGCAATGGAGGAACTCGTTGCCGAGCTTGGCGCGGCGTTCCTGTGCGCCGATCTCGAATTAACCCCGCTGATCCGTGACGATCACGCGCCTTATATTGCCGGATGGCTGACGTTATGGGGAGCTGCGCATAACTTGAGTAATCGCGAGGTGGCGATAATGTGAAGGAGCGCGACGCGGGTTCGCTATGTCGCGGATTTCCCTGCCTCGTCCTTCACATTATTTCAGAGCGCGTCGAGCCAGGCGAGTACGCTCGCATCCCGTTTCCATGGCGGTGGCTTGCCACCTGTTGCGGGTACGCCGACTCGCTCCAGCGCCTTTCGCTTCGTTTCAAGATTGGCTTGGGCGTAGTGGTTTGTCGTGTCGAGGCTGACGTGCCCGAGCCAGCTGCGGATGACGGTGATGTCGACGCCCGCAGAGACGAGATGCACGGCGGTCGCATGACGGAAGCTGTGCGGCGTTACATGCTTCGACCGAAGTGTTGGTACCGTTCGGGCCGCGGCTTCCACGTAAGCGGCGAGCTTGAACCGGATGCCCGATGCACCGAGCGGCTCGCCGTAGCGGTTGACGAACACCGGCTCATTCGGCGCCCGCGTTTGCTGCTCCAGCAGCTTCTTCAACAGCACCACGGTTTCCGGCCAGAGCGGGCAGATGCGTTCCTTGCGTCCCTTGCCATAGAGCCGCACGCAGCTCGGCGCTTCGAACCGGATCGCCTCGGGGCACAGGTCGAGCGCCTCCTGGATTCGCGCCCCGCTGTTGTAGAGGAAGGACAGCAGCGCATGGTCGCGCATTCCTTCCAGCGTCGATCGGTCCGGTTGCGCGAGGATCGCCTCCACCTCCCTCGGCTCAAGATAACAGGGCGCGGGGATCGGCGCCCGCTTGATCGGGACGGTGAGGATCTCGGCACACTGCGCGATAGACGTGGGTTCCTTGCCAGCCACGAAGTTGAAGAAGCTGCGGATTGCGGCGAGCCGACAGTTGCGCGTGCCGATCGTACCCTGGCGTTCGTGCTCGGCATGGCCGAGGAACGCGCTGACCTCGCTGGCGGTGAGGTCAGCCAGGGTGATCTGCGCAACTCCGCCGCACTTCCGTTCCGCGACGAACCGGAGGAACAGCCGCCAGGTGTCGCGATAGGACCGGATGGTATGGATGGATGCATTGCGCTGCTCGGCCAGCCACTCATGGAAGAACGTGCGCAGCAACGCGGGGAACGGGTCGGTTTTCCTCATGGCCGTGCCTCCTGCATCAGATTGAGGCAGGGTGCGCCAACCAGGCGGAACCGTTCGCTCGCCTCCTGCAACAGGTCCTGCGTAACGGTGATGTAGACCAGCGTGGAGTTGATATCCCGGTGGCCAAGATAGGTCGCCAGGAACGGCAACCTGTCCTGCGGATTGATGCCGGACCGGTACCATTCCAGTATCCGGTTGACGACCATCGAGTGGCGAAGGTCATGAAGACGCGGCCCCGTCCGTCCGCGCCCAGGCTTGAGTTCGGCGCGGCGAAGTATGTCGACGAGCAGCCAGGCGATTGTTGCCGAGGTATAGCGACCATTCCCCTGGTCATGCCAGAACAGCCCGGACTGCGGATCCTGCGGCGCTCCGGCACGTCGTCTAGCATCCATATAGGCGTGCAGTTCGGCCATCACGGTGTCGGGCAGCGGCAGGATTCTGGTCTTGAAGAACTTCGTCTCGCGGATCGTGATCGTGCCGTTTTGAAGGTCAACATCGCCCAGATCGAGGCGTGCAAGCTCGCTTCGCCGCAGGCCCGCGCAGTATGCCAGCAACAACATGGTATAAAGGCTCAACGGCCGCAGCGGCGCACGCGGCGACGGATAGGAGCGCGCGATCTCGAGCATCCGCCGCACATCGTCGGGGCTGTAGATATGCGGTTTCCGATATTGCCGCGCCACTTCCTGTTGCGGCCGTGGGTCTGGCCGTCTTGCCGGGATACTCGGATCCAGATGGCGAAGAGCCTTCGCCAGGGCGCGCTTCAGCTTTTCGCATTCGGCGGCGTGATGGCGGGTGGACCGGGCTGCCGCCCAGTGCTCCAGCATCACCGCTACCGGTTCCCCTGCAAGTTCCGGATGAGCCTGAAGGAACCGGTCGAACCGCAGGAACCACGCTGCCTGCGTCGTGTACCGATATCCCCGGCCGCGCATCAGCGCGACATGATCGCGCATGAGCCCGCCCAGCACACTGCCGAACGGCTTGGGCCGGCGTAGTGCGGCGAGGGCCTGGTCAGGTTCCGATGACGCCAAGGCCTGCCAGATCGGCCTGCTCTGCTTGACGCTGTACTCGCTGCGTAGCACGGCAATGGGGTTGCTGACGATCACCTCCAGCCCCACCAGGTGGTCAAGGAAGCGATCGACGATGCGGGTCCGGTGTGTCAACGGCGGAGTAAAAATGCGCCACTTGGGCGGCGGAAAAATACACCACTGGCGGCTGGGGAGCTTGTCCACGTAGTCCTTGGGTGGGGCCCGCGTGCGGGGCGACGTGCCCCATCAAGCGGGCAGACGGCGGTCCGCGCGTGGGAGGGACCTGTGGGCCCACGTGGTCAAGCGTTGGGGCCGGGTTTATCCGGTTTAGCTTTCTTGGGGTCGCGG
>JBPPMF010000179.1:0-4723 GCA_051305915.1 Thiobacillus sp. | reverse complement strand
GGCTTTGGATACCCCAAGTTTTTTTCAATCCGCGTGCGCAAAACTAGCTGTACACGAAGCTTTATTGTAACCCCTAGTTTGACATTTTATGTTACGCTGTCGCTATTGTTTTCGGGGGCGAGGTTATTTACGTCATGGGTTGGGCTGAAGTTGTACGAGAACTGAGGACACTTTTTACCGAATTATCGGCATGGCGATTTTCTGCGCTATGCCTTCTGATCGCCTGGATCGCTTACGCGTGGTTAGCTTAAACATCTTCTCGAAGGGTGGCCCTGAATGCTTGGCACTCTCGCGTCCTTCGTTGCCGCAAGCCAAGCTCAATGCGGATTTGCGCCGTGCTCAGAATTTGAGCCCGCCTTCGGATACGATGACCATCGTTCTGGTGCCCATGCAATACCCTCACCATGAAAGGTGATTGAATGAACTCGAAAACCTACGAAATCAGCTTGGAAATCGCCGGCCCCACGGCGATCTGGACGCGCCCCGATACTGGCGACTCGCCCGGCACTTACCCTGTCCCCACACGGTCGGCCGCCAAGGGCATCTTCGAGGCGATCCTGTGGAACCCGGCGGTCGAAATCGTCCCGAGCCGGGTCGAAATTTGCGCGCCGCTGGTTTACCACCACTACGCGACCAACTACGGCGGCCCGCTGCGTAAGAGCGGCCAGATCAAAGACGGCAACAACTATCAGCTGTTCGCCACGGTGCTGGTCAACGTGCGTTATCGCCTTTATGCCAACCTGAATCTGGCGTCGCGCAGCGACTTCCCACCCAAGATCAGGCAGTGGCTGGAACGCACGCGCTCGCCCTGTCACGCGTTCAAGGACATTTTCGAGCGCCGCCTGAAACGCGGCCAGTGCCATTACGTTCCGAGCCTGGGCTGGCGTGAATTCATCCCCAGCTACGTCGGCGAACAGCAGGACACACCGACACAAACCGACATCAACCTCAGCCTGCCGTCGATGCCGGATCAGATGTTCAGCAAGCCCGCTTACGGCGAGCACGCGCTGACGTATGCACAAGGTCTGGTGATCGAGTCGGGCGTGCTGGACTACGGAGCGCGCCATGCTGAATGAACTCCTGCAGGCGGCGAACGCGATTCCAAGCCTGCCCGACACGCTGCATAAATCGCTCAAAACCCTGCCAAAAACGCCCGCCTACAAAATTTTGCTTGGGGAGCAGGGCGACATCGTCGGGGTCGTGCCGTATCCAGACTCCACGCAAGACTTGCGCAAATGGCAACCCGGAGCCAACGGCTTCAGCACGCCGATTTTCAACAGCCTGCCCCTGTACCGCGTCGATCTTGACAAATCGACACAGGACGCAGCGAGCGAGGCCGGCGCCGGACGCTGGGCCGAAGCGTTCGGCGCGATCCGCGCGCGCAGCGCCAATCTCAGCGGCTCCTGGATCGATCCCAAGCGCGATGAGCTGAACGAGAAATGCCGCAAATCGCTCGCCTACGTGCCCGAGCAATTGCAAGCGCTGCTGCCCGGAAGTGATCCTGACTATGCCGTGCTGCGTGCCCTGCTCGAACGCCTGCAACGCCTGACGCCCGAGCGCTTCTTCCCCGAGCTCGCGCGCCAAATCGAAATGCAACTGGAAAGCGCCTACGACGAGAGGCTCTTCAAGCTCTATTGCGCAGTCAGCGACGCAGAAGCCGCGAAATCCTGCAACCTGCTGCTCGACTTGCCGGACTGGGACGAGATCGGCGATTACCCCGTCACCCATGAGCGCACCACCGAACTGCTGAACGCTTTGTTGACCCGTGCTGGATCGGGCACGGCAAGCGCCACCGACACCGCGCCGGACGCCTATGGCCGCGCCGCAACCGGCGCCGACGAGAAATTCGCCGACGTGATCGTGCCGGGGTTGGGTAAGGTCATCCTGCGCGCGATGACCAAGGACGCGCCCTGCCAGTATCGCTACGGCAAGGCCGATGCGAACTCGTTCCTTGTAGGCAAAGACTCTCGCGAGCGCGCCAAAAGCGCGCTGGAATACCTGACTCAAGCCGGGCGCAAAGGCAAAACCTGGCAGTACCGGGGCGGCAGCCTGTTCCTGTTTTACCCCGAGCAGGAATTGAGCGTACTGAACGACAGCGCAATCGCTGATCTGTGCGGCCTGCCGGACGACGAAGACGATGCATTCGCCGCCGCAGCGAACAAGGCAGCAACATTCGAAGCGCGTGCCGAACGCATCGCGGCAGCGCTCGAAAGCAAACCGCGCGAGTCCGAAATCCCGGTTCACCTCATCGTCCTGCGCAAGCCGGACGGCCACCGCACCAAGCTCGTCGCGCACCACACCTTCACCATGCAGCATTTCGTCGATTCCGCGAAAGCCTGGGTCGCGGGTGCCAAAGCTTGTCCGCCCATCACTTTCTCGCGCTGGGGCAAGGCCAAGGGTCAGCGCAACGACATCGTTCCCGAGCCGCCGTTTCCGTATCAAGTGACGAGTTGGCTAAACACCTTCTGGGTGCGCGGCGACGAAAACCAGGGCAAGTTCAAGACCTTTTCCCCCGAAGACGCGCTGACCTTGCTGCTGGCGTCCGACGGCACGCAAACCCAGATGGCGCGCCGCGCACTCCGCCACGCGCTCGCGGGCTGGGCGGGTTTCCTGATTGCTACCGGGGCACGCGAACACGCATCCACCGCATCCACCGTATTGAAGGCTGGCGACAAACGCGCTGCCGCGCTGTCATCACTGCCAGCGATTCTGGCCTTGCTGCTTTTCAAATCCGATCCTGACATTTCACGGGAGCACATCATGGCGTCACCCGCTTTTCTCGTTGGCCGACTCTTAGCGTTGGCCGACAGCCTGCATTACCAATATTGCCAAGGCGTGCGCAACGGCCAAGTGCCGGGGCAGTTGCTCGGCAACGCGCTAATGGCGACGGCGCTGGAATCACCACAGTCCGCGCTTGCTTTGTACGCCCAGCGCATCCTTCCTTATCAAGCGTGGGCGCGAACGAGCAAAGCGAACGAGAAAGGGCCGGAAACGCTCGCCAAATATTTCCTCGCCCAACTTGGCGAGACGTGTTCGGAAATCTGCCTACTCGATATTCCAGACGCCAGCGACGCCAACAAAGCCCAAATGATCCTTGGCTATCTCGCCAAACCCACATCGCAGCCGCAAAGCTGACGTTTATCCACCGACCCATAGGAGTCCCCATGAACCCCAAGCTTACCTACACCAAAGATGTCGGCGGTTTCAAACGCGGCACCGGCCTGCTCGTCATCGAAGTCCGCAACTCCAACCCCAATGGTGACCCCGACCGCGACAGCGACCCGCGCCAGCGACCGGATCAACGCGGGGAAATCTCACCGGTTTCGTACAAGCGCAAGCTGCGCGATCTGGTCGAGTGGAAAGGCGAAGTCTGGGACGCGATGGCGGGAGATCAGAATCTAAACGCCGCCCATTTTGGCATTCTGGAATCACGCGGCCGGGATCGCGCGGCGATTGCCAAACAGCTCACCGGCGATGGCCAGGCGTTCAAGGATGCGTACTGGGACGGGCGCGTGTTCGGCAACACCTTCCTCGAAAGCATGAAGGATGACGAGGCCAAAAAACACGGCTTCAAGGAACAGGACATCAAGGAATTCAAGGCCAACGCCATCCGCACCGGCTGCGTCCATTTCGGGCTCGGTCTCTCGGTCGCCCCCATCGACATCGAGCGCCACACCAACACAAACAAAGCCGGCGTGCAGGATGACAAGGATCGCGGCATGGCACCGATGGGCTACCGCTTCGTTCCGCACGGGCTTTACCTTATGCCCTTCTTCGTCAACCCCAGCGCCGCCGCGCGCACCGGCTGCACGGGCGAGGACATTGCGCTCATGCTGGAACTCATCCGCTACGCCTATCCGCACACCCGCTCTCACGCGCGCCCAGCGGTCGATCTCGCCCGCGCCTGGTACGTCGAGCATTCCGACAAGCTGGGTTCGTGCTCGGACTTCGCCATTCTCGACGCACTCGCACCGACCCGACTCGGCGATGCGAACGCGCCGTCGAAAAGCATCGCTGATTACCAGTTGCCCAATGCGCTGCCGGACGAACTGGTGAACAAGAAAGACCGGCACGGCAACCCGGCGCTGACGCTCATTGACTTGCTCTGAGCACGGCGATGGACTGGCTCGCGCACAGCGCGAAGGGCGGCTACCCGGCGCAGACGTACGGCGATCATGTTGGCTGCGCCGTTTCGACGGCGTGTCGTATCGCCGCTGATGCCAGCCACGACTTGCCGCAATCGGCTCCCTTCGTCGAAACGGTCGGTCTGGGAACCGAGTTTCACGACCTGGGCAAACTTGACGACGACAACCAATCCGTGTTGGCATCGCCGACCGGTAAAGCGCTGCCGCACGAGCACGTCGATGCCGGGACGAAGCATCTATTCGGGCTGGGCACGGATACATCGAGATTCGCCGGGATGCTGACCTACGCGCACCATCGCGGCCTGCCGGATGTACCCGAGCAGAAAGCACGCGGCGCAACAGCCTGGCGCGGCGACGAGAAAGGCGGTCGCTTCGATCCAACCGCAGTCATTGCACGAACCAGCACGCATCTCGGCGACTATCTGCATCGCCATCACGAAGCGCTGGTGCGTTCCCCGACGATACCCAACGCGCTAACGTTCAAACCCGCCGCGCTCGACCTGCGCATGGCGCTCGGCTGTCTGGTCGATGCCGACCACGGCGACACCGCGCGGAACTACGGCGCGCCGCCCATAACC
>JBPPMF010000171.1:0-2607 GCA_051305915.1 Thiobacillus sp. | reverse complement strand
CTCGTCCTGCTTGACGAGCGTGTCGCCGGACCGGCCCTGCAGCGTGACCGGCGCCATTTCCCAGTCGAAGCTGCCGTCTTCGTTGGCCTGCTTGCTGCGCACGGTGGACTGGATGGCAAAGTGGTCCTGCGCCTCTCGTGTGAAGCCGTACTTTTCCACGCACTGCTCGGCAAACACGCCCATGGCCTTGCCACGTTCGTAGGCGTCTTCCAGCCCGTCCATGGCCATGTGATCGAACAGTTGTGCCGCGCCATACTTGATGCCCTTGCGCGCGAACAGCAGGTGCGGCGCGTTGGTCATGCTTTCCATGCCGCCGGCAACGATGACATTGGCCGACCCGGCCAGCAGCATGTCGTGGCCGAACATCATGGCGCGCATGCCGCTGCCGCACATCTTGCTCAGCGTCACGGCGCCGGTGCTGTCGGGCAGGCCGGCGCGGCGCATGGCCTGGCGCGCAGGCGCCTGGCCCTGGCCGGCCATGAGGCAGTTGCCCAGCAGCACTTCGTCGACGGCGTCGCCGGGCACGCCGGCGCGTTCAACCGCCGCCCTCACGGCCACGGCGCCCAGTTCCCAGGCCGCCAGCGACGCAAAGTCGCCGAGCAGGCCGCCGATGGGGGTGCGGGCCGCAGAAACGATGACGATGGATTCAGCCATGGTGTGCTCCTTGTGCAAAGACAGGTCCGTCATTGTGCCGGCCGCGACGTGAAGCGCTTGGACGGTTCGTAGGGAAACACGTCGTGCACGTGGCCGGCGGCGATGCGCTCCTTGTGGCCTTGCCAGAAGGCGGCGTCCAGCAGGTTGGCGTGGTGCGCCATGAAGACTTCGCGCACCTGCGCATTGCCCAGCAGGAAGGGGCCGAAGGTTTCGGGGAATACGTCGTGCGGCCCGACCGTATACCAGACCTCGCCCGACATCTCCTCTTCCTCGTTGCGCGGCTCGGGCACGCGGCGGAAGTTGCAGTCGGTGATGTATTCGATTTCGTCGTAGTCGTAGAACACCACCTTGCCGTGGCGCGTGATGCCAAAGTTCTTCCACAGCATGTCGCCTGGGAAGATATTGGCCGACACCAGGTCCTTGATGGCGTTGCCGTACTCCACCACGGCGTGCGCCACCTGCTCGGGGCTGCCTTCCTGCAGATAGATGTTCAAGGGCACCATGCGGCGTTCGATATAGACGTGCTGGATGACGAGCATGTCGCCGTCTTCTTCCAGCAGGCTGGGGCAGTAGTGGCGCAACTCGGCAACCAGCTCGTCCTCGAAGCGGTGGCGCGGAAACGCGACCTTGCTGTATTCCAGCGTGTCGGCCATGCGGCCGACGCGGTCGTGCTGCTTGACGAGCAGGTATTTGCCCTTGATCTGTTCGCGCGTGGTCTCCTTCTGCGGTGGGTAGAAGTCCTTGATGACCTTGAAGACGTAGGGAAACGATGGCAGGTCGAAGACCAGCATGACCATGCCCTTGATGCCGGGGGCGATGCGGAACTGGTCCGACGAATACCGCAGGTGGGCCAGGAAGTCGCGGTAGAAGAGGTTCTTGCCGTGCTTCTGCAGCCCGATGGCGTTGTACAGCTCGGCGCGCGGCTTGCGCGGCATCAGCGCGCCCAGGAACTGCACGCAGGCGCTGGGCACCTCCATGTCGACCATGAAGTAGGCGCGCGCATAGCTGAAGATCATGAGCAGTTCGTCTTCGCCGAACAGCGCCGCGTCCACCACCAGCCGCCCGTCGGGGCCGTGCAGGATGGGCAGCGCCAGCGGCGTTTCGGTGAAGCCGTTGATGATCCTGCCCACCAGGTAGGCACCCTTGTTGCGGAAGAACAGGCTGGAGAGCACCTGGATCTGGAAATTGGTGCGCGGCCTGAAGCCGCCCAGTTCGGAGACCATGGCCTGCACCACGTTTTCGACGTCGCGCTCCAGGTCCTCGAACGCCACGTCGAGCTGGAAATTGCTGATGATGCGCGCCCAGGTCTGGTGCAGGTCGTCCCTGGTGGGGTAGTAGGCGCGGTAGGTGGGCGCAGCGCCGGGCGTGTCGGGCTCCAGGTATTCGGTGCTGATGGCCGGCCGCACGAAGGTGAAGTCGTTGCGGAAGTAGCTGCGGTGCAGCAGCTTGGCCGTCACCGAATTGAAGAAGGTCTCTGCCAGTTCGGGCTGGCGGTGGTTGGTGAGCAGGCCGATGTAGTGCAGCTTGGCCTGCTGCCAGGTGTCCATGGACAGCATGTCCACCGCGAATTCGCTGCGCAGCCGGTGCACGGCCTCGTCCACCCGCTGGTCGTAGTACTTGATGCGTTGCGCCTGCGAGCGCTGCTGGCCATGCCAGTCGGCAAGCTCGAAGCGGCCCTTGGCTGCGGCGCTGGTCTCGCGAAACAGGCGGTAGTGGCGGTCGAATCCGTCGATCAGTGCGCTGGCGATGGCATAGGCGCGGCTGTCGGTGAGTTTGTGCGGAAACATGCGGTGGCGTTCAGTCGGTGTCGATGTCGGTGTCGGTGGGCTCGTCGCGCGTGCCCACGCGCGGGTAGCGCTTGAGCGCGGCGCCGAACACGTCGACCACGGTTTCGGGGCAGTCCATGGTGACGCCCAGATCCTTCAGCAAACCGTCGCGCAGGCCGTAGACCCA
>JBPPMF010000152.1:0-2249 GCA_051305915.1 Thiobacillus sp. | reverse complement strand
AGTTCCGCCGCTGGATGTCCAGTTTGAACTCCAGCGGATCCGCCACCTGCCAGTTCGGGCTATGCGGCGACAGGTTGGGGTTGAAATAGGGATCGCCTGTCTCGAACAACGCTCGCCACTTCGCAAGGAAGCGTTCGCTGTCTTCGGGATGCGGGTCTTCATTGCTACGGCCACGGGTATACGATTCATGGTGCAGCAGTTCGGCGTGTGCACAGAACAGGGTACGGTAGCCCTGCTTGCCGGCCCTCAGGCACAGGTCCACATCCCCGTAACCCACGGCGATGGTTTCGTCGAAGCCGCCGATGCTCTCGAACACGCCTCTGCGAATCAACATGCAGGCGGCCGTCACCGCCGACACCTCGCGGTTGCAGATGAGCGATCCGATATAACCCAGATCGAGGGGGTTTTCGGACGTTACCCGAAAGCGCCCCAGGTTCTCCGCCACGCCGCAGCAGGCCACCACCACCCCGGCATGCTGAATCGTCTTGCCATCCGGGTAATACAGCTTCGCGCCGACGATGCCGACATCCGGCTTCTGAGCCAGTTCCAGCATGCGATCCAGCCAACCCGGCGCGATGGCCTCGATATCGTTGTTGCAGAAAAGGTAGTGCGTATGGCTGCCGTCCAGTTGCGCCACCGCCCAGTTGTTGATCGCCGCGAAATTGAAAGGTCCGCTGTAGCGCAGCAATGTCACCCGCGAGCCGAGGCTATCGAAACAGGCGAGCGAGACCGGGTCATCGGACTCATGGTCGATCAGGACAATGTCGTGATCGACGCCGAGCGCCGTTCTTTCGATGCTTTCGATGCAGGCCCGCACCAGGTCGCCATGGTTTTTCGTCGGGATGACGATGGCCACCTTCAAGCCCGGCGCCAGCGGATAGCGGACATCGAAATAGTTGAAGCTCGGCCCGTCATGCACCTCGCCCGCTTCGCCGCAGCGTTGCAGATGCCGCTGCAAGATCGCGCGCGAAGTCTCCGTGACCCGCCCGATCATCCGGTGACCGGCCGAATTGCCGTGAATGCGCCAGCGATAGAGCATTTCCGGGATGTGCACGATTGTCTTCGCCTGCTCGCTGGCACGCAGGATCAAATCGTAGTCCTGGGAAATGCGTAGATTCTCGTCGAACCCCTCGATCCGCCTCAGCAAGCCGGGTTTGAAACCGACCAGATGGACGATGTAGGGATGCGAACGCAGGTACTCTGGCGAAAAGACGGGCCGGAAGATGAAATGCTGAACCGTCTCGCCATCCTCAGCGACCAGCACCTCGTCCGAATAGAGCATGTCTGGATCGTCCTCCAGCACGGCCTCGGCCACCCGGAACAGCGCCTGTTCTTCCAGCATGTCGTCGTGGTCCAGCAGCACGACGAAGTCGCCGGAAGCCATTGCCAGCGCACGATTGCTGGCATGCGAGACCCCGTGATTGCCGATCCCGAAAGACAGCCTGACGCGCGCATCGCGCGCCGCGTATTCCTCCAGGACAGCGCGTACCTGCGGCGAATCCGATCCATCGTCGGCGATACACAACTCCCAGTGCGGATACCACTGCCGCAAAACCGAATCGAGCATCTCCCGCAGCATGGGCACCACGGAGTTGTACGTCGGCACCAGCACGGAAATCAGGGGTGGCGCGGACATCTCGTCGATGCGCGCGTTGATCGCATCCCGCACGCCCTGGGTCATTGACTCGCGATAACGCCGAAAGGCCGCCTGACGCCAATCGATCGGCAAGGGCACGGTGGCCACGGGCGGCGAATCCAGCGGGGGAATAAGGGCCGCGCCTGAATCCGATGCTGAAGCCGGCGTTTGCAACAGCACTTGAATCAACGCCCGCTTCATCCCTTCGATCCCGCCCTGTTTCCAGGCGCGATACACGTCGGCCGCGACCGACGGCAAGGCGGTCGGTCGGCGCAGCAGGGGCATCAACAGCCCGGCCCTGCGCAGGCCGTTTCCCGCCCAGCGCACGGGGCGGGAAACGGCCCAGCTCGTTGACGCAAAAACCGCCGCGAGTTGCGCGTCTCGCGCCGCGATGACGCTGGCATGGGCGCACGTTTCCTGCTCCAACCGCCGGATGGCCTGTTCGCGTTCCAACAGCGAATCCTGCAGGCCGGCGATTCGGCGATTCTGTTCGCGCAGGCGCTCCTCTTTCATGTCCAGGCTCAGACGCAGGCTGTTGATCTCCTTCCACTGGCGGGAAAGCGCCAGGGTTTGCGTCATCGCCTGTTCCAGGTCCAGGTCTCGCGTGCCTTGC
>JBPPMF010000110.1:0-5810 GCA_051305915.1 Thiobacillus sp. | reverse complement strand
CGAGGCCACCCTGCCCGGCCTGCGCGGCCACCTGCGCCGCCACCCAGCCGAACTGCGGGTGCGGCTGGCGCTTTACGCGGGCCAGCTGCCCGAATGGCTGGAAGACCAGGGCCACCGCCTGGTGCGCGGTGCCGTCCATTCCACCCACGAGGAAGACGATCATGACTGGCTGCCGGTTGCACGCCTGATTGACACCTGGCTGGCCCAGCCGCAAAACAGTGAAACCCTGACACGGGAAGCGCATGCCTGGCCGCTGTTTGTGCTGTGTCAGCATCTGGGCCTGTCCGCACGTGCGGTGAGCGCGCTGGGCAAGGACGGCGCAACCGCGCTGCTGGACTGCCTGCACGAACTGACGCCGCAGGCCACCGGCTGGCTGTGGCTGCAGGCCTACGAGCGGCATTACCGCGAACAGGTCTTCGGCGCGCTGGTGGCCAACCGCGACCGCGGCCCATGGAAAACCCGCGCGGATCGCCCCGAGGCGCAGCTAGTGTTCTGCATGGACGACCGCGAGGAAGGTCTGCGCCGCCATCTGGAAGAGCTCGCGCCGAAGCTCGAAACCCTTGGCGCGGCGGCGCATTTCAACGTGCCGCACGCCTGGCGCGCGCTTGACGAGTGCAGCGCCGTGCCGCTGGCGCCAGTAGTGCCGACCGTGGTCATCCCCGCACACGAAGTGCGCGAAGTGCCGCAAGAACGCGACCGCATCGTCTACACCCGCCACGTACAGCGGCGACACACCCGACTGACCTGGAAAACCCGCCTGATGCAGGGCACCCGCCTCGGCCTGGTCGGGCCGCTGCTGGGGAGTCTGGCTGCCGCACCGCTTACCCTCGGCGTGCTGGCGGGCAAGGCCTTTATTCCCGGCATGCTGGGGCGCTTCACTGAAAAGCTGCGTCGCGCCTACGAGCGCCCGGTGGCCACCCGGATTACCTTCATCGCGCCCAACGACAGTCCGGAAGCGACGCCCGATGCGCGTCGCCTTGGTTTCACCGACGTCGAGCAGGCCGACCGCGTGCAGACCCTGCTGCGCAGTACCGGTCTTACCTACGGCTTTGCGCCGCTGGTCGCCATCGCCGGCCATGGCTCACACAGCCAGAACAACCCGCACGCCTCGGCCTACAACTGCGGCGCCTGCGCTGGGCACTTTTCCGGTCCCAACGCGCGCCTGGTCGCGGCGATGGCAAACCGCACCGAGGTACGCGCCCTGCTCGCCGAACGCGGTATCGTCATTCCCGACGACACCTGGTTCATCGGCGCAATTCACGACACCTGCGACGACGTGGTCACCTGGTTTGACGCCGACATGATTCCTGCTGGGTTGCAATCCGGCTTCACGCAACTGCGGCAGGACGTCGACCGCGCCAGCCAGCGCCACGCCCAGGAACGCAGCCGCCGCTTCATGTCGGCCTCGCTTTCGATGTCGCCCGAAACCGCATGGAAGCACGTGACCGGCCGCGCCAACGATTTTGCACAGGCACGCCCGGAACTCGGCCATGCCACCAACGCGTCGGCGTACATCGGCCGTCGTTCGGCCACGCGCGGTGCCTTCTTCGACCGCCGCATGTTCCTGATTTCCTACGATCCGACACAGGACCCCGAAGGCAGCATCATCGAGCGCCACCTGCTGACCAACGGCGTGGTCGGCGCGGGCATCAGCCTTGAATACTATTTCTCGACCGTCAACAACGAGCGCTACGGCTGCGGCACCAAGGTCATGCACAACGTCGCCGGCCTCTTTGGGGTGATGGAAGGCGCAGCCTCCGACCTGCGCACCGGGCTGCCGCGACAGATGATCGAAGTCCACGAGGCGATGCGGGTGCTGGCCATCGTCGAGCAGAAAATCGATGTGCTGACGGCCATTTATCAACGCCAGCCGCCGCTGCAGGAACTGGTCGGCAATGGCTGGATCCAGCTGGCCGCCAAGGACCCCGACAGCGACGACATCCACCGCTTTGTGCCGGGCACCGGCTGGGTGAAGTGGCAGCCCTCGCATCTCGATATCCCCACCGTGGAATGTTCGGCCGACTGGTACCGCGGCCAGCGCGATGCCCTGCCGCCGGCGCTGGTCGAACGCGGAGCGAAAACCGCATGATGAATCCCGAACTGCCGCCGGGGCTGGTCGCCCTCGTTCCCCTGCTGCCCTTGCTGGCGGCGCTGGCCATTGCGCTGCTCCATCTGGCGGGTTCCGCGCGCGGCGAAGCGGGCGAGCGCCTGAGCGCGCGGCTGTCGCTTGCCGCCACGGCTACGGCCCTGCTCACCCTGCTGGGCCTGGATATCCAGGCCGCGTTCAACGGAACACCCGGCATGGTGGAACTGGGCCACTGGTTCGCCAGCGGCGAGCTGGCGTTTCCCATCTCCTTCCTGATCGACGGACTCGGACTGGGTTACGGCACGCTGGTCGCCTTTATTGCGCTGGTCACGCTGAAATTCTCGGCCAGCTACATGCACCGCGAGGTCGGCTTCCACCGTTTCTTCATCGGCATGAACCTGTTTGTCGGCGGCATGCTGCTGATCGTGCTGGCGGGGAACGCCGCGCTGGCCTTCGTCGGCTGGGAATTCGCCGGGGTCAGTTCATGGATGCTGATCGGCTATGCCTACGATCGCCCTACCGCCACCCTCAACGCCCAGCGCGCCTTCATCACCAATCGCATCGGCGACGCCGGATTCATTCTGGGCCTGGCACTCGCGTTCATCTGGCTGGGCGGGTTTGGCTGGGACACACTGGCAGCGGGTGCGCCGCAGCTGCCCACGCTCTACAGTGGCCTTGTTGCACTGGGCTTCGTCATTGCCGCGCTCGCCAAATCGGCACAGGTGCCGTTCTCGCCGTGGATCGCGCGCGCACTCGAAGGGCCCACACCCTCCTCGGCCATTTTCTACGGGGCGGTCATGGTCCACGCCGGCGTCTTCCTCATTCTTCGCCTTGAGCCGGTGCTGGTCGAAGCGCCCGGTGTGATGGCGCTGATCGCCGTGCTCGGCGCAGTCACCGCGCTCTACGGCTGGATCGTCGGCTACGTGCAAAGCGACGTGAAATCGGGCTTGCTGTTCGCCACACTCACCCAAGTCGGGCTGATGTTCCTCGCCTGTGGCCTGGGCTGGTTCGAACTGGCGGCCTGGCACGCGGCGCTGCACACTATCTGGCGTGCCTGGCAATTCCTCGCTGCACCGTCGTACATGCATCTGCTGAGCGCGCCGACGCCCGCCGCACCAGCCTGGCTGCAACGTCACCCGCGCCTGTATACCGCCGCGCTGCAACGCTTCTGGCTGGAACTGCTGGCCGACCGCCTGCTCACCCGCTCGACCCAGGCGCTGGCGCGCGATGCGCGCGCGCTCGATGAAAACGTAATCAGTCGCATGGTCGGCCTGCCGTCCAACCAGCGCGCCGCTGCGCTACTCGGCGACAAGACCATCATCACGGGGCGCGGCCTCGCCGGCCGGGCGCTGGCCTGGATCGCCGATCACCTTGACCATTTCGAGCAACGCCTGGTGCTGCAGGGAGGGGGCGGCAAGCTGGGCGCAGGACTGCACCAGCTCGGCCAAATACTCAAACAAGTCGAGAACCTGCTGGAGCAGCCGCGCTACCTGCTGCTGCTGGTGATGGCAACCCTGGCGGTGATTCTGTGATGACCGAACTTTTCTGGAACCAGCATGCGTCCTGGCCCATGCTGGCAATCCTTCAACTGGTGCCGCTGATTGGCGCGCTGCTGGTATGGAAGCTGGGTGAAACCCCACTCGCCGCAAACCTGGCGCGCATCGTCGCCGGGAGCGAATTGCTGCTGGCTATCGCGCTTTATCGCCAGTTTGATGTCAATGCGGCAGGCTATCAGTTCGACGAGCGCCTCGACCTGATAATCCCGCTCGGCTACCACGCGGGCGCGGACGGCATTACCGTGCTGTTCGTGTTGCTGGCGGCGCTGATCGTCTTCCTGATCACGCTCTACAGCCTGGTCCGCGGACTCGCGGACAGCGCGCGCCTGCTCGCCGTGGTGCTGGCGATCGAAGCCACCCTGATGGTGCAGTTGGCGACCTTCAATCTGCTGTGGTTCGTGTTCGCATCCGGTATCGAGCTGCTGCTGGTGGGCTACCTGATCGGGCGCTGGTCGGATTCACCCGAGCGCGACGACGCCAAGTCACGCTTCTACCAGTTTCAGGGCATGGGCCTGGCGATGCTGCTGATGGGCGTGCTGACGCTTTCCTGGACAGTGCATGACCTGACCGGCGCCGCCTGGAGCGTCGATATGCTCGAGCTCGCCGGCCACCCGATTCCGCCCCAGCTCGGCGCGGTCATTTTCTTCTTGCTGTTTTATGGGTTAGGCGTGCGCACGCCGATTTTCCCGCTGCATGGCTGGCTGCCCATGGTGGCGCAGCACGGCAACGTGGCAATCGCCCCGGCGCTGCTGCTGGGCGTGAAAATCGGCATCTACGGCATGGTGCGTTTCGTGCTGCCGCTGTTGCCCGACGTGGCCGCAGCGTGGGCGCCGCAGGTGGTAGGCTTCGCCGCCGCCGGCGTGTTCTATGCTGCGCTGCTGGCCTTCCAGCAAAACAGTCTGCGTCGACTGATCGCATTTGCCGTCATCAGCCATACCTCGCTGGTCGTTATCGGCCTGTTCACCCTGGACAGCGTCGCCATGCAGGGCGGTCTGCTGCTGGCGGTGAATTTTGGCCTCGCCGCCACCACCCTGATGTTGATGACCGGCCTGGTCTACCGCCGCACCCGCACCACCCGGCTCTACAAACTGGGCGGGCTGATCGATGTCATCCCCGGCATCGGCCTGACTTTTCTGGTCGCCGGTCTTGCCATCATCGGCATGCCAGGCACCCCCGGCTTCGATGCCGCTCACCTGATGCTCGAAGGCGCCATCGACCGCTTTGGCGCGCTGCCCACCATCGCCGCCGCACTCGGCAACGTCGCCGCGGCCGGCTTCCTGCTGTGGGCGTTCCAGCGCGCCTTTCTTGCACCCGCGCAAACCACCCAACCGAGCTATGAGCGGATCAATGGCATCGAGTCACTGATTGCCGGCATCCTGATCATCGTCATGCTGGTGGCCGGTTTCTACACCAGCCCGTGGCTTGACCTGGTCGAAACGCCGATTCAGGCACTGGTGGAGCACTTCAGCCATGAGTAACTGGCCCCTCCTGTCCATTCTGCTGCTGACCTATCCGGTTGGCGCCCTGCTGATCTGGCTCGCGCCTGCCCGCTTGCCGACGCGTGCCATCGCGCTCGCAGTCAACCTCATTGGGCTTGCCGTCGCCAGCGCCATCCTGATCGGCTTCACTCCGACTGCCATCGGTTTCCAGTGGGCCGAACAGACCGCGTGGATTCCCAGCCTCAACGTCCATTACGCGGTAGGTGTGGACGGCATCTCCGTGCTGTTCCTGCCCACCACTGCGCTACTGTTCCTCGGCGTCACGGTGGCCTCATGGACCCGCACCCGCACCTTGCCTCGGCTGTATCACAGCCTGCTGCTGCTGCAGGCCGGCGCGACGCTGGGCGTGTTCAGCGCCACCGACACGGTGCTGTTCTTCCTGTTCTGGGAACTCTCGCTGGTGCCGTTCTACTTCCTGGTCAGCCTGTGGGGCGTCGGCCCGCAACGCGTCTACGCCGCCACCAAATACACGCTCATCATGTTCGCCGGCGGCGTGCCGCTGCTGTTCGGCTTTCTGCTGCTGGCATTCAATCACGCGGCTGTTAGCGGCATCGCCATTCCGGGTGGACTTAATTTCGATCTGGTGACCCTGCTGGCCACCCCGCAGCCGGCGCATATCGAATGGGCAGTATTCCTGTTGCTACTGTTGGGTTTTGCCATCAAGACCCC
>JBPPMF010000069.1:0-2030 GCA_051305915.1 Thiobacillus sp. | reverse complement strand
ATTGAAGCAGATGGTGAGCGACAACCAGACGCCGCACGGCACCGCGTTCACGATCTCGATCGAAGCGGCCGCGGGCGTGACCACCGGCATTTCGGCCGCCGACCGCGCGGTCACGATCCAGACCGCGGTGAAGAAGGACGCCAAGGCCACCGACATCATCCAGCCCGGCCACATCTTCCCGCTGCGCGCGCAGCCCGGCGGCGTGCTGGTGCGCGCCGGTCACACCGAAGCCGGCTGCGACCTGGCCGGGCTGGCAGGACTCGTACCGGCTTCCGTGATCTGCGAAATCCTCAAGGACGACGGCACCATGGCGCGCCTGCCCGATCTGATTCCGTTCGCGCAGGAGCATGGTCTGAAGATCGGTGCCATCGCCGACCTGATCCATTACCGCAGCCAGACCGAGAGCCTGGTCGAACGCGCCGCCGACCGCCTGATCCAGACGGTGTACGGCGCCTTCCGCCTGATCGCCTATCGCGACAAGTGCGCCGGCGAAACCCACCTTGCGCTGGTCAAGGGCGAAATCCATCCCGACCAGGAAACCCTGGTGCGCGTGCATGAGCCGCTGTCGGTGATGGATTTTCTCGACGTCACCGGCGGCGGCCATTCGTGGCCGATCATGGGCGCGATGGAGCGCATCGCCGAATCGCAGTCCGGCGTCATCGTGCTGCTGCACCGTCCGGAAACCGCCGATGCGCTGCTCGAACGCATCAACCCCGCACCTGCCACCGCCCGCAAATACGACCTGCGCGACTACGGCATCGGCGCGCAAATCCTGCGCGACCTCGGCGTCGGCAAAATGAAACTGCTGGCCAGCCCGCGCAAAATGCCCGCCATGGACGGTTTCGGACTCGAAGTCACCGGCTATTCTGAAAAGGCTTAGTTCAATCGCATTCGATGCGTTTATTCATTCGGCCTTGCAGGCATTCGGGCCACTTCATACAAAGGACATCCCATGGGCACCACTAGCGACATTTCCGAACTCGACCCCATTTACCAGGGCGCCGGACTCAAAATCGGCATCGTCATGAGCCGCTTCAACAAGGACATCTGCGAAGGCCTGCTGTCGGCCTGCGAACTCGAACTGGCCAAACTCGGCGTCGCCAGCGACGACGTGCTGCTGGTCGACGTGCCCGGCGCACTGGAGCACCCGCTGGCACTGCAGAAAATGGCGCAGTCGGAAAAATACGATGCGCTCATCGCCATCGGCGCAGTGGTGCGCGGCGACACCTATCATTTCGAAGTGGTGTCGAACGAATCTTCGCGCGGCATTCTCGATGTGCAGCTGGAAACCGGCGTGCCGATTGCCAATGCCATCCTCACGGTCGACACCGAAGAGCAGGCGCATGTGCGCATGGCCGAGAAAGGCCGCGACGCCGCCCGCGTGGCGATCGAAATGGCCAACCTGCTGAAGCGTCTCTGATGACCATGGCACCCAACTCCGGGCACGCGCGCGCGCGTCACCCTCTCCCCTCCCTCTCCCCTCAAGGGAGAGGGAGGGGAGGCATCTCTTCAAGAGGTGAACTTTAATGGCTGGTTCCCGCAAGATCGCCCGCGAATTCACCCTGCAAGGCGTCTACGCCTGGCTGGTGGGCGGTGCCGACGTCACCCTGATCGTCGCCAACCTCAAGGACGACGAGCAGTTCAAGCGGGCCGACGAAGCCTATTTCCGCACCCTGCTTTATGGCGTGCTGAAAGAAGAGGATATGCTCAGCTCGCGCATCGCCCCCCTGCTCGACCGCCCGCTCGTTGAGCTCTCGCCCATCGAGCGCGGCATCCTGCTCATCGGCGCGTATGAACTGCTGCACTGCCCCGACGTGCCGTGGCGTGTCGCCATCAACGAAGGCGTCGAACTCGCCAAGAAATTCGGCGGCACCGACGGCCACAAATACATCAACGGCGTGCTCGACAAGCTGGCGCAGGATGTGCGCGCGGTGGAGATCGCGCATGCGGGAAAAGGAAAAGTGTGAAGCGTGAGGCGTAAGGATTAAGGCGGCTTCACCCTTCACCCTTCACCCTTCACCCTTCACCCT
>JBPPMF010000049.1:0-2071 GCA_051305915.1 Thiobacillus sp. | reverse complement strand
GCCGATCAGCTTGGCGGTGGCGGCCAACTGCACTTCCAGATCCACACGGTCGTTGACCAGCAGAATCTTGAAATCCTCCAGATCGCTCGACGCACGCAGCATGCGCGCCACGAACACCATGGTCAGCGATTTGCCCGAGCCCTGGGTATGCCACACCACGCCCGAACGTTCTTCCATGGTCTTGCCCGTGCGCAGCCGCTCGATGATGCGGTGGGCGGCGCGGTATTGCTGGTAGCGGCACACTACCTTCACCCGCTTGCCCGAATCCGTGTCCATGAAAACCGTGCAGGTTCGCAACACATCCAGCAACGTCGCGGGCGCAAGCAGGCCCTGGATCATCCGTTCCTGTTCGCGCTCCATCCCCAGCGGCGGCGTGTAGGCCCGGTTGCGCTCCGGCCAGATGTCCTTCCAGGCATAAGAATGCTCGTAGCCCGACGTTACGCTGCCGTAGGTGGCCTTCTCGCCGCAGCTGGAAATCAGCAATAGATTGGTGTGAAACAGGCGCGGCTCACCTTCGCGCAACCCGGCGGCCGCTGTGTCGGCGCGCCCGTTGCGGTAGCGCAGCAATTGCTCGAACGCCGCGTGCATCGGGTTGGCCGTGTTCGCGTCGCCGATCTTCGCCTCCACTACCACCAGCGGAATGCCGTTCACGAACAACACGATGTCGGGGATGATGCACTGCTTCACGCAGCCCGGCGTGTCGATGCGGAACTGGTTGATGGCATGAAAAACGTTGCGCTCCGGGTGGGCGAAGTCGATCAGACTCGCCACCGGGTCGCTCTCGCCCGTCACCTCGTTGCGGTCCACCTGTGCCTTGAGAAACAGCGACTGTACCGCCTCGTTGGCTTCCAGCAGCGTGCGGTTCGGCTGGCGCAGTATCTGGTCGCGCAGATCGTCTAGCTGGCGGTCGGTCAGCCAGGCCGTGCCGTCTGCGGTGCGGTTGATGTCGCGCACTGCCTCGCGGAACACCTCGGGCAGTAGCCATTCACGGAAGCTCCCGCGTTTGCTGACCGCCGGGTCGCTCGGGATGAAGCCCTGGCCCTGGTCGACCACCGTCCAGCCCAGCGCGGCAAGCTGGTCGAGGAATGGTTTTTCGACGTGGAGATATTCCGACACGGATCAGCCCTGCGCCACCGGCCCAAGCGCCGCAACCCGTTCGGCAACTGTCTGAGCCGCTCGGATCAGAGCCTCCACCAGCGCATCGTCCACATCCAGGTCGCCTTCGTATTCGGCGAGGTTGCGTTTGTTGTGCGCCTGATCGAGCACCCGCCACTGTGCGGCGTCGAGCGCGAGCGTGTGCGTCAGGCTCTGGAACACCAGATAGCGGTTTTCGGAACGATAGCCATGCCAGCGCAGTGCAGCCAGCGACAAGGCATGCGCCGCGTTGTAAGCCAGATCGAAGCGGCTCTCCAAGGAAAGCGTGGCGTTCTCCGCATCGCGCAGGCGAACCAGGCCCGAACGAACCAGGCCATCGAACTCCGCCTGCGCCGGCGGTTCGGCCTTGAGCTTGTCGATGCGGACCAGGTTATCCAGCGGCGAGGAGGTCATCGTGGTCTTCCGTCAACCGGATGGTTTCGCCGGCCAGCACCTTGGTGAGAAACGGATTGCTGCTAGCGCGGCGGCGGCGGAATTCCGCCCCGCTATACAAGGTCGGGCTGACGCGGCGGCCAAGCTGCTGCTCCACCGGTGTCAGCGCCTCGTAGACCTGCTCCAGCGTCAGCGCATCAGACACCAGCAACAGATCGATGTCGCTGTGGGCCGTGTCGCTGCCCTTGGCCACCGAACCGTAGACCAGCGCCAGCCGCACCGCGTCGCCGAGCGGTACCAGCGCCGTACGCAACACCTCCGCCGGCCCCAGCGTCTTGGTCACGATGCCGCGCAGTTCCTCGTAAATCGGCGCCGCCGGGTTGGCCTGGTAGTGCTTCTGGCTGCCGAGTCGCGTCACCGTCACCAGCCCGCTCTCCACCAGCCGCTTCACCTCGCGCTGCACCGCGCCCGAACCGGCGCCCACCAAGCCGATCAGTTCATTGGTAAAGAAACTGCGCTCCGGTTGGCCAAACAGCAGCGCCAG
>JBPPMF010000028.1:0-2459 GCA_051305915.1 Thiobacillus sp. | reverse complement strand
GCGCTTCGATCTGATCCAGTGTGATCTGGTCGTTGCGATGCACCGCCACCTCGCAACCCAACTCGCCCAGATACTGCACCAGGTTGTAGGTGAAGGAGTCGTAGTTGTCGATCATGAGTAACATATCAATTACAACCTACTGATTAATAAGTTATATGCTCGTTCTTGCGGCATGTATTACTCACATCGTTATACACATTGGCACCAGATTCCAGCGGAACAAGCGAAAATACCGCCCCCCAGCGGTAGTCCACACAGGAAGCAACACCACGTCCTGTTGGTGCAATGCGCATGTACGGGGTCACTGACAAGACAGCGGGGAGTCAGGGCGCCAGCGCCAAGTTGGGAGACGCACGAAGCCAAATGCCACCAAGACGTGGCCACCCGAACCTTTTACGCAGAGGAGACCTAGGGGCATCGGGCAATCTCCTCTGATCTTGGAGCCGCCTGCCGGAGAGCCATCTTCCTGACCTTGCCCACCGATACGGCGGCAAAGGTGCAGATCAAGGCCACAACGACGTGCCGCTTCCTATTGGAAGCGCCACCATTGAACAACATTGATCGAAGCAGTACGGGCCATGGCAGACCTGGGTCAGTTAACCGGAAAGTGCATGCGGAAAAAAATTTCCCACCGCAGCTTCACATTATTATTGAATTTTACCATGGACCGCTAGCCGTCTACCGTTGTAGCACGTCCTGTGCTTGCCTCGCCGGCGCCTGCGACCTTCACGAAACGGGCTCAATCCACCGACCGTGCACTCATTGCCATCACCCGCTCCATGAACCGCTTCATGGGCTCCGAGGGTTCGCCTTGGCGGCGCAGCAGGTAGGTAGAGAGCATCGGTGGGGTGCCGGCCAGGGGGCGAATGGAGATGTCCGGGCGCTGTAGCGTCTGCACCTGCGAGGCGATGGCGAAGCCGATGCCGTAGCCGGCACCGACCAGGGTCAACATCACGCCCAGGCTGGTCACTTCATCGACCAGCTTGAGGGGTATGCCTGTGTCTTCCAGCATCGCTTGAATCTGATGGCGGCAGCCCGATCCCGATTCGGGATGGCACAGAACCAGCGGGAACTTCAAGGCTTCGCCCAGCGGCACCTGCACGTGTGCCAGCAAGGGATGGCGTGTGGGCACGATCACCGACAGCGGATCGGTCCATACCGGCTCGGCAACGAGGCCATCATGCACCGCGTTTGACAACGCAAAGCCGATGTCCAGCAGATCGTTGTGCAGCATCTTGAGCTGCTGTGCGAACGGCAACTCGAAGACGCGAATCTCCAGCTCGGGCTCATCCTCGCGGCTGCGTGCCAGCAAGGTGGCGATGCGGGGCTGCGCCAGGCTGTCGCAGAAGGCGATGCGCAGATGGCCCTGGTAGCCCTGTGCCGCCGCCTTGGCGCTCTTGACCGCTTGCTCCACGGCGGCCAGAACGCGCCGGCTTTCGCCGAGGAACACTTGACCGGCCCAGGTCAGCCGCGTCCGGCGGGTGCTGCGGTCGAACAACTGCACGCCAAGCTGGTTTTCCAGATCGCGCATCGCACGCGACAGAGGCGATTGCGCGATGCCCAAGCGCTCGGCTGCACGGGTCAGATGCAGTTCTTCCGCAACTGCGACGAAGTAATGTAGCAATCTGAAATCCAAGGCCGCCTCCTGTCTGTCTTCTTCTGATTCTTCTGCTTCGGCCATGCCAGGGCAGGCAGCCAAGCAATATGACACAGGCCTTCCCTGCGAACCGGGGCCACGAAGACTATGCCGCATCATCCGTAACGCTGGGTTCGCGATCGGTGCAGCCGACGACGACACGTCGGCGTCAGGGCGAGCGTGTCAAGGCCTTCACTCCATTCAGACATCAACAATAATGACAATTTCGCAATTTTCCGATATGGCAACACCTTGGAATAACCCGGCCTTGCCTGGACACTCGCCGCCTAGCGGCGACTGAAGGCCGGATGGCGGCAACTGGAAAGCCTCTGTGACCGCATCGCCACCGGGAAGCACTCATGCGGTTCCCTACGGCCGGAGGAATGGACTCCACTTTCTGGAGGAAGTACATGAACTTACGCCATCTTCGCTGTTTCATCGCCGTGGCCGAGGAGTTGCACTTTGGCCGGGCGGCGCGGCGGCTGCATGTGGAGCAGTCGCCCCTTTCGCGCACGATCCGCCAACTGGAGGCTGACCTGGGCGTGACGCTGTTGGAGCGCACGCCGCGCGGGGTGCGCCTGACCTCGGCCGGCCAGGTGTTCCTGGAGGAAGCCCGGCGCGTGTTGCTCACCCTTGAGCAAGCCCGGACCAAGGCGCGGGCGGTGGCGGCGGGACACCGGGGCACCCTGCGCATCGCCTTGGCCGGCTGCGTCGGGCGGGCCCGGCTGTCGGCGCTGCTCGCGCTGTGCCGGGAGGAGGCGCCGGAAGTGGGCATCCGGCTGTTCGAGGCGCCGCTGTCGCAGGTGGTGGGCGGGCTGGGCAA
>JBPPMF010000026.1:0-2451 GCA_051305915.1 Thiobacillus sp. | reverse complement strand
GCGCTTCGATCTGATCCAGTGTGATCTGGTCGTTGCGATGCACCGCCACCTCGCAACCCAACTCGCCCAGATACTGCACCAGGTTGTAGGTGAAGGAGTCGTAGTTGTCGATCATGAGTAACATATCAATTGCAACCTATTGATTAATAAGTTATATGCTCGTTCATGCGGCATGTATTACTCACATCGTTATACACATTGGCACCAGATTCCAGCGGAACAAGCGAAAATACCGCCCCCCAGCGGGGGCCCGCACAGGAAGCAACGCCACGTCCTGTTGGTGCAATGCGCATGTACGGGGTCCACTGACAAGACAGCGGGGAGTCAGGGCGCCAGCGCCTGCCACCAAGACGTGGCCACCCGACACCATTTACGCTGAGGAGCTCTAGGGGCATCGGGCAATCTCCTCTGATCTTGGAGCCGCCTGCCGGAGAGCCATCTTCCTGACCTTGCCCACCGATACGGCGGCAAAGGTGCAGCTCAAGGCCACAACGACGTGCCGCTTCCTATTGGAAGCGCCACCATTGAACAACATTGATCGAAGCAGTACGGGCCATGGCAGACCTGGGTCAGTTAACCGGAATGTGCATGCGGAAAAGAGTTTCCCACAGCAACTTCACATTATTGATGAATTTTACCATGGACCTCACGCTAGCCGTCTACCGTTGTAGCACGTCCTGCGCTTGCCTCGCTGGCGCCTGCGACCTTCACGAAAACGGGCTCAATCCTCCGACCGTGCACTCATTGCCATCACCCGCTCCATGAACCGCTTCATGGGGTCCGAGGGTTCGCCTTGGCGGCGCAGCAGGTAGGTAGAGAGCATCGGTGGGGTGCCGGCCAGGGGGCGAATGGAGATGTCCGGGCGCTGTAACGTCTGCACCTGCGAGGCGATGGCGAAGCCGATGCCGTAGCCGGCGCCGACCAGGGTCAACATCACGCCCAGGCTGGTCACTTCATCGACCAGCTTGAGCGGCGTGCCTGCGTCCTCCAGCATCGCTTGAATCTGATGGCGGCAGCCCGATCCCGATTCGGGATGGCACAGAACCAGCGGGAATTTCAGGGCTTCGGCCAGCGGCACCTGCACGTGTGCCAGCAACGGATGGCGTGTGGGCACGATCACCGACAGCGGATCGGTCCACACCGGCTCGGCGACGAGGCCATCATGCACCGCGTTTGACAATGCAAAGCCGATGTCCAGCAGATCGTCGTGCAGCATCTTGAGCTGCTGCGCGAACGGCAGCTCGAAGACGCGAATCTCCAGCTCGGGCTCATCCTCACGGCTGCGTGCCAGCAGGGTGGCGATGCGGGGCTGCGCCAGGCTGTCGCAGATGGCGATGCGCAGATGGCCCTGGTAGCCCTGTGCCGCCGCCTTGGCGCTCTTGACTGCCTGCTCCACGGTGGCCATCACGCGCCGGCATTCGCCGAGGAACACCTGGCCGGCCCAGGTCAGCCGCGTCAGGCGTGTGCTGCGGTCGAACAACTGCACGCCAAGCTGGCTTTCCAGGTCGCGCATCGCACGCGACACAGGTGATTGCTCGATGCCCAGACGCTCGGCTGCACGGGCCAGATGCAGTTCTTCCGCAACTGCGACGAAGTAGCGCAGCAATCTGAAATCCAAGACCACCTCCTGTCTGTCTTCTTCTGCTTCTTCTGCTTCTTCTGCTTCGGCCATGCCAGGGCAGGCAGCCAAGCAATATGACACAGGCCTTCCCTGCGAACCGGGGCCACGAAGACTATGCCGCATCATCCGCAACGCTGGGTTCGAGATCGGTGCAGCCGACGACGACACGTCGACGTCAGGGCGAGCGTGCCAATGCCTTCTCTCCACCCAGACATCAACAATAATGACAATTTCGCAATTTTCCGATATGGCAACACCGATGGAATAACCCGGCCTTGCCTGGACACTCGCCGCCTCCCCGGCGATTGAAGGCCGGATGGCGGCAACTGGAAAGCCTCTGTGACCGCATCGCCACCGGGAAGCACTCATGCGGTTCCCTACGGCCGGAGGAATGGACTCCACTTTTCTGGGGGGAAGTACATGAACTTACGCCATCTTCGCTGTTTCATCGCCGTGGCCGAGGAGTTGCATTTTGGCCGGGCGGCGCGGCGGCTGCATGTGGAGCAGTCGCCGCTGTCGCGCACGATCCGCCAACTGGAGGCGGACCTGGGCGTGACGCTGCTGGAGCGCACGCCCGGGGTGCGCCTGACCCCGGCCGGGCAGATGTTCCTGGAGGAGGCCCGGCGCGTGCTGCTGACCTTTGAGCAAGCCCAGACCAAGGCGCGGGCGGTGGCGGCGGGACACCGGGCCACCCTGCGTATCGCCTTGGCCGGCTGCGTCGGGCGGGCCCGGCTGTCGGCGCTGCTCGCGCTGTGCCGGGAGGAGGCGCCGGAAGTGGGCATCCGGCTGTTCGAGGCGCCGCTGTCGCAGGTGGTGGGCGGGCTGGGCAA
>JBPPMF010000019.1:0-5460 GCA_051305915.1 Thiobacillus sp. | reverse complement strand
AGTTCTTCGCGCACGTCGGCGATGCTGGGCACGGCCTCCTTCACCCCGGACAGGTCGGCATCGACACCGAGTTTGGCCGCCAGCGCCGCCACCACCGCGCGTCCGCCCGGCGGGCACAGCGTCAGAGGCGCGCTGCCGTCGGCCAGCGCCTGCGCGGCGCCGGTGCAGCCGGGATAGCCGCACTGGCCGCATTGCGAACCGGGCAGCAGCGCTTCGAGTTCTTCCACCAGCGGATTGCCTTCCACCTTGAAGAAGCGTGCCGCCAGGCCGAGGATGAGGCCGAACGCGAGGCCGAGGGCGGTGAGGCTGAGAATGGGGACGATCATGATTGCGCTCCTTATGCCAGTTATGCCAGTCCAGCAAAGCCCATGAAGGCCAGCGACAGCAGGCCCGCGGTGATGAAGCCGATGGGCACGCCAGCAAAGGTTTCCGACATCTGCGCCAGCGCCAGGCGCTCGCGCAGGCCGGTGAATAGCAGCAGCACCAGGGTGAAGCCGAGCGCCGAGCCGAAGCCGTACAGCAGGCTTTCCACGAAGGCGTGCTTTTCCTGCACGTTGAGGATGGCCACGCCGAGCACGGCGCAGTTGGTGGTGATCAGCGGCAGGTAGATGCCCAGCACCTGATACAGGGCGGGACTGGTCTTGCGGATCGCCATTTCGGTGAACTGCACTACCGCTGCGATCACCAGGATGAAGGCGAGGATGCGCAGGTAGGGAATGCCGAGCGGCGCCAGCAACCAGTGTTCCAGCATCCAGGTGGCGGCGGTCGCCAGGGTCAGCACGAACGTGGTGGCCATGCCCATGCCCAGCGCGCCGTCCATCTTCCTCGACACGCCCATGAACGGGCACAGCCCCAGGAACTTCACCAGCACCACGTTGTTGACCAGCGCCGTGCCCAGCAGCATCAGCAGGTATTCGCTCATCGGTTCGCTCTCCTGCCTGAACCTTCGCAAGCACCGTGCCAAATCGCATGCGCACCACCGGTGCACGACAAATCAAGGCACGGGCAGCGCCCGGCACCATTTGAGTGCGGCAGTGGCTTGTCGCGGACAAGCCCCGCGCCCGCGCTCTGTCGCAAAGCCGACAATCCATGCCGCCTGCGGGGCAACTGCCCGTGTGCCGTTCGAACAGGCACGCTTATTGCGAGAGCCCAACTGTCACCAAAAGATATTCAAATCGATAATGAGCCAGCCCGCTGCCCCCGACAATATCGATCCGTCCCGCGACGGGACCCTCGATCCGGCCGCCGCCGTGCCGCCCCAGGTGTTTCGCCTGGTGGTGGAGCAGGCGGCGCTGGCCATTTCCATCACCGATGCGCACGCCCACATCCTCTATGCCAACCCGACCTTCGAGCGGGTGACCGGCTATACGCAGGCGGAAGTGATCGGGAACAACGAATCCATCCTGTCCTACCGGGTCACGCCGAAAATCGTCTACGAAACCCTGTGGGCGCAGTTGAAGCGCCAGCGGCCGTGGAACGGCCTGCTGGTCAATCGGCGCAAGGACGGCAGCCGCTATCTGGCCGAGCTGACCATCACCCCGGTAGTGGATGAAGCGGGACAGACCACGCACTACCTCGGCATGCACCGCGACGTCACCGAGGTGCATCGCCTGGAGCGCCAGGTGCAGAATCACAAGGCGCTGATCGAGTCGGTGGTCGACGCGGCACAGGTCGCCATCGTGCTGCTGGACGAGAACGAATGCGTCCTGCTGGACAACCAGGAATACAAGAAGCTGAACAGCGACCTCGGGCGGGAACCGGCTGCTCTGTTGATGGCCACGCTACGTGCACAGTTCGGACCCGAGCTTGAACACGCGCGCGCCAGGCGGCGCAGCCTGTCCAACCGCGAAGTGCAGATCGAACTGCCCAACCGGGCACCGCGCTGGCTCTCCTGCTCCATTTCCTGGTTCGAGGAACAGGACATGAGCGCCGATGCCTTTTATGAGCCGGCGAAACGCAATTACCTGCTGCTAACTATCCAGGACATCAGCGAACTCAAGCAGCAGCAGGAGGCCATCCGCATCAACGGCCTCCGCGCGCTGCTGGCTGAACAGGAACGTATCCAGAGCCTGCGCGAAACGCTGGCCGGCGCCGTGTATCAGCTGGAAGGTCCGCTCAACATGCTGGCGGCGGCAGTCAAGATGCTGGACCGCCGCAAGGAAGTGGCCAGCGATGAGCCCCTCGCCGCAGCGCTGGACGATGCCGTGCGCCATGGCCGCGAAACCTTGGACACCCTGCGCGCCAGCATCCCAGATCATGCCGGAGAACAGATGCAGCCGGTCGATCTCAACACCGTATTGCGCGACATCCTCAAACTGTCCACCCAACGCCTGCTGGCGGCCGGCATCGTGGTGGACTGGCAGCCGACAAACGAATTACCGACGGCGCCGGGACGCACCACGCAGCTGTGCACCCTGTTCAAGCAGCTCATCGACAACGCCATCGAAACCCTCAATGAATCACGCGGCGGGCTACGCGAATTGCGCGTGATCACATTGGGTTGCCCCGACCATGTCGAAGTGCTCATCGAGGACAGCGGCCCGGGCGTGCCGGAGGAATGGCGCTACAAGGTGTTCGAGCCCTTCTTCACCACCAAGGGTGCCGATCAGCAGCATCTGGGCATGGGCCTGGCGATCGCGCAGGAAATCGTGGCGCGGCATGGCGGCACGCTCGACATTGATCCCACCTATCAACCGGGTTGTCGGATGCGTGTGCAACTGCCCCGTCAGCTGGGAGAGTCCGCATGATGACCCCACAACCCGACGACTGGGACGAACTCCAGCATGAACTGCTGAAGACCGAGCTCGAGACGCTGTACCACGTCAGCCAGGTGCTGTCGCGCTCGCTCGACCTCAAGGAAACCCTGAGTTCGGTGCTGCGCGCGTTGCACGATGGCGTCGGCCTCGAGCGCGGCATGGTCAGCCTGATCGAGCCCGACACGGGCGCCCTGCTGGTGACCGTGGCGCACGGCCTCGACGAAACCTATATCGGCGAAGTCCGCTACCGCCCCGGCGAAGGCGTGGTCGGCATGATCCTCGAAGAGGGCGAACCCATCGTGGTCAATCGCATCGCCGACGAACCGCGCTTCCTCGGCCGGCTCGGCATCTATGATCCACAAGGCGCGTTCGTCGGCGTGCCGATCCGAATCGGCCGCAAGGTGACCGGCGTGCTGGCGGCGCAACCAGCCCCCGGCGCGGAAATCCTGCTGGAGGAATACACCCATTTCCTGGAAATGGTGGCCAACCTGATCGGCCAGAGCGTGCGGCTCAACCGCGACATCGAGACCGAACGCCGTTCATTGACCGAGGAGCGCGACAACCTGCGCCGCACCGTGCGCGGGCAATACGGTTTCGACAACATCATCGGCCACACCCAGGTGATGCGCCGGGTGTTCGAGCAGGCGCGGCTGGTGGCGAAGTGGACCACCACCGTGCTGATTCGCGGCGAGACCGGCACCGGCAAGGAACTGATCGCCAACGCCATCCACTACAACTCGCCGCGCGCGCGTAGCCCCATCGTCAAGCTCAACTGCGCCGCGCTGCCGGAGAATCTGCTGGAATCCGAACTGTTCGGCCACGAAAAGGGCGCCTTCACCGGCGCGGTGGCGCAGCGCAAGGGCCGCTTCGAGCAGGCCGATGGCGGCACCCTGTTCCTCGACGAGGTGGGCGAAGTCTCCGCCGCCTTCCAGTCGAAGCTGCTGCGCGTGCTGCAGGAAGGCGAGCTGGAGCGCGTCGGCGGCAGCCGCACCGTCAAGGTCGACGTGCGCGTCATCGCCGCCACCCACCGCGACCTTGAAGCCGAAGTCGAGGCCGGGCGTTTCCGCGAGGACCTGTACTACCGCCTCAACGTGATGCCGATCTACCTGCCCGCGCTGCGCGAACGGATGGAAGACATTCCCGACATCGCCCGCTTCCTGGTGGACAAGATCGGCCGCCAGCAGGGCCGCGAACTCGGGCTCACCGAGGCCGCGCTACGCGTGCTGATGCACCACGACTGGCCGGGCAACGTGCGCGAACTGGAAAACTGCCTGGAGCGCGCCGCCGTACTGACCGAAGGCAATGTCATCGACCGCGACGCCATTCTGCTCACCGGCATCGACGAGAAGGTCTCGATGGGGCGCGGCGCGATTCAGGCAGTCGACCTCGACGACCCGAGCCTGGACGAGCGGGAACGCGTCATAGCCGCGCTGGAGCAGGCCGGCTGGGTGCAGGCCAAGGCCGCGCGCCTGCTCGACATGACGCCGCGGCAGATCGCCTATCGCATTCAAATCCTGAAGATCAAGGTGCGGCAGATATGAGCGTATTCACCCCGTGCAAGGGCAAGACTGCCTGCCGTGACGACGGCGAGCAATGCCTGGTGTGCGGACGCAGCTTCACGGAAATCGCCCGCACCCGCCAACTGATCGACGCCCTGGCCGATTTTGCCTGCGCACAGGCTTACGCCAATGTCAGCGAATTTGCTGATTACATTGCACGCAAGGTGGAGAAGAAGACCCAACACCGCTACAAGGCCATGGAAAGAAATGGCCCACTTAACTAGCGAGTTTATACGTTGTACCAACGTACCCGCAGACAGTCACCGCCGCGGATTGACATGCCCGCACACCCTATGTCCGGCTTCAGCCGCACTGACACAGGCAACATGATTCAATGCCCCTGTTGCACAGGGGGAAAATGCCGTCATTTCACAAACTTGGCATCTTCGATAATCACTTTGTACAGGTAGCCCGAGCCCAGGTCCACATTGGTTTTCAGAACGCCGCTGACCGTGACGACATCGCCTACGGCGGGGGATTCCAATGTGGTCGTGGCGACAACTTTGTCGTCTGGCGATTTGCCTGTTCCATCAGCCAGTGTGACCCAGTCCTTGCCAAGAATTTGTTTGTTGATTTTCATGACTTTTGCCCGTGTCACGACTTTTTTGCTGTTCAGCTTTTCCTTCTCGCCGTACAGTTCAGCGACTGTCTTGCCGCCTTTCGCTTTGGCAATTTCACCCGGCTTGGGAAGGGTGGCTACCTTGCCTGCGGCTTTCATCCCTTTGTGGACATCATCCTTGGGCATGTCATTGTTCGCCAACACTGGAACCGCTTGAAGCGTAGCCGCAAGCAAGACCGCATTCATCAATCCGAATAATTTCATTATTTCTCCATAGTCTCCAAAGGTCGATTCGAGCGCCCCGGGTTGGCCAATTACCAGGGCAAGTATCAGGACTGATTTACTCTATCCCCGTATATCCTATCTGCTTTTCGCAGGGATCACCGTGAGATTGTTTCTCGGGCAGGGCGTGTCAGGGTGCGTGCCCGGTTCAGTTTGAGGCCGCACGTATCCACGTTTAGGCCACGCTAGAGATTGGAGTGTTATGGGGCGGTCGAGGAGCCTGTGCCAGAAAACTTCGGGCAGCAATTCACCCCTGGGCGAATATTGAATGTTGGCGCGCCACCATGCGACCCGAGTGGCGCAT
>JBPPMF010000391.1:0-3116 GCA_051305915.1 Thiobacillus sp. | reverse complement strand
GTGCGCCAGGAGGTCACGCTGCACGGCATGCGGATCGACATCGACGAGGAGATCGGCCGCCTGCGCGCGCACGTCGGCGAGTTGCGCCGCATCCTGTCGGGGCCGGGCCCGATCGGCAAGCGCATGGACTTCCTGCTGCAGGAGTTCAACCGCGAGGCCAACACGATCGGCTCGAAGGCCGCCGCGCTCGACATGACCCACGCTGCCATCGACCTGAAGATGCTGGTCGAACAGATCCGCGAGCAGACGCAGAACATCGAGTGACGTCTGTTGGGGGCTCTTGCCAATGCGGATCGCATCGGGATCGCCACTGGGTCGTCCAGCGAATGTCGTCCAGCGAACTGACAGCAGAGGAAGCGACTGATACCTTTTCAAGTTGGAAGTCAATCGTGGAACGCGCCTTGCCCTACCCCATGATCACCTACGAGCCGTGAACGCTGTCGTGCAACCACCACCGCTCGAGGCGCCCCGCAGCGCCATCGACATGCTCAACAGCACGTGCTTCTGCTTCAGCCTCGACGGGAACGCGCTGGCGCGTGCCCTCGATTCGGAACTGGGACAGCCAGGCCTTTCGGAAATGATCCGGCAGCGCTGTCCGTACCTCTTCGCAGCGCTGCCCGTGTTCGTGGCGACGCCGCAGTTGCATCGGATGGCGCAGGTGATGCAGGCCGTTGAATCGGTGGTGGCGCTTCCGGCCTATCGAGAGCAGGTGCTGAGCGCCGCGCCGGCCATTGCCAGACTGGGCACTCGCGGGCCGCTCGGTGCCTTCTTCGGCTATGACTTCCATCTGAGTGAAGGGCATCTCGGACTGATCGAGATCAACACCAACGCTGGCGGAGCCATGCTCAACGCCGTGCTGGCGCGAGCGCAGCATGCCTGCTGCGCAGCCGTGGATTCAATGGTGCCCACGCTGGCCAGCGTGGTGGACTTCGAGAAGCAGATCGTCGCCATGTTTCGGCACGAATGGTTATTGGCCGGATTGGCGACTGGCCTGACGGCCGGCTCGTCCGCAAGCGCGCGACCACTGGCCAGTATCGCCATCGTCGACGTGGCGCCCGAGGATCAATATCTCTACCCCGAGTTCCTGCTGTTCCAGCAGTTGTTCGAGCGGCATGGCCTGCGCGCGGTCATCGCCGATCCGGCTGCGCTCGCGTGGCGCGACGGTGTGCTGTGGCACGGCGACCTGGCCATCGATCTGGTCTACAACCGGTTGACCGATTTCTACCTGGAGCAGCCGGAGAGCGCCGCACTGCGTGACGCGTACCTGCACCACGCCGCGGTGTTGACGCCGCACCCGCAGGCCCACGCACTGTACGCCGACAAGCGGCACCTCGCGCTGTTCAGCGATGCCGCGCGGCTGCAAGCCTTGGGCGTGCCGCAAGCCACGCAGAACATCCTGCTCAAGCACGTGCCTCGCACCGAGGTTGTCCACGCTGCCGATGCGCAGCGCTTGTGGGATGCGCGCCGCAGCTTGTTTTTCAAGCCCGTCGCGGGCTTCGGCAGCCGCGCGGCCTATCGGGGAGACAAGCTGACGAAGCGGGTCTGGCAGGACATCCTGGCTGGCGACTATGTCGCCCAGGCCATCGTCGCGCCCGGGGAGCGTGTGATCGACGACGCGGACACGATGCCGGCCGAAAAGACCACCAAGGCCATGAAGTTCGACCTGCGCGCCTACACCTACGGCGGCGCGGTGCAGTGGGTGGCGGCTCGGCTGTATCAGGGGCAGACCACAAACTTCCGCACGCCGGGTGGTGGCTTTTCGCCGGTGTATAGCTCGGCCGAAGTGTCGGGTCGCGGCCTCGAGGCCTGCGCTGGCGCCAGCTGCAGCGACACCGACGGTGAAGATGCTGCGCATGCCTCTTATGTCTTCCTGCTCGACGAAAGCAGTGGTGTCCACGCAGTCCCCCATGCCTTGTACGTTGCGCTGGCGCGCGGCCAGGCAACGGCCGAGGCCATGGCCGGACAGACCTTGCGTCTGGCCGACTGGTATGTGCGCCTGAAGGGCGGAGCTCCGGATACTGTCGTCAACGAGACCTACAGCCTGGTGCGTTTCGACGCCCAGGGACGTGTTGATCCGGCGCATGCACCGACCGCAGCGCAAGCACAAGCCGCCGCTCTGGAAAACGCCGCTCGGCCTACCGCCGCGGAACGGGGCCGAATACGGGAGTTGCTGTTTGGCGAGGTCTGCTCTAACGGCTCGCCCGGCCGCAGCGAGTCGCCGTGTCGATGACCCGAACACGCGTCTTCCGCCGGAGCTTGCATGTGCGGCATTTGCGGTGAACTGAGATTCGACGGCGAATCGCCCGACGTGAGGGCGGTCGAACGCATGTCCGACCAGCTGGCCCGACGCGGGCCTGACCACACGGGCGCATTCGCCGACGGGCCACTGGCCTTCGGTCACCGGCGCCTTGCGATCATCGACTTGTCGCCAAGTGCCAATCAGCCAATGGTCGACACCGTGCTGCAACTGGCCCTGGTCTTCAACGGCACGATCTACAACTACCGGGAGCTGCGCGCTGAGCTGGTCGCGATGGGCTATGCCTTCTTCTCCGAAGGCGACAGCGAAGTGATTCTCAAGGCCTATCACGCCTGGGGCGAACGTTGCGTGCAGCGCTTCCACGGCATGTTCGCCTTTGCCATCTGGGAGATGCGGGATGGTCACCGCGGCAGCCTGTTCCTCGCGCGTGACCGTTTCGGCATCAAGCCACTGTACCTGGCGCAGGATGGTCAGCGGCTGCGCTTCGCGTCGAGCCTGCCCGCACTGCTGGCGGGTGGCGGCGTGGACACGCGACTGGATCCGGTTGCCCTGCACCATCACTTCACGCTGCACACCGTGGTGCCGGCGCCGCGCACCGTGCTGCGCGGCGTGCGCAAGCTGCCGCCCGCAACGACGATGACGGTGCGCACGGACGGGTCCAGCACGCAAAGCGCGTACTGGACTCTCGACGCCACGCGGCCGTCACAGCCCCTGGCCGAGGCCGAGTGGCTGGACGCGACCCGAAAGGTGCTGGTGCGCGCGCTCGACCGCCACCGCCTCGCCGCCGACGTGCCAGGGGGTGTGCTGCTGTCGGGCGGCCTGGACTCGCGCCTGCTGGTCGGTTTGCTGGCCGATCACG
>JBPPMF010000389.1:0-2439 GCA_051305915.1 Thiobacillus sp. | reverse complement strand
TAGCAGGATTCGGAAATGCCCCACGGCACTGCGCGTTGCCGGCCGTATTCGATCTGGCGCGACACCGCGGCCTTGCAGGTCTGCTCCAGCAGGGTGTTCGGGTAGCTCGGCATGATCAGTTGCGGCATCAGGTACTCGAACATCGAGCCGCTCCACGAAATCAGGCTGATGTCGCCGCCATGGCTGGTGAGCAGGCGGCCGAGCGCGAACCAGTGCTTCTGCGGCACCTGTCCCTGCGCGATGAGCAGGAAACTGGCCAGGCGCGCTTCCGATGCCAGCAGGTCGTAGCAGGACGGATCACGGCGCCGTTCGCCGACGTCGTAACCGATGGTCAAGAGGCCGCATGCGGCATCGTAGAGAAACTCGAAATCCATCGCCGCCAGATCGCGGCAGCGATTGATCTGATCATCGATGAGGTCGAGTTGCGCCTGCGCACCCGTGCTTGCCGCATCCGCGTGGGCGAGTTCCATTCGGGTTGGAATGGCACTGAAATGCTGCGGATCGGGCACCAGCGATGCCAACTCATCGCGAAGCGCGTGCAATTGGCGATCGAATGCCCGCGCCCAGTAATACAGATCATCCTCGCTGCCGGTATCCGTCGGCAGCGATTCGGCCAGCGCACCGGCCGTACGGTGAATCTGGTCCAGCGCGCTGGCGGCGGCAGCGAGCGTCTGCGGCGGCCCGTCCAGCCTGAGTGCGCGCAGGGTGTCCTGCAGCAGACTGATTTTTTTCGCCAGTTCGGGGGCGGGTGCGTTGGGCAACTGTTCGGCCAGCACCTGCAGGGTGTCGTGCAGTCCCTGCAGCGCGTTGGCCGACAGTACGGGCTGGTGCTTTAGTTCGGCCAGCCCCGCCTGCAGGGTGAGCAGGCTGCCGGCCAGGTTGCCGCTGTCGACCGACGAGACATATTGCGGGTGGAGCGGCTGCAGCGTGCGGGTGTCGTACCAGTTGTAGAAATGGCCGCGGTAGCGTTCCAGTTGTTCCATCGAGGCCAGGGTGTTGCCGATGCGCTGCAGGCATTCCCCGACCGTGAGATACCCGAAATCGACTGCCGCCAGATCAGCCAGCAGCGACATGCCGATGTTGGTGGGCGAGGTGCGTGAGGCGATGGCCGGTGCCGGATGCTCCTGGAAGTTGTCTGGCGGCAGCCAGTTGTCGTCCGGGCCGACGAAGTCCGCGAAGTAGCGCCAGGTGCGCCGCGCCGACGTTCGCAGAAACGCCCGTTGATCAACGCTCAGGTCGGGGACGGAGGCGGCCAGCGGCCGGCTGATCCACCAGGCGGCGACGGGCGACAGTAGCCACAGCAACAGGAAGGGTGCAGCAGCGAGCCACGCCGCCGGTCGGATACCCGCGATGACCAGCGCCACGCCCAGCACTACTGCGAGCACCGGCGCGATCCACATCTCCTGGAAAAAATCGGCCAGCGACCGGCGTGCGTTGCGGCGTGCGTAGGCCGGCAGCTGCCACAGCATCAAGCCGTGTCGCGTGAACAGCATGCGCACCCCCGAGCGCAGGATCGCCCCCAGGCAGATCAGCGTGTCGTAGGGCAAAAAGGCCAGGGTCAGCACGGCGAGCGCGATCGGGCGGCCCGCGGCTTTGCTGGTCAGGCTCAGGTGCACCAGCCAGTCGCGATCTTCCGGCTTGCGGACGAGCTCGGTCAGGGTGGACAGCAGGCTGGGCAGGCACACCACTGCCACCACCAGCAGGGTCCACAGCCACACCGGGCCCAGCAGCCATCCCCCCGCCAGCAGGACAAGCAGCGCCGGCGCCACCAGGCTGCGCCGCAAGTTGTCGAAAAGCTTCCACCACGACAGTGCCGACAGCGGGTTGGTTTGCCGCTTTGCCTTCGCGCCATTGGGGCCGGGCGGCCCCGGCACGCGCGGCAGCAGCCAGCCGGCCAGCTGCCAGTCGCCGCGTATCCAGCGGTGGCGGCGGCTGGCCTCAATGGCATAACTGGCCGGGTGCTCTTCGATGAGGTCGACATCGGTCACCAGCGCCGAACGCGCATAGCCGCTTTCCAGCAGGTCGTGACTGAGAATGAGGTTTTCCGGGAAGCGTCCGTCGACGGCCTGACGAAACGCATCCACGTCGTAGATGCCCTTGCCGATGAACGAGCCTTCGCCGAACACGTCCTGGTAGACGTCCGAGACTTCGCGCGTGTAGGGATCGAGCCCGGCGTCGCCCGCGAACAGTTTGGTAAAGCGCGACTGGGTGGCACTGGTCAGGCTGATCGAGGCGCGCGGCTGCAGGATCGCGTAGCCTTCGACGATGCGGCCCTTGCACGCATCGTAGACCGGCCGGTTGAGCGGGTGGGCGAGGTTGCCGACCAGGGTGTGGCCCGTGTCGCGCGGCAGTTGCGTGTCGGTGTCCAGCGTGATGACGTACTGGATCGACTCGAGCAGGGACGGATCGCCGACGATGTCCGAGAATGCCGTGTGCGCC
>JBPPMF010000386.1:0-11004 GCA_051305915.1 Thiobacillus sp. | reverse complement strand
GGTGGCGTTTCCGAAGCTGCCGTCAAGAATCTTGCGGCCGTTGAACGAGGTTTGCGAAGCGATGCGGTCGACTTCCGCCAGGCGCTGCTTGACTTCGAGGTCGAGCGCGGAGCGGTCGGAAGAAGAGTTGGTGGCGTTGGCCGATTGCACGGCGAGTTCGCGGATGCGCTGCAGGTTCTGGGTCAGTTCGTTCAGCGCGCCTTCACCGGTTTGCGCCAGCGAAATGCCGTCGTTGGCGTTGCGCACCGCCTGGTTGAGGCCGCGGATCTGGGTGGTGAAGCGCTCGGAAATCGCCAGGCCGGCAGCGTCGTCCTTGGCGCTGTTGATGCGCAGGCCGGAAGACAGACGCTGCAACGAGGTTTGCAGTGCGGACTGCGACGAGGTCAGGTTGCGCTGGGCGTTGATCGATGCAACGTTGGTGTTGATTACTGCAGCCATGATGTTTCTCCTTAAGTGGTCGATTGATTCGGCGTTTATGCCCCTTTAGGGGTGCTCTGGCGCCGTCAACTTCGGTCTGCCCAGTGGGCTATGTGAACCGCCGTTGTGTGAGGAATCGTCGAGGGTTGGAGAAAGTTAAGGCCATGTTTTTAAAAAGTTGCAGGGGGCTTAAGGAATGCAGATTCGGGTCGATAGGCTGCGCTGATTGCTGGTGCCGTGATGTTTGCAGGGGTGCGAAATCGCGGCGAGGCGCCGCTCCTACAGGGGATCGCGGCCATCAGGTTTGCATGGGATGCGGCGTCCACGTTGTTGTAGGAGGGTCGCCCCGGCCCGATGCCGTGGTGTTTGCGGGGGTGCGAAATCGCGGCGAGGGCGCCGCTCCTACAAGGGGTCGCGGCGGCCATCGCTAATTTCTGCGATAGCGGGGCTGTATTAATAATGAATGGCGTGCGCATGCCCATGCTTTCGATCAGCCGGCTTCGGCAGGCACTGCAGCTGCGGCGGGCGCGACGCAGACGCGGTTTTTGCCGGTTTGCTTGGCCTGGTACATGGCAGCGTCGGCGCGGCCGATGCTGGCTTCCTGCGTTTCGCCGACGGTACGCTCGGCAACGCCGGCGCTGAAGGTGATGAGCACTTTCTCGTTGTTGTCGAGGAAGTATTTTTTGGTGAGCGTGCGCTGCAGGCGGGTGATGATCTTGGCCGCTTCGTCGAGCGGGGTGTTGGGCATGATGATTAGGAATTCCTCGCCGCCCAGGCGCGCGATGTGGTCGGTGAGCCGCAGTTCTTCGCGGGCGATCTTGACCAGGTGGATCAGGGCCTCGTCGCCGGTCTGGTGGCCGCGCTTGTCGTTCAGCGCCTTGAAGTTGTCGATGTCGAGCACGGCGAGGCAGAACGGGGTGTTGAAGCGGTCGGCGCGCGAGGCTTCGCGGGCGAATTCGTCGTCGAGCCCGCGCCGGTTGAGGCTGTGGGTGAGCGGGTCTTCGCGCACCAGGCTGCTCATTTCGGCGAGTTGGACTTCGAGCTGGTTGATGCGCGCTTCGGCCTGCACCGCGGCGTCGCGTTCATGCACCAGCTGGTCGTGGGCGCGGCGGTTGTCGGCCTGGGCGCTGCGGGTTTCGTCGAGCAGGCTTTCGAGGATGTTGTTGAGTTCGACCACATCTTCGGTGCTCTTGATGCGTTCGACGTGGGTGGTGAGCTTTTCCTGGTATTCGTCGTTGGCGGCCAGCACGTTGCTAAGGCGGCTGACGAAGGTGGCCATGGTGGCCTTGAGGGTGGCGGTGGCCTCGCGCAGGCCGTGCTTGACCAGGCTTTGCTTGTAGATGACTTCCTTGAGCCGCTTTTCCGCTTCCTGCAGCGCTTGCATTTTGATCGGGCCGGAAACGATTTCCTGCACCATGTCGAGCTGGCCGCGCAGCCAGGTGTCGTCGTCGAGCAGTTCGCCGATGTTTTCCACCAGCAGCAGCAGGATGCGCTTGAGCGTTTCCTGCTGGTCCTTGGTGTCGGATGCCTGCAGTTCGATGCTGACCCACAGCGATTTCAGTCCGGCGGCGGCATCGCGCAGGGTGGCGACGCTGTTGGCCTCGCGCACGGCAACGGCGAGCTGCTGAGCTTTTTCCATCAGGCGCGGGCTGTGCGTGAGCTGCGACACCACGCCGAATTCCAGGGTCTTCGCCAGCAGGTCGCGCAGCAGGGCGAGGTTGTCTTCCTGCGGGCGGTTGTCCAGCTCCACCAATTGCGGTTTCACCGGCTGCGGCTTCAACTGCACGGCGATTTCGGAAAGCTGCCAGCTGCACTGCCGCCAGTCGCCCTTGGCGATGGCCTTGTTGATGCTGGCCACCTGGCTCGCCAGCGCGGGGTGGTGTTCCTGCAGGTCGCTCACCAGCCCCGCCAGCGCCGTGGCCGGACTGGGCGTGTTGGTTGGCGTGCTGGGCACGCCGACGATTTCGTCGTACAGCGTCTGGTAGTTGTCCGGCGTCGGCGCAATCCGCCGCATCGCCAGGCGGCGCAGCGTTTCGCGCGCCACCTCGGTCGGGTTGGACGTGTTGATGTTGACAGTAGGTTCAGCCATTGTGCGCTCCGGCCGGGGTGAGGCCTTTTACTAGCCTCGCATCGTAAAGCGGGCAGGGGTGGGGTGAAGGGCGGATTAAGGCCGGAAAATCCGGGCTTTTCCTCGACTGGCAGGTTATCACCCTGAAGGAGATTGGGTCTAGCAGGCGCACGAAAATCGGGGCTGAAGCCCCTCCCACAGGTACAGCTGCGGCCCGTTTTTTGTGGGAATGGCTTCAGCCACGATAGCAACCGCGCCCACATAAGCCGGCTGCGGCTGTGGGCGTCTTGAGTCTTCTATTAGGGTCTGCTGTGATTCATTGCCAGGGATTGATGACGTCGAGTTCAGGAAACTTGAAGTCAGCGGTGTTGCGGGTGACCAGGGTGAGCCCATGCTGCAGGGCGGTTGCGGCAATCAGGCTGTCGATGGCGGGTGCCGTGCGTTTGATACGTGCCAGCAGTCGCCCCCAGCGATCAACCACAGCTTCATCGACGCGGAGAATCCGGCCCGTGAAGAATGCCGGCAGATCGATCTCGATCCAGTCGCGCAATGCCAGTTTCCGCTTACCGCTGGGTAGCGCCTCGATACCCTTGCGGATATCACCCAGGGTCAACACGGACAGATACAAGGTGGTGGCAGGACGCTCGGCAAACCAGCTGATCACCCCGGGGTTGGCATCCTTGCGGCGTAGCTCGGAAATGATGTTCGTGTCGATAAGATAGCTCACAGCTCAACCTCACGCGGCGGGCTCTTGTCCCTGTCGATACGGACGTCGTCAAACCCATACAGCGGCGAACGACGCATGAACGCCACCAGCGATTCGCCGGTGCCGGCGAGACGATCAAACTCGGCGCGCGACAGCATCACCGCGACCGAATGGCCGTGCAGGGTGATGTCTTGCGGCCCTTCGGCTTCGGCTCTCTTGACGACCTCGGACAAGCGGGCCTTGGCTTCCTGCATTTGCCAGGCTTGCATGGTGCACCTCCTAGTTCTGACTATTCTGGTCAGTTTATTGTTTTTTCCCTGAAGTTCCAAGTCTTACGGCTGATCGCGCCCAGATACTGATGACTGCTGTTGACCGGCCCCGAGGGTAGGAGGGTGCCTTTATGCCCTCTGGGTACCGGCCCGATGTTGTGGTGTGTGCGGGACGCAGGGGGCACTCTGAATGCCCCGGGCCTTTCTGGGTCAGTCCTGTTTGAAAGCTTCGTTGTTATCGACCAACGGGGAAATTATCTTCCCCATAAAGAAGACAGGGGCGCGGCCCATAAGCCGTCCCCCAGAGGCATGGTGTCTGTCCCGTCATAGAGCAGAACGCCCATCTTGAACCGATCGCCAGCGAGACTGGCCAACTTCCTCAAGCCACGCATATCCCCCTCCTTGACGGTGGCCGATGCCTTGACCTCGACCCCCACCAGTCCGCCTGCCGCGTTTTCAATCACGACGTCGACTTCGAACTTGTCGGCATCGCGGTAATACATCAGGCGGTAGTCGCCGTCCGCGTTGGCGGTGTGCTTGAACAACTCCCCGTAGACGAAGCTCTCCAGTACATTGCCAAACCGACTGCGGTTTAGCTGGACTTCATCGCTGCCAAGGTCGATCAAGGTGGCCAGCAAGCCCGAATCGATGAACTGCAACTTGGGCGTTTTGACGACGCGCTTGAGTCGATTGCGCGCCCAGACATCAATACGCTTGAGCAGGTACATCTGCTCAAAGATACCGACATAGCGTGAGGCCGTTTTACCGTCCAGTCCGACCTGCCCAGCCAACTGCGTGTAGTTGCACATCTGCCCGGCGGTCTGGGCCAACGCACGCAGAAAGCGCGGCAACTGGTCCAGTTTTTCCACACCCGCCACGTCGCGGACATCGCGCTGGATGATGGCGTCGATGTACTGACGCGCCCAGACCACTCGCCGCCTCCCCGAAGGGCGCGAAATCGCCTCGGGATAGCCGCCGCGCAACACCCGCTCAACCAGATCATCGCCCAACGCAGGCACATCGGTTTTGAGAATGCGGCCTGAGAATGCATTGTCGATCCAGTTCGACGAGCGCCCTTCGATTTCGCTCTGTGACAAGGGCAACAGTGAAAGCGTTTCCATTCGCCCGGCCAACGAATCAGCCACCGTCGGCAGCGCCATCAGATTGGCCGAACCAGTCAGCAAGAACCGCCCAGCGCGGCGGTCCTCGTCAACACTTTTCTTGATCGCCAGCAGCAGTTGGGGCGCACGCTGGATTTCATCGATCACCGCACGATCCAAACCACGGATCATGCCAATCGGATCCTCGCGGGCGGATAGCAGCGTCAACTCGTCGTCCAGCGTCAGGTAACGCAAGCCCTGCTGCCCGGCGATTTGCCGAACCAGCGTCGTTTTGCCCGCTTGACGTGGTCCCGCAAGCAGGACTACCGGGGTGTCCAGCAAGGCTTCAGCAATGCGTGGCTCGATATGACGCGGGTAAAAAATTGGCGTATTCATGCCTCGGATATTAACGTAAATATCGGAATGTGTCGGCGTAAATTACGGAATGTGATTTCGTGTGTCGCGGAAGTTGTCACATGAATGTCAGGATAAATGCGTTACGCCGCATATAAAATAATGAAGTCACGCTATCGACCTTGTGCGATGGGGGATCTCCATGTATCCCAAGCGGGGCAGGGTTTTTGAGGGGCTTCAGCCGCGATGGCGCAGGGTTTTTGTGGGAGGGGCTTCAGCCCCGATAGCGCGCAGCCCAATCGCGGCTAAAGCCGCTCCCACAGGGGATGGCAAATGTGGCAGGGCCACGCCGGCCCTGCTGCGGCGTTCCACCTGGCTCGGCTAGAATGCGCGCATGCCTGCCGCCGCCACTTTCCTTTCATGACTGCATTCATCGCCATCGGGCTGGGGGCGGCGCTGGGTGCGTGGCTGCGCTGGGGATTGGGCTTGTGGCTGAATCCGGTGTTTCCTTCGGTGCCGCTTGGCACGCTGTCGGCGAATCTGATCGGCGGCTATTTCATCGGTCTGGCGATTGCCTGGTTTTCCGATCATCCCGGGGTGCCGCCGGAGGCGCGGTTGTTTCTGATCACCGGCCTGCTCGGCGGGCTGACGACGTTTTCGACTTTTTCCGCCGAGGTGGTGACTGCGATGATGCGTGGGTTGTGGCTGACCGGCGGTCTGATTGCCTTTGCCCACATGACGGGTTCGTTTCTGGCGACCGGATTGGGGTTTTATTCGATGAGGCTTTTCAAATGAACGCTGTCTGCCTGCAGGTGTTTGTGTCGGAGGCTAGCCGCCATCATGGCAAGCTCACCTATGAATGGCTGCTCGATGCCGCGCAGGCGCTTGGCATCGACGGCGGTTCGGTCTTTCGAGCGATCGCGGGCTTCGGCCGTCACGGCCGTCATGACGCGGGGTTCTTCGAACTGGCAGGTGAACTGCCGGTGGTGGTGGAATTCTTTGTCGATGCCGCGCTGGCCGACCGCTTGCTGCAGGCCATCACCGCAGACGATCTGAAACTGGTCTACGCCAGACTGCCGGCTGAAATCGGCGTCACTGCTCAATAAACGTGTTGGACCAGCTGGTTCTGTTCGTCGCCTCGCTGGCGGCGAATTTCTTTTCAGCGCTCTCGGGCGGCGGCGCGGGGCTGATCCAGTTTCCCATGCTGATTTTTCTGGGGCTGCCGTTCGGGGTGGCGCTGGCGACGCACAAGGTGGCCAGTGTGGCGCTGGGGCTGGGCGCGACGCTGCGGCACCTGAAGGAATCCCATCTCGAGCGTCGCTTTTCACTGATTATCCTGGGCGCGGGGCTGCCGGGCGTGGTGCTGGGGGCGTTGACGATCCTGCAGATTCCCGAACGCGCGGCGACGTTGGCGCTGGGGGTGCTGACGCTGGGGCTGGGGTTGTATTCGGCATTCAAACCCCGCCTCGGGATGGATCATGCGCCCAAAAACCGGCAGGGTGCGGGGCTGGCCGGCGGCATGGCGGGGCTGTTCGTGGTTGGCTTTCTCAACGGTTCGATTACCAGCGGCACCGGGCTGTTTCTCACCATCTGGCTGATCCGCTGGTTCGGCCTCGATTACACCCGCGCGGTGGCCTATACGCTGATTCTGTGCGGCCTGCTGTGGAACGGCACCGGCGCGCTGGTGCTCGGCATGATCGGCACGGTGGCGTGGGACTGGATGCCGGCGCTGCTGGCCGGCTCGATCATCGGCGGCTATCTGGGCAGCCACCTGGCGATCCGCAAGGGTAATTTGTGGATCAAGCGGGCGTTTGAAATCGTGACGATTCTGATCGGGCTGAAGCTGATACTGAGCTAGTCCGAGCTAGTCCGAGCTAGTCCATGCTTTCCTGTTCCAGCCGTAAATACTGGTTGTAGGCGTTCACCCGGTTGGCTTCTTCGAACGCCGGCATGGCGCGGTATTTCGACCAGTCGGTGGCTTCATAGGCTTCCTCGAAAGGCACCAGATCGCGCGCGGCCTTGCCCATGTGGGTGCGCAGGAATTTCAGGTAATCGCGGGTGAATTCGAGGTCGGCGCGCGGGGTACGCGAGGGGGCGCCGTGGCCGGGCACCAGCACTTTGGGTTCGAGCGCGATCAGCTTGTCGAGCGCGGCAATCCAGGCACGGCTGTCGGCATCGCCGACAAACGGCACGCGACCGCGAAACACCAGGTCGCCGGCATACAGCACGCCGTCCTGCTTCACCAGCATCGCGATGTCTTCGCTGGAATGCGCCGGGCCGACGTGGCGCAGTGCGAACGTCACACCGCCCATTTCAAAGTCGGTGTCGCCTTCGACGAACAGGTCGGCTTCCAGCAGTTGCGTGTTCTCGTCCACCCAGGGAAACAGCGCTTCCTTGCGCTGGGCCAGGCGGCCGGCCGCTTCTTCGGTGCGGGTGGCGCCCTCGGCCAGGCGGTGTGTCCAGATTTCGGCGCCAAGCGCCTTGAACACCTGCAAGCCGTAGAAATGGTCGGCGTGGTAATGGCTGACGATCACGCGCTTGATCGGCTGCTGGGTGGTCTTGCGGATCAGGCTGACCAGCTTTTCGGCCAGCGGCGGCGAAGCCAGCACATCGAACACCACCACGCCGTCCTTGGTGACGACAAATCCGGCGTTGGACATGAAGCCCTGGTTTTCGCTGGAAGCGGCGCCGGGAAGGCCTTGCACGAAATAGCTGTGGCTGCCCAGGCGCACGGCTTTCATCGGCACCGTAACATCGAGTGCATTGGCCCAGGCGGTCGATAGAACGGCAAAACCGAAGAGGGCGAGCAGAAAACGCAGCATGGTGGTGATCCTGGAACAATCGGAAGTCCATTATAGACAGTAGGGCCGTCCGGCCGGATGCCCTGCGCACCAACGCCGGCAGCGATGCTGTGATATCTTCAAAGCTGTGACAGGGGGTTTCAGGCGTGTTCAAAAAACAGTGGCCAGCGTTTGTGCTGGCATTCATCGTGCCGCTGCTGGCGGTGTTCTGGTGGTGGGGTGGGTTCAACTCGGTGAGCGTGACCGAAACCGAGGCGGGGCCTTACCGCTATGCCTATCTCGATTACGAGGGACCGATCAGCAATATGCGCAAAACACAGCGCAAGGTGCTGGACGAGTTCAATACCGCCAAAGTCGAGGCGGGTGACACGATCAGCGTGATTCTGAGCGACCCGCGCGCGGCCAGCGGCAAGGTCAGCGCACAGTTGGGCTATGTTCTAGCTGACGATGCCCCGCTGCCGGATCGGCTGAAGGAAGGCCGCATCGAGCGCCGCCCGGTGTTTTCCGCGCAGGTGCATGCAGTGGTCTTGCTGGCGCCGTCCAAGGCCTATCAGGCACTGTCCGATACGCTTGAAGCGCGCGGGCAATCCATCGTCATGCCGACCGTCGAACTGTATCGCCCGGCCGGCAAGGCTACCCAGATCGGCACCTTTACCCTGGAGATGAATCGCTGATGGCTTTTTTCTCGGTGCTTGCCGCCCTTGCCCTCGAACATCTGCGCCCATTGCGGCGGCCGTTGCCCCACTACCAGCGCTACACCGCGTTTACCCAGTGGATCGAGCGCCGCTTCAATGCCGGTGAAACCAGCCACGGCGCGATTGCCTGGGCGCTGGCGGTGTTGCCGGTGCTGGCGGGCGTGTGGCTGATTTTTGCCCTGCTCGACGGCCTCAGCCCCGTCCTCGGCTGGATGTGGAATGTGGCAGTGTTGTATTTCACCCTGGGATTCAAATACTTCAGTACGGATGCCGAGCAGATCGCACGCTTGCTGCGCGCCGGCGATATCGAGGGCGCGCGCGCGCGACTGGCCGGATGGCGCGGCGGCGATGCCAGCCAGTTCAGCGCCGACGAAGTGTCCCGGGTCGCGATCGAGCGGGTGATGGCGGCGAGCCATCGGCAGATGTTCGGCGTGCTGTTCTGGTTTGTATTGCTGGTGCCGATGGGGCCGGTTGGCGCGGTGCTGTTCCGGGCCGCCTCCATTCTGGGACGGCATTGGGCGGCAAGCCAGGGACGTTTCGGCAATTTTGCGCAACAGGCTTTCCATGTCATCAACTGGCTGCCCGCACGGCTGACCGCGCTGACTTATGCCATTGCCGGCAACTTCGAAGACGCCACCTATTGCTGGCGGACTCAGGCTGACAGCTGGCCGGAGCCGGAGGAGGGCGTGGTGATCGCCGCTGGCGCTGGTGCCATGGGCGTGCGCCTGGGGCAGAGCGTCAACATCGGCGGCGAAGCCGTTTGGCGGCCCGAAATCGGCACCGGCCAGGCACCCGAAGTCGACTGCATCGATAGCGCGGTCAGCATGATCTGGCGCGGTCTGGTGATCTGGCTGGTGGCCGGACTGCTGGTCGTCATCGCCGGCTGGGTTGCGTAGCGTCAATCTGAACCGCGGTTTCCAGGCTCATGCTCAACGCGCTGTGGATTGGCTTCATTCTGGTTGCGTTCCTGATCGCGTCATTCAAGCTGCTTGTTCTCGGCGACGCCGAAATTTTTGCCGGGCTGGTGAAGGCGCTGTTCGACAGCAGCAAGACCGCATTTGAAATCGCACTCGGGCTGACCGGCGTGATGGCGCTATGGCTCGGCGTGATGAAGATCGGCGAGCGCGCCGGCATGCTCGAACTGCTGACGCGCGGTCTGGCGCCACTGTTCAAACGCCTGTTTCCCGAAGTGCCGGCGAACCACCCCGCGCTGGGCGCGATGACCATGAACATGGGCGCCAACATGCTGGGGCTGGACAATGCCGCCACGCCGCTCGGCATCAAGGCGATGCAGGAGCTGCAGAAGCTCAATCCCTCCAGCGACACCGCCAGCGACGCGCAGATCCTGTTCCTGGTGATCAACACCGCGTCGGTGACCCTGCTGCCGGTGACCATCTTCACCTACCGCGCGCAGCTGGGCGCGGCCGACCCGACCGATGTGTTCGTACCGCTGCTGATCACCACCTACATCGGCACCCTGGTCGGCCTATTCGTCACCGGCTTGTTCCAGAAGCTGCACCTGTGGAACCGCGTCACCATGGCCTATCTCGGCGCGGCGACCGCGCTGATCGGCGGCATGGTGCTGTATTTCGGCAGCCTCGATGCCGTGAGCATGACGCGGCAGTCGTCGATTCTCAGCAACGTGCTGCTGTTCGGCATCGTCGCCACCTTCCTGCTGATGGCGGTGCGCCGCCGCGTGAATGCCTACGAGGCTTTTGTCGAAGGCGCCAAGGAGGGCTTTCACACGGCTGTCACGATCATTCCGTATCTTGTTGCGATGCTGGTGGCAATTGCCGTGTTCCGCGCCAGCGGCGCGCTCGACCTGCTGATGAACGCGGCGCGTGGCGCGGTGCTTGGATTCGGCTTCGACGCGCGTTGGATCGACGGCTTGCCCACTGCGCTGATGAAGCCGTTTTCCGGCAGCGGCGCGCGTGCCATGATGATCGACACCATGCAGACTCACGGCGCCGATTCCTTCGCCGGACGCCTTGCGTCCATCGTGCAGGGCAGCACCGAAACGACGTTCTATGTGCTGGCGGTGTATTTCGGTGCGGTCGGCATCAAGCGCGTGCGCCACGCCGTCGCCTGCGGACTGATCGCCGATGTCGCCGGCATCCTTGCCGCCATCGGCATGGCTTATCTCTTTTTTGGTGCAGTCGCATGAAGACGTATGACACGCTGGCCGCAGTCGATCTCGGCTCCAACTCCTTCCGCCTGGAAGTCGCACGGGTGGCCGGCGACCAGTTGTATCCGCTCGATTCGCTGAAGGAAACCGTGCGTCTGGCCGGCGGTCTGACCGACGACAAATTGCTCGATGAAGCCACTCAGTCGCGTGCACTGGCCTGCCTGCACCGTTTTGGCGAGCGCCTGCGCGGCCTGTCACCGGAGGCGATCCGCTGCGTCGGCACTTCGGCCTTGCGCATTGCGCGAAATGCCGAGGTGTTCATCCCCAAGGCGGAAATCGCGCTGGGTCATCCGATTGAGATCGTCGCCGGACGCGAGTAAGCGCGGCTGATCTACCTCGGCGTCGCGCATTCGCTGGCGGCCTCGCCAGACCGCCGGCTGGTGGTTGACATCGGCGGTGGCTCCACCGA
>JBPPMF010000383.1:0-8234 GCA_051305915.1 Thiobacillus sp. | reverse complement strand
GCGATTGCAGCAGGCGATGGAAGACACGGGAGAAACTGACGCGTTGATCGTTATAGGCGGATCGATTCGTGCGCTGCCGGTCGTCGCCGCTTGTTTCGAATTCGACTTCATGGGCGGCTCGATGGGCTCGGTGGTCGGCGAGCGTTTCGTCCTGGGGGTGGAAGCGGCGATCGAATCGAATTCGGCTTTCGTCTGTTTTTCTGCCAGTGGCGGCGCGCGCATGCAGGAAGGTTTGTTCTCGCTGATGCAGATGGCGAAAACTTCGGCCGCGCTGACGCAGTTGTCGCGTAACCGCCTGCCCTTCATTTCGGTGCTGACCGATCCCACCATGGGCGGCGTGTCGGCGAGCTTTGCCATGCTGGGCGATCTGGTCGTGGCCGAGCCGAATGCGCTGATCGGCTTTGCCGGCCCGCGCGTGATCGAACAGACCGTGCGGGAGACGCTGCCGGAAGGTTTTCAGCGTGCGGAGTTTCTGGTCGACAAGGGCGCTGTCGACCGCATCATCGACCGCCGTCAGATGCGCGATGAACTCGCCACCACGCTGGCGATGATGATGGGCCGGCCCGCGCTGGCTGCCTAGTACGTGCCCGCATGCTCGGGTCTTTCGCTGGCTGATTGGCTGGCCCGGCTGGAGCAGCTGCACCCCAGCACCATCGAACTGGGCCTGGATCGGGTGCGCCGCGTCAAGGATGCGTTGGGGCTTGATCCGGCGTTTCCACTCTTCGTCGTTGGCGGCACCAATGGCAAGGGTTCCACCTGCGCCTATCTGGAAGCCATCCTGGGCGTTGCCGGCTACAAGACCGGCCTCTACACTTCGCCGCACTTGCTGCGCTACAACGAGCGGGTGCGGATTGCCGGCAGGGACGCGAGCGACGCCGAACTGGTTGCGGTGTTTGAGCACATCGATGTCGCGCGGGGCGATACCTCGCTGACCTATTTCGAATTCGGCACGCTGGGTGCGATGGTGCAATTCATCGATGCCGGCGTTGACGTGGCGATCCTTGAGGTTGGCCTCGGTGGGCGGCTCGACGCGGTCAATGTGTTCGACGCCGATGCGGCGATTGTCACCAGCGTCGACCTCGATCACATGGATTATCTGGGCGATACCCGCGAGCAAATCGGTTTCGAGAAAGCCGGCATCTACCGTGCCGGCCGTCCTGCCATCTGCGCCGATCCCAGGCCGCCTGTCAGCCTGCTCGATCATGCCCGGCATATCGGTGCCGACCTGCGCTGCGTGGATCAGGATTTTTTTGTTCACCGTGAGCCAGATCACTGGGACTTTCGCGGGCGGGCGGCGAACTGGCCTGCCTTGCCCCTGCCTGCCATGGCAGGCGCTTGTCAGTTGCGCAATGCGGCGGGCGCGCTGGCAGGGCTGGAGGCCTTGCAGGATCAACTACCGGTGAGCGATACGGCGATTCGCCAAGGCCTCGTCACGGCTCGGGTGCCGGGGCGATTCCAGCGCATTGCCCGTGCGCCGGAGGTCATCGTGGACGTGGCGCATAACCCGGAAGCGGCGCGTGCGCTTGTCGCCACCCTGCGCGAACAGCCGGTAGCCGGGCGCACGCTGGCGGTGGTTGGCATGCTGGCCGACAAGGATGCGGCAGGCGTATTTGCCGCCTTGTCTGGCGTGATCGATGCCTGGTGGACGTGCACCCCCGACTCGCCGCGTGCCTGTGCTGCAGCGGCACTGGCTGCGGTGCTGCGCGATCACGCGGGGGGGGCAGCGATCAGCGTGCAGCCGAATGTGCAGATCGCCCTTGCGGAGGCACGAAGTGCGGCGCATGAAAGTGATAGAATTCTCGTCTTCGGTTCGTTCTATACCGTTGCCGCCGTGCTCGACCATGCCGCCACCCAGCAGTGAAAATGACCTCAAACTTCGCGCCCGCCGCCGCCTGATCGGTGCGGTTGCGCTGACCCTGCTTGCGGTGATTGTGTTGCCGCTGTTGCTGGAAGACGAGCCGCCGCCGCCAAGTTCCCTGGTCGTGAGCATGGCCGAGGCGCCGCCGCCGATACCTGAGCCGTTGGCACAAGTGGAGCAGACTGCTGCACCGGACGTGCAAGCGCAGCAGCCCCCCCCCAAGCCGAGCCGCAACCCGAGCCCCAGGCCACGCCGGTGCCTGAACCGGTCAAGCCAGCGTCTCAACCCGCGCCTCCGCCTGCACCGATCAAGCCGCCCCCTAAACCCGCTCCGGCATCCGAGCCGGCCAAGCCGGCTCCCAAACCGCAGCCTACGCCGGCCAAGCCCGTAGCCTCCAACGAGGTGTTCGTGGTGCAATTGGTTGCCTTGTCCGATTCCACCAAGGCTCAAGCGCTTAAAGCGCGCGCCATCAAGGCGGGTTTCCCCGCCTACACCGACGCCCTTGGCACGATCACCCGCGTGCGGGTGGGGCCCTATATGTCACGCGATGCCGCCGAAAGGGCCGCGGTAAAACTGTCTGCAAACGGCTTGGGTAGGGGGCAGGTGCTGGTCAAATGAACCTGCTCGATCTCATTGTGTTACTAGTGCTGGTTCTCACTGTGGTGCGCGGTCTGATGCGAGGCCTGATCGACACGCTGTTTTCGCTGGCGGCCTGGATACTGGCGTTTGTGTCGGGCAAGTGGGGTGCGTTGATGGTGGCACCGTTGCTGCCGGTCGCTGTTGAAAACCCGGCGATTCGTTATTTCGCGGGGTTTGCAGTGATTTTTCTGGTGGTGCTGATCGGCGTGCTACTGCTGGGGCATGCGCTGGCCTCGCTGGTCAGGGCGATTGGACTGGGCAGCGCCGACAAGATGCTGGGCGGTGTGCTGGGGCTGGCCAAGGGCCTGGTGATTCTGGTTGGCCTGACGCTGGCCACCGGATTGACCTCGCTGCCGCGCACCGATTTCTGGAAGCAAGCCATGCTGTCGGACAGCTTGCAGGCAATGGCGTTTCTCGCCTTGCCGCTGGTGCCGGCCGACGTGGCGAAATACGTTCGTTTTGAATAATTTTATGAATAGGTGCGCAGCATGTGCGGGGTAATCGGAGTTGTTGCCAATACGGCGGCCAATCAGTTCCTGTACGACGGTCTGATGGTATTGCAGCATCGCGGTCAGGACGCGGCCGGGATTGTGACCGCCGAGGAAAACCACTTTCACCTGCACAAGGGGCCGGGGCTGGCGCGCGACGTGTTTCGCACCCGCGACATGCGCAGTCTGCTCGGCGACATGGGCGTGGCGCATGTGCGCTATCCCACCGCGGGCAGCGCATCGTCGTCGGCCGAGTCGCAGCCGTTCTACGTGAACTCGCCGTATGGCATCGTACTGGGCCACAACGGTAACCTCACCAACACCCACGAACTGAAGGAATCGCTGTTTCGCAGCGATCTGCGCCACGTCAACACCAATTCTGACTCCGAAGTACTGCTGAACGTGCTGGCGCACGAACTGCAGGTGCGCGCCTTGGGACGAACGTTGAATCTGGATACGATCTTCGGCGCAGTTTCGGGCGTGCATGCGCGCTGCAGGGGCGCTTATGCCGTGACGGCCTTTATCGCCGGTTATGGCCTGCTGGCGTTTCGCGATCCGTATGGCATTCGTCCGCTGGTGATTGGGATTAATGACCAGGTCATGCCGCACGAGTACATTGTCGCGTCGGAAAGTGTGGCGATCGATACGCTTGGCTTCCGACTGCTGCGCGACGTGGCGCCGGGCGAAGCGGTGTTCATCGATTACCAGCGACAGTTACATAGTCGCCAGTGCAGCGACAAGTCGGCGCTCAATCCCTGCATTTTCGAATACGTTTATCTGGCACGTCCCGATTCGGTGATGGACGGCGTCTCGGTCTACAGCACGCGGCTTGCCATGGGCGTGTCGCTGGCCGAAAAAATCAAGCGTGAATTCGCCCACCTGAAGATCGACGTGGTGATTCCCATTCCCGACACCAGTCGCCCATCCGCGCTGCAACTGGCGAACCACCTCAACGTGCCGTATCGGGAAGGCTTCATCAAGAACCGTTATATCGGCCGCACCTTCATCATGCCGGGACAGGCGTTGCGCAAGAAATCGGTGCGCCAGAAGCTCAATGCCATCGCTGAGGAATTCAAGGGCAGGAACGTCTTGCTGGTCGACGATTCCATCGTGCGCGGCACCACCAGCCGCGAGATCGTGCAGATGGCTCGCGATGCCGGTGCCGAGAAGGTGTATTTCGCTTCGGCTTCGCCGCCGGTGCGCTATTCGAATGTCTACGGCATCGACATGCCGACGCGCAACGAATTGATCGCCAACGGTCGCAGCGACGAGGAAATCGCACGTGAAATCGGCTGCGATGCGCTGATTTATCAGGATCTCGATGCCATGGTGGAGGTGGTCAAAGCGGGCAATCCGGCCATCCTTGATTTCGACACTTCGTGCTTCGACGGCCGCTACATTACCGGCGATGTGTCGCCGGAATATCTGAATTACGTCGAGGCGGTGCGCAATGGCGAAACGCCGTCGCCATCCGCGCTGTCGACCCAGCAACTCGACCTCAACCTGGCGACGAGCGAGTAATGGAAGACCAATACGATCTTGAAACCCTGGCGGTTCGCGCCGGCACGGTGCGCAGCCAGTTCAACGAGCACTCGGAGGCGATGTTTCTCACCTCCAGCTTTGTGTTCGCCAGCGCGGCGGAAGCCGCTGCGCGTTTCAAGGGCGAACAGCCCGGCCCGATCTACGCGCGCTTTACCAACCCCACTGTCAGCATGATGGAAACGCGGCTGGCGGCGCTGGAAGGCGCCGAGCGCTGCGTGGCATTCGCCTCCGGCATGGCGTCGATCCTGGCGACGGTGATGGGCCTGATGAAAGCGGGCGAGCATGTGGTCGCTTCGCGCTCGATCTTCGGCTCCACAGTGCAGTTGTTCTCCAACATCCTCGGTCGCTTCGGCATCGAGACGACCTACGTGTCGCCGACCGACCCGGCCGAGTGGCGCGCGGCGGTGAAGCCGAATACCAAGTTATTTTTCGTCGAGTCACCCTCCAATCCGCTGACCGAAGTGAGCGACATCCGCGCGCTGGCGGATATCGCGCATGAGTCCGGCGCGTGGCTCGCGGTCGACAATTGCTTCTGTTCGCCGGCGCTACAAAAGCCGCTGGAGTTGGGCGCCGACATCGTGATCCATTCCGCCACCAAGTACCTCGACGGCCAGGGCAGGGTGCTCGGCGGCGCGGTGCTGGGCAGCCAGGCGCTGATGGAAGGCGTCTACACCTTCCTGCGCACCGCCGGGCCGACGCTCTCCGCGTTCAACGCCTGGGTCATCCTGAAAGGCATGGAGACGCTGTCGCTGCGCATGGACGCGCATTCGAAAAATGCGCTGGCCTTGGCGCAATGGCTGGAAGCGCAGCCGCAGGTTGCGCGCGTGCTCTATCCTGGCCTGCCCTCGCATCCACAGCATGCGCTGGCGATGGCGCAGCAGAAAACTGGCGGTGGTATTGTCGCGTTTGAACTGAAGGGCGGCCAGGCAGCGGCGTGGAAGCTGATCGACGCGACCCGGATGCTGTCGATCACCGCCAACCTGGGCGATACCAAAACCACCATCACCCATCCGGCCACCACCACCCACAGCCGCATGACGCCGGAACAGCGTGCAGCCGCCGGCATCAGCGACGGTCTGGTGCGCATCGCAGTGGGGCTGGAGTCGCTGGCCGACATCCAGGCCGATTTGGCGCGTGGGTTGGTGTGATGAAGTGGCTGACACTGTGGTTGCTTGGCATGAGCACGGCTTACGCCGCCGACATGATCGAGCTACGCTATATCGACCAGGACCCGGGTGATCCGCCCGCGCTGACGCGTATCCTGGTGACGCCGGATTTCATGCGCATGGATGGCGGTGAGGATGAGGGCGACTTCATCCTGCTGGATCGCCGTCAGCGTCAGGTTATCAATGTCATGCACGACAACCGGCTGGCGATGGTGTTTACGCCGGGCGAGTTGCCGCCCAAGCCTGCTGGCTGGAACCCCCGGCTTGACGCGAAACCGGCTGTGCGCGGCACTCAGCGTTTCAGCCTGAAGATCAACGGCGTGGTGTGCAGCGAAGGCATTGCTGCCCGTGCGGCTGCACCGGATGCTGCACGTGCGATGGCCGAACTGAAATCCATCCTCGCCGCCACGCAGTACCGCGTGTGGAAGGATTCACCGCGCGACATGCAGCATGACTGCGACCTGGCGAATCAGGTGTGGGAATCGGGTACGACACTGAAGCTCGGGCTGCCGCTGGAAACGCGCGAGTTCGGCGGCCGGACGCGCCAGTTTGAAAGCGAATCGAAACATCCCCTGCAGCCGGAACTGTTCCGCGTGCCGGACGGCCTGACGGCGATTAACGCACCGTCATAACGCTTCGGTCTTGAGCGCGCAGCCAGCCGCGCCGCACACTGCATAGCCCCAGCGGGCATACCAGTCCGGTAACACCCAGCGCTCGCAGTTGTGGCCGTCGACCACATGAACATGGCGTGCCGGGCGGTGGGTATGGCCGTGGATCAGGCGGCAGACCTGCTGTTCGCGCATGATGCGCATCACTTCATCCGCATTCACATCCATGATTTCAGCGGACTTGCTGGCTTTGGCTGATTGGCTGCCGGCGCGTGCCTGGCGTGCCAAACGTCGACGCAAGGTACGTGGTAGACGCTTGATTAAAGCAAGTGTCAGCGGATGACGCACCCGGCGGCGAAAGGTCTGGTAGGCGGTGTCGTCGGTGCACAGCGTGTCGCCATGCATCAGCAGTGTCGGTGTGCCATACAGGTCGATGCGGGCGGGGTCGGGCAGCAGCGTCATGCCGGACAAGGCTGCGTAGCGCGCGGCCAGCATAAAGTCGCGGTTGCCGTGGATGAAATACACCGGCGTACCGGAATCGACCAGAGATTTCAACCGGCGCGCAGTATCGTGTGCCACCTGCTCGTCGTGGTCGTCGCCGATCCAGGCCTCGTACAGATCGCCCAGGATGTAGAGCGAATCCGCACCGGCCACCTCTTCCTGCAGAAAACGAAAAAAACGCCCGGTGGCGACCGGGCGTTCGTCGGTGAGATGCAGGTCGGCAACAAAGAAGCTGCGACCCGCACCCGGTCCTGAAGCGGGGCTCATCGAAGCCTTCAGACGATTTCCGCTTTGGTGATCACCACGTCTTCCAGCGGCACGTCCTGGTGGCCGGCACGGTTGCCGGTTTTAACCTTCTTGATCTTGTCGACCACGTCCGTGCCATCGACCACCTTGCCGAACACGGCATAACCGTAGCCTTGTGGGGTGGGCGCGGTGAAGTTGAGGAAGCTGTTGTTGGCGATGTTGATAAAAAACTGCGCGGTAGCCGAATTGGGGTTGGGCGTGCGCGCCATGGCGATGGTGTAGGCCTCGTTCTTGAGGCCGTTGGACGCTTCGTTTTCGATCATGTCACGGGTGGGCTTCTGCGTCATGCCAGGCTCGAAACCGCCGCCCTGGATCATGAAACCGTCGATCACGCGATGGAAAATCGTGCCATCAAAAAAACCGTCACGCACATATTGCAGGAAGTTTTCGACTGTTTTCGGGGCTTTCTCGGCGTCGAGTTCAAGGGTGATGATGCCGTGGTTGGTGTGCAGCTTGACCATGAATAATTCCTAAAGAGAAGTTTCGTGAATGATTTTCCAGCGGCCGTCTTCGCGGCTCCAGAACTGCCGCTTGACAGTACGGTCGCTGAGATTGTTGCTCTGATAGTCCTGCACAAAGCTGACCAGCGCGAAATCCGGACGCTCCGGGTAGTGCGTGGTTCTTGACGCTTCAGCGTCTTTAGAACCACGGCCTGCCCCTTGCGGGTAAAGCATGAGGCTGAGGTTGTTGAGTCCGACCTTGATCCACGACTTGGCGGCGTTGACTTTCTGTTTGCTGGCGCCAAACGCCTGCAAATTCTGCGGGCCGATGCGGAATGACGCGCTGTAGTGACTGAGCAGGCGCGCAGTGTCGCGGCTTTCCCAGTCCTGCCGCCACTGATCGATGGCGCTGGCCAGGTCGTCGCGGCGCGCATCGAGCGCGTCATAGGCGACCCATTCGACCTGTTCGGCAATGATGACGGGGGTTTTTCCCGTCTGGATGTATTGGCCCAGGCGGTTCAGGTCGTCGTTGGCCAGCACCACGCAGCCCTCGCTGGCGAGCGGCGTGCGGCTGTAGGTATTGCTCGGACTGCCGTGGATCCAGATGCCGTAGCCATTGCGGCCCTGGCGGGTATCCCATTCGTTGGGGTAGGACAGGGTGAACGCGCCGCTGCCATAGAAATCAG
>JBPPMF010000374.1:0-8985 GCA_051305915.1 Thiobacillus sp. | reverse complement strand
GGTTCGACAACAAAGCGCCCGACGCGGCGGCGATGGATCGCATGCTGGCAAAGTTGGCGCGGCGCGGGCCGGATGCCGAAGGCCAGCACGCTAACGGCCCGGTGCGGTTGGGCCATCGGCGGCTGGCGATCATCGACCTGTCGCCGCGTTCGGCACAGCCGATGCTCGATGCCGCCAGCGGCACTGCGCTGGTGTTCAACGGCACCATCTACAACTACCCGGAACTGCGCGCCGAGCTGATTTCGCGCGGCCATACCTTCCATTCCGACGGCGACACCGAAGTCATCCTGCGCGCGTTTCTGCAATGGGGTGAAGCCTGTGTCGAGCGGCTGCACGGCATGTTCGCGTTTGCCATCTGGAACCGCGAGACGCTGTTCCTGGCGCGCGACCGCCTCGGCATCAAGCCGCTGTATTACAGCGAAAACCTCAACTGCTTCCGCTTTGCCTCGACCCCGCAGGCGTTGCTGGCCGCGGGCGGGGTCGACACCGGCATCGACGCGGTGGCGCTGCATCACCTGTTCACCCTGCACGCGGTGGTGCCGGCGCCGCGCACGATTTACAACGGCATCCGCAAGCTCGCCCCCGGCACCACCATGAGCGTGAACGCGCGTGGCGAAATCAGCCATCGCGAATACTGGTCGTTGCACGCGCAGCGCCCGGCCACGCCCAATACCGCAGCCGAATGGACCGAGGCCATCCACGAAAGCCTGCGGCAGGCGGTGAAAAAGCGCATCGAGATCGCCGACGTCAAGGTGGGCGTGCTGCTTTCCGGCGGACTCGATTCGAGCCTGCTGGTGGCGCTGCTTGCCGAGCAGGGCGTGCCCGACCTGATGACCTTCTCGGTCGGCTTCGAGGATCAGCCGGAAGAGCGCGGCAACGAGTTCGAATACTCCGATCCGGTGGCCGCGATGTACGGCACCCGCCATCACAAATACCTGATTCCCAACGCCGAAGTGCTGCGCCGCCTGCCCGAGGCGGTGGACCAGATGTCCGAGCCGATGTTCGCGCAGGACGCGGTGGCGTTCTATCTGCTGGCTGAGCAGGTCAGCAAGACCGTGAAAGTGGTGCAGAGCGGGCAGGGTGCCGACGAAGTGTTCGGCGGCTATTTCTGGTATCCGCGCATGGCGGCGGAGACCGCCGGATCACCGCTCGATTGCTTCCGTCGCCACTACTTCGACCGCGATCACGACGAGTTTCTCGAAATGGCGATGCCGGCGTATCACGGGCCCGACTACACGGCGGAGTTGATTGCCGGGCAGCTGGCGGAACCTTTTGCCGATGAATTCATCGATCAGGTGTTGCGCATGGATACCACCATGCTCATCACCGACGATCCGGTGAAGCGGGTCGACAACATGACCATGGCGTGGGGACTGGAAGCGCGCGTGCCCTTCCTTGATCATCAACTGGTGGAACTGGCGGCATCGATGCCGCCCGAACTCAAGCTGGCGTCGGAAGGCAAGCACATGCTGAAGCAGATCGCGCGCGGCCTGGTGCCGGATGCGGTGATCGACCGCAAGAAAGGCTATTTCCCGATGCCGGCACTTAAATTTGTACGCGGAGATTTTTTGAATTTTATGCAGGATATTTTGAATTCGCAGGCTTGCCGCGAGCGCGGCCTGTATCAGCGCACTTACGTGGACAAGCTGCTGGATGCCCCGGAGCGGCATCACACCCGCATCCAGGGCAGCAAACTGTGGCACCTGGCGTTGCTTGAATACTGGCTGCAAAAAAATGCTTGATCGGTTTGGATTTAGAGAAAGATCAATGCCCGTCATTGCGAGCACAGCGAAGCAATTCAGAATGCCGGCAAAGGTGACTGCCCCTGGATCGCCGCGTTGCTACGCACCTCGCGATGACGGAATTTTTCAGCGCTTCCTTCGCGTTTGCCTTCGTGCCCGCCTGCTGGGGAGGACGGTTTTAACCTTCTTCCTGGTGGCAGTGCTGGCGGCATTCCCCGTTCACGCGCAGAGCAGTTTCGACGACTGGCTCGCTGGCTTCCGTCAGGATGCCGTGGCGCAGGGCATCTCCACCGCCACGCTCGATGCTGCGTTGAGCGGCATCACACCGGCCGAGCGCGTGATCGAACTCGACCGTCGCCAGCCGGAATTCCTGCAAACCTTTGCCGATTACCTGGGGCGGCGTGTGACCCCCGATCGAATCGCACAAGGCCAGGCCTTGCTCCTCGAGCACGCTGCGCTGTTTGATGGGCTCGAGCAAAAATATGGTATTCCAAAGGCCGTGTTGGTGTCGTTCTGGGGGCTGGAAACCAACTATGGCACCTATCTCGGCAGCCGCAACATCCCGGCCAGCCTCGCCACGCTGGCTTTCGACGGCCGCCGCAGCGGGTTTTTCCGCAGCCAGTTGCTCGATGCGCTGCGCATCATCGACGCCGGCCATGTCAGCGCAGCCGACATGAATGGCTCGTGGGCCGGCGCAATGGGGCACATGCAGTTCATGCCGTCGACCTTCCGCGCTTACGCGCTCGATGCCGACGGCGATGGCCGCATCGACCTGTGGCGTTCGCTGCCGGACGCCATGCATTCAGCCGCGAATTATCTGCAACGTGCGGGCTGGCGTGCAGGCGAACCGGTGGCCATCGAGGTCAAGTTGCCGCACGGTTTCGACGTGCGTCACGCGCGTGTCAGCCACCGTGTGCCGCTGCATGAATGGGCAAAGCTTGGCGTGCAGCCGGCGGATGGCAGTCCACTGCCGCGTGTGAGCGGTCGAGCGGCGCTGGTGCTGCCGCAGGGCTGGCAGGGACCGGCGTTCATGGTGTTCGACAACTTCGATGTGGTGATGCGCTGGAACCGTTCGACGAACTACGCACTCTCCGTGGCTCAACTGGCGCAACAACTGGCAGGTGGCGCCACCCTGGCCGCGCAGGCGGGCGAAACGGGCGCGCTCAGCACGGCGCAGTTGATTTCCATGCAGCAGTCCTTGAACGAAATGGGTTATGACGCCGGGCCGCCGGATGGCCAACTTGGTCCGCGCACCCGGGCCGCGCTGCGCCAATACCAGGCTGCACAGGGTCTGCCGGCCGACGGCTATCCTGCGCCCAGCATGCTGCTCCATGTCGAACAGGCCCATGCCGCAGCCGTGGCCGACGGCAAACTGGCACAGCCACCCGCCCCGACGTTCAGCGAACCGGCGCGCCAGCCCTGACCAATGCAGGCGGGCGCGTTGGTGTCGAAAATGCCGCCGCCTGTGTTATTTTCTGCGTGTCCGATTCGGGAGATCAGGGTGAGCGACGCGCGCAATGTGTTGGGTAGTCCGTTGCAGGTGTGCAGCATGTCACCGCTGACCGGTTTTTTGCGTGATGGCCTTTGCAACACCGGCCCGCATGACCTCGGCAGTCACACCGTCTGCGTCCAAATGACCGAGGCGTTTCTCGACTACTCCCTGCAGCGCGGCAATGATCTTGTCACCTCGGTGCCGGAATACGACTTCCCGGGTTTGAAGCCTGGTGATCGCTGGTGTGTGTGTGCCGCGCGTTGGCTGGAAGCGGCCGAAGCCGGCGTCGCACCCCCCGTGATCCTCGACGCCACCGATGAGCGTGCCTTGCGCAGGGTCTCGCTCGCCGGCCTGCAATATCACGCCCTTCAGACAGCATGAGCCTGCAATGCTGGAAATGCGGCGCCAGCCTGGCCGGTATGCTATTGCCGCTGGCGCGGCGTGAAACCTGTCCCAGCTGCCGTGCCGATCTGCATGTATGCAAGCTGTGCCGCCACTACGATGTGCACCGCGCAGGTCAATGCCGCGAAATGGCGGCCGACCGCGTCGCCGACAAGACCCGCGCCAATGATTGCGGTTGGTTCGTGCCGCGCCCCGAAGCCTACAAGGGCGGCGGCGCAGTGATGGCGCAGGCCAGTCGCAGCGCGCTCGATGAGCTGTTCGCGAATCAGGCCGGCTCAGCGCAAGCCGACGACCCCGCCAGTCCTGCGCTCGACGATCTATTCAAGAAGTAACCGCTCAGGGCTGCAACGTGGATAGATAAGCCGCCAGGTTCTGAATGTCCGCGTCCTTGAGGTTACGGGTGTACGAGGCCATCTTCGGGTCGACGCGCTCGCCGCTGCCGTTGCGATAGCGTTTCAGGGAATCTTTCACGTATTTCACCTGCTGCCCGGCCAAGCGTGGGATCGTCTGGCTGCCGGTGGCGCTGGTGCCGTGGCAGCTGACGCACAGCTTGTCATAGAGCGCTTTGCCTGCAAGGTTTTGCGTGCCGCTGGCGGTGGGCTTGCGGGTGACGGGCTGCTGCGATAGAAACAGTGCAATGCTGATCCGCTCGTCAGGCGCGAGTGCCTTGATCAGCCCTTCCATGAAGGCCGATTTGCGCTGGCCATGGGCAAACTTGTTCATCTGTTCCAGCAGGTAGCCGGCATTCTGGCTCGCCAGATTGGGGACGTCGGGTAGCGTGCTGTTACCGCCGGCGCCGTGGCAATGCCGGCAGACCGAGGCGGCTTGTTGCCCGTCCTTCAGCGCGGCGGATAGCAGGGCCGGATTCTGGCTGATTTGCGTCAGTTTCCTGTGCATGGTTTCAGGCGCCGGCGCCGCCGATTTGTCAACGGCGGGATTCGCAGCCGCGCTGGCGATCGTGGTGATAAACAACAGCCCAACCAGGCTGGAATGAGTGATTAAAGACACGGAATACCCTCAAAGGCCATTGTTGATTAAGGGTTAATTTACGGTGCGATCCGGACAAGCTTTAATCAGGCATGCGTCGTCCCGGTTCGGCGTGCCTACGGTTCCGGTTTCAGGTACCGGCCTGGTCCCGGCGATGGCTCAATTGCCGCAGCGCCTGCCATTCATACAGCAATAATCCCGTACCGATCAGCGCAATCCCGGCCCAGCCGCCGACCGGGATGAACTCGGCGTTCAGCATCTGCCCCAGCAGCAGCGCGGCGACGGGGGTGACCAGCATGATCAGCGCAACGCGCCCGGCGTCGAGATGCTTGATCACGTAGTAATACAGCGTGAAGCCCACCACCGACCCCAGCACCCCAAGGTAGACGATGGCCCCGCCGGCACGCAGCGTGGTGTCGGGCGGCAGTTGCGCCGCATCGGCGATCAGCCACGCCAGCACGAACAGCGGCGTCGCTACGCCGAGCGAGCCGGTGGTGATGGCAAGCGCGGACGCGCGCACATTCAGCCGCTTGATCCACACCAGCCCCAGCGCCTGCACCGTCATCCCGATCAGCACGGCGAGCGTGCCGAAGGTGGCCTGGCCGTCGCCCGGCCACGGCTGGCCGAAGATGAGCCACAGCCCGGCCAGCGCCAGCCCCAGGCCCGCAATACGGATCGGCGTGAGCGTGCGCTCACTCAGCCACAGCGCAGCGAACACCCCGGTGACCAGCGGCGACAGCCCGAAGATCACCGAAATCAACCCCGACGGAATGTGCAGCGCGCCCCAGTAGGTGAGCAGCATCGCCGCGAAGATCGACAACCCACTGATCGCGTAAAGTCGCCGCGCCGCCGGGGTGAATGGAAACGCGGTGCGGGTGAGACGCAGCAGCGCGAGGCAGATCGCCAGCCCGATCAGCATCCGCGCCATTACCGCAAAGCTGAAGCTGGCCCCCTGGGCGCTCCACTGGATGGCGAGCGGCGTGGTTGACCAGATCAGGATGACGCCGAGATAGGCGGCGGGGACGGACATGGATGCGAGCGTTTGCCAATGAGTTGAAGTAGGGCGCAATCGTTATTGCGCCGGATGGAACCTGCGGTGCAATGCGCTTCGCTTATTGCACCCTACATTTGGCGTCATCTTCACCCCTAACCCGAAATGGCCTGCAAACTCTCCGCTGCAATCTCGCGCACGTCGGCATCGTCGTCGTTCAGCCGTGTTTCCAGCCACGGCTGGGCGGCGGCGTCGCCGGTCAGCCCCAGATAGTGGCAGGCATCCGCCCGTATCCGGGCGTCGGTGTGTCGCGACAGCGCGCCCAGCTGCGGAATCAGCGCAGCCAAGGTGTGGGTACCGGCGCAGGCCTCGAACAATACGCCGGCGCCGAGCCGCACGTTGAGGCTGGCGTCGACATTGCCGACGATGGGCAGCACCGCTGCCAGCAGGGCCGGTTCGGCGTCGATCATGGTCTGCACCTTGGGCAATTGACCTTCTTTCAGCAGCATATGGAAGTAATCCGCCAAGCCGGTTTCGCTGTCGGCCTTGGCCGCCCACTCGGCGAGTTCGGCCTTGCTGTGAACACCGGCGAGTTCGATACGGCCGATGCGCAGCCACGGCACCGAGCGCACGCCGAGCGCTTGCCCGACTTCTGGATGCTGCTCCAGGTTGACCGCTTCCAGCCGGCCGATGCTGCCATGCTTCAGCAGGTCGGCAAGCGCGGCGAGCACCGCGGGGCAGTGCGGGCAATGGGTGGAAAGCAGTAGCAATGCATCAGGCGCGGGCATGATTTTTCACGGGATAATGGCGTGCATGGAATTTACCATTCTCCCCGTTACCCCGTATCAACAAAACTGTTCGCTGGTGTGGGACGCACAGGGCCGCGCGGCGCTGATCGATCCCGGCGGCGAGGCGCAACGGCTGCTGGCGGAAGTGGCCGCGCGCGGCCTCACGCTGGAAAGCATCCTGCTCACCCATGGCCATCTCGACCATGTCGGCGCGGCGGTGGAGCTGCGCGATACGCTTGGCATTCCCATCATCGGCCCACAGCGCGAGGAGCAGTTCTGGCTCGACCTGTTGCCGCAGCAGGCCGAGCTGTTCGGCTTTCCGCCGACGGTGGTTTTTACCCCCGACCAGTGGTTGGAGGATGGCGACCGCGTCGAGGTGGGCTCGATTCGTTTCGACGTGTTGCACTGCCCCGGCCATACGCCCGGCCATGTGGTGTTTTTTCAGCCTGAGGCACGGCTCGCTTTCGTCGGCGACGTGCTGTTCAAGGGCTCGATCGGTCGCACCGATTTTCCGCGCGGCGACCACGCGGCGCTCTTGGCCGCTATCCGAGAAAAGCTGTTCCCGCTCGGCGACGACGTGCGCTTTGTGCCGGGTCACGGCGCGATGTCCTCTTTCGGACATGAACGTCGCGAGAACCCTTTCGTCGGCATGGCGTCGGACGAATAGCGATCCTGATAAAAACAAAAGGAGACTGATATGGCCCTCGACCTTTTTATGCGCGCCCTGCTGCCCGCTACGCTGCTGCTGAGTGCCGTGGCGCAGGCGCAAAATCTCTCCGCCATTGTCCTGCCCCCGCCCGAAGCGCCTTCGCTCACCCAGGCCGCGCAAGGCGTGCTCGATGCGGTGAACGCGCGGGTGCCGCAACTCGATACGGCAGGGCTCGTCGCACAATTGAAGGCGCAGCCGGAAACCGTGGTGATCGACGTGCGCACCGCCGCCGAACTGAATCTGCTGGGCGGCTACATCGATGCGCCGCGCTTTTTCAACCTCGCGCGCGGCTGGCTGGAATTCCAGATTGAAACCGCAGTACCCGACAAGACCACGCCCATCGTCGTCTATTGCGGCGTCAGCCAGCGCAGCCCGCTTGCGGCCGACACCCTGATCAAGCTTGGCTACACCAACGTCAAGAACTACCGCGACGGTTTCTTCAACTGGAAGCGCGCCGGCCTGCCGATCCAGCATTACGATAAGGCGCCAGACTCCTTCCTCTACGACCTGCCGCACGAAGTCATCCCCGGCGTGTGGTCGGCCATCGGCGCCACCGCGCCGGGCACCTACGAAAACTCCGGCCACAACAACAACCTGTCCTTCATCATCACCGATGACGGCGTGATCGTGGTCAACGCAGGCGACAACTACCTGCTCGCGCAAAGCCTGCACGACGAAATCAAAAAGCGCACCGACAAGCCGGTGAAATACGTCGTGCTGGAAAACGGCCAGGGCCACGCCATGCACGGTTCCGGCTACTGGAAGGAGCAGGGCGCCAAGATCGTCGCGCACCGCGACACCGCCAGCTATATCGAACGCTTCGGTTACGAGACGCTGGCGACCATGCGCGCCCGTGCGCGCGACAAGGCATTCAGGACCGAGCATGCGCGGCCGGATATCGTTTATGACGACAAGCTCGACCTTTCCATGGGCGGTGTGAAGATCGAAGTGCTGCATCTGGGTGATGCGCACCATCACGGCGACACCATGGTGTGGCTGCCGGAGAAGAAACTGGTCATTGCCGGCGACACGGCGTTCCATATCCGCATGCTGCCGATCTTCGAGGATACCGATACCGCGAGCTGGATTGGAGTGTGGGACAAGTTCGAGGCGCTCGGCGCCGAAGTCGTCATCCCCGGCCACGGCGGCCCGACCGACATGGCGACGGTGCGCAAGTGGACGCGTGATTACCTGGTGCATCTGCGCGCGAAAGTTGCCGAGGTCATCCAGGCCGGCGGTTCGCTCGACGATGCCTACCAGGTCGACCAGGCGGCCTACCTGCACCTGCACACCGCCGACGAACTGGCGCGCAGCAATGCCGGGCGGGTGTATCGGGCGATGGAGTTCGAGTAGGCGTCAGTTTTTCAGCGGCGTAATCGCGTCGACCAGCGCGCCTGCGGCGTTGGCGGTCGCATGCCCGCGATCCCGCCGCGGGTTGTACTCGACAATCTCCATCGCCACGAACGCCGGATCGCCACGCAGATGCTTCAATGCAGCGGCGAGATCGGCGCGGCGCAGGCCACCCGGCACGGGGGAGCCGACGCCCGGATCCTCCATGGGATCAAGCGCATCGAGATCCACGCTCACGCCGAAACCCGCAGTGCCTTGCCGCACGATGGCAAGCGCCTCGTCGAATACCGCAGCCAGCCCGCGCCGGCGGACTTCATCCATGTCGAACACCCGCACCCCCAGCCGGTGCAGCAGCGCGGCCTCGCCGGCCTCGTAACTGCGTACGCCGATCAGGCACACGTGTTCGGGGCGCAGCTTGGCTTCAGGGCCGTCGATGGCGGTGAGCGCTGTTTCGCCGTGGCCGAGCAGCACCGCGAGCGGCATACCGTGAATCTGCCCGCTCGGCGTGGTGACGAAGGTGTGGC
>JBPPMF010000364.1:0-6865 GCA_051305915.1 Thiobacillus sp. | reverse complement strand
CTCGAAGGCGCGGCGGCGGACAAAACACCCGCCAAGGCAGGATCGTGATGCATGAAAAATTCACGACCTTTGCGGTTGATTTCCGCTTGCCGACATGAACCTCTCGCGCATTTTTATCGAACGCCCGGTCGCCACGCTGATGCTGGTGCTGGCAATGGTGCTGTTCGGCGCGCTGGCCTATAAGCAGCTGCCGGTCAACGATCTGCCGCAGGTTGATTTTCCGACTTTGCGCATTGACGCCAGCCTGCCGGGCGCCAACCCCGAGACCATGGCCAACACGGTGGCGATGCCGCTGGAGCGCCAGTTGTCGACGGTGCCGGGGATCGAGTCGATGAGCTCGCAGTCGAGCCAGGGCTCGACCCGCATCACGCTGCAGTTCGAACTCGCACGCGACATCGACGCCGCCGCGCAGGATGTGCAGACCGCGATTGCACAGGCGGCGCGCAACCTGCCCGCCGGCATGGATCCGCCCCAGTTAAGAAAAATCAATCCGTCCGATTCGCCCATCCTGTATCTGGCGCTGTCGGCCGAGCGGCTGCCGCTGACCGAACTCGATGCGATTGCCGACTCGCGGGTGGCGCAGCGTCTGTCGGGCATGAGCGGGGTGGCGCAGGTGCTGGTGTTCGGTTCGCAGAAATACGCATTGCGGCTGTATCTCGATCCCGCCAAATTGCAGCAGCGGGGGCTGAGTTTTCCCGATGTTATTCGGGCGGTGCAGACGGCCAATGCCAACCTGCCGTCAGGCACGCTCGACAGTGCCAGCCGCGCCTATTCGGTGAAGTCGCCGGTGTCGCTCGCCAACGCGGAAGATTTCGGCAACATCATCGTCGCCTACAAGGATGGGGTGGCGCTACGGCTGAAGGACCTGGGGCGCGCCGAAGACAGCGTCGAAAACGACACGACGCGCACCTGGTACAACGGCACCCGCGCCATCGTGCTGGCGGTGCAGCGCGAGCCGGGGGCGAATACCGTCGAGGTGGCCGAACGCATCCGCGCCATGCTGCCGCAGATCGAGGCCGACCTGCCGGATGGGGTGAACCTGCAGGTCCATTTCGATCGTTCGCTGTTCGTCAAGGACACGCTGCACGAAGTCAACTTCACCCTGGTGCTGGCGATGATCCTGGTGATCCTGGTCATCTTCGCCTTCTTGCACAATCTGCGCGCCACGCTGATCGCCGCGTTGGTGCTGCCGAGCTCGCTGCTGGGCACTTTCGCCTTCATGCATCTGGCGGGCTACAGCCTCAACAACCTGTCGCTGATGGCGATCATCCTGGCGATCGGCTTCGTCGTCGACGACGCGGTGGTGGTGATCGAGAACATCACGCGCCATCTCGACATGGGCAAGTCGCGCATGCAAGCTGCGCTTGACGGTGCGCAGGAAATCGGCTTCACCGTGGTGTCGATGACGATCTCGCTGGCGGCGGTGTTCCTGCCGATCCTGTTCATGGGTGGCATGATCGGGCGCCTGTTCCAGGAATTCGCCATCAGCATCGCCGTCGCCGTGCTGCTGTCCGGTGTGGTGGCGCTGACTCTCACCCCCATGCTGTGCGCGCGCGGGTTGTCGCACGAGGCGCTCAACAACCCCCTGTCGCGCGGCTTCGAAGCCAGCTTCCAGCGTTTCCAGAATTTCTACGGCGCCACCCTGCGCGCCAGCATGCGCCATCGCGGTGCCATGCTGCTGCTGTCGGCGGCGGTGCTGGGCGGCATGGTCTGGCTGGCCGGCCAGGTCAAGCAGGGTTTCATTCCGCGCGTCGATTCCGGGATGATTTTCGCCAGCATCCAGTATCCGGAAGGCATCCCGTTCGAAGAACTCTCCATCCGCCAGCAGCGCATCGCCGACATCGTGCAGAACCATCCCGCGGTCGCGGGCCTGATGTCCTCTGCCGGGCAGGCCGGCGGCGGCATCACCGGCTCCAACGTCGGCCGGCTGGTGATCCGCCTGGCGCCGCGCGACACCCGGATCGGCGCCGACGACGTGATCGACGAACTGCGTGCGGCGACGCGCCAGGTCAGCGGCGTCAACGTCACGCTGCAGAACCCGGCATCGATCAACGTCGGCTCGCTGATCGCCAGCAGTGACTACCAGCTGACCCTGAAGTCGAGCGATTTCGAGGCGCTGAAAGTCGCCGCCGCCGCGGTCGAAAAACGTCTCGACGAAGTGCCCTTGCTGATCGACGTCAACAGCAACCTGGAACTGCGCAATCCAGAATTGCGCGTGGTGCTTGACCCGGTGCAGGCGGCGCGGCTCGGCATCAACGCGCAGCAGGTGCAGCAGATCCTGTACGACGCGCTCGGCGGGCGCCGTATCAGCGAGATCTACGGTGTCGACGACCAGTACACGGTCAGCCTGAAAATCCTGCCCGAAGCGCAACTGAATCCGTCCATCATTGGCCAGCTGCCCTTGCGCACCGCGTCGGGGGAGCTAACCCGGCTCGATGCGGTGGCGAAGGTCGAGGCCGGGGTGGGGCCGATCGCGGTGTATCACTACGGCCAGCAGCCGGCGGTCACGCTGTCGTTCAACCTGGCGCCCGGCGCGTCGCTCAACGCTGCGCTCGATGCCGCGCTGGCCGCCGCCAACGAAGTGCTGCCGGCCGACGTCAGTGCCGAACTCACCGGCGCGGCGCAGAAATTCCAGGAGTCGACCGTCACCCTGCCTTTGCTGCTGCTGTTCACCGTGCTCATCATCTACATGGTGCTGGCGGTGCTGTACGAACACCTCGGCCATCCGCTCACCATCCTCACCGCCCTGCCGCTGGCGGGCTTCGGCGCGCTGTTGGTGCTGCTGTTGCTGGAGGTGGAACTCAACATCTTCAGCTTCGTCGGCCTCATCCTGCTGGTGGGACTGGTGAAGAAGAACGGCATCATGATGATCGACTTCGCCCTGACCCGGCAGCGCGCGGGGATGAGCGCCGAGGACGCCATCGTCGAGGCCAGCCTGGTGCGCCTGCGGCCGATCATGATGACCACGCTCTCCACCATCGTCGCCACGCTCCCCATCGCCATCGGCTTCGGCGCGGGGGCCGAGGCGCGGCGGCCGCTTGGCATCGCGGTGGTCGGCGGCCTGCTGTTCTCGCAGTTCCTCACGCTTTACATCACACCCACCTTCTATGTGAGCATGGCGCGGATGGAAGCGGCGCTCAGGCGCCGGCTCGCGCGCAACGCCTGATTGGCAGGCCGTTATATGACCCAGGCCAGCGCGGCATAGCGCGCCAGCTTGCCCAGCGTCACCAGCAGCAGAAAACTGCCCACCCCAACGCGCAGCACGCCGGCAACCAGACACAACGGGTCGCCGACCACCGGCAGCCAGGCCAGCAACAGGCTGGGACGGCCGAAGCGGGCAAACCAGCGCTCGGCGCGCGCTGCCCGCAATTCGGCCTTTTCGCTGCGTTGCCGCACCGCCCGCCGGCCGAAGCGCCCCATGCCATAGGTGATTAGGCTGCCGAGCACATTACCGACCGTCGCCGTCAGCACGCTCGCAACCGGATCGGCGCCCTGATGCAGGCGATACAGCAGCAGCGCTTCGGAGCCGCCGGGAAACAGGGTGGACGACAGCAGGGCCGAGCCGAAAAGCGTCCAGTCCATCAGGTGATCAGGGTCGACTTACTTGCAGGCGCCGAGACGCTTCGCGCTTAGTTTCTGGCTGAATTCGCTCATGCCTTCCATCGCTGGGGCGAAGCGCCCGTTCATCATGACGTCGTAGCCGGTGGTATGGGTGGTGCCGCTGGCGCGACCTACCATGCGCTGGCCGCCTCCCATGGCGCAGTTGAAGTCGTAGCTGACCTGATTGCTGCGCTCACTCAGCTTGCTGATCGTGCAGTCCTTGTTCTCGTTGGCGGCATAGGCCTTTCCGTCGGCGACATCCTGGGCGGTGAGGCATTGCCGGAACGTCATTACCGGCATCTGTATCGGCATGCCTTTCATCACGATCTGTGCAGAAATGTCATACAGACCGGGCTGCAAGGTGGGCGCGGCGGCAGCGGGCAGGGCGGTCAGGGTGAGTAGTGCAGCGGTCAGCAAAGGGCGCATGGTGAACTCCTGGGTGAAATAATGCCAAGTGTTGCATAGCGCCTGCCTGGAATATAGTGATTGATATTTTCAATCGTGATGATCCAGATTATCCGTTGGATCGATTTATTGACGATCTATAACATTTGTCCTGTCTTGATTGACAACGCAAATCAAATCTACAGGAGCGAATCATGCATAACACGAAATCACCGACCATTCAGAACCTCGAAGCCGCCTTTGCCGGCGAGTCGATGGCCCACATCAAGTACATGTGGTTCGCGCGCCAGTGCCGCAAGGTGGGCGATGAAGCGACCGCCAAGGTGTTCGAGGACACCGCGGCGCAGGAAATGCTGCACGCTTTCGGTCACGCCGAGTTGCTGTTCGCCGACGAGACGATGACCCCGGCCAAGTGCCTGCAATATGCGATCGATGGCGAAACGCACGAGTACACCGAGATGTATCCGAAGTTCCGTCACGAAGCAATGCAGGAAGGCCATGATGCCGCGGTCGCCGAGATCGACGAACAGATCGCGGAATCGAAGGAACATGCGGAAATGTTCAAGGGCGTGCTGGAAAAGGCGGCCAAGCGTTTCGCCGCCTTGGCCAAGGTGGAAGAGAAGCACGCGAAGCACTACCAGGCGCAAAAAGACGCGATTGCCGCCTGAGCCGGGAAGCTCACCCTCACCCCAGCCCCTCCCTTGAGGGGAGAGGGCGATAGAAGCCGCGCTGCGGCAGAAATTTAACGAAAGGACACATCATGAAAGCTTGGCAATGTATCGTTTGCGGTTACATCTACGACGAAGCCAAAGGCGACCCGGAGCACGGCATCGCCCCCGGCACCCGCTGGGAAGACGTGCCGGAAGGCTGGGAATGTCCGGATTGCGGCGTCTCCAAGGCGGATTTCGAAATGGCTGAAGTGGCTGCTGCCTGATTCACCTCAACCTGATGGCGGCGCGCCGAGTGCGCGCCGCCGTTTTCAAGGAGTACGCCCATGTCAACCATCGTCATCATCGGTTCCGGCCTCGCCGGTTACACGCTGCTGAAGGAAATCCGCAAGCGCGATACCGCCACCCCGGTCACGCTCGTCACCGCGGATGACGGCGCGTTCTATTCCAAGCCCAACTTGTCGAATGCGCTCACCAACGGCAAGACAGCCGCGGCCTTGGCGAGCGCCAGCGCGGAGAAAATGGCGGCTGATCAGAATGCGTCGGTGCTGGCGCACACCCGCGTTACCGCCATCGATACGCAGGGCCAGCGCATTCGTACCGATCGCGGCGAAGTGGAATACAGCAAGTTGGTGCTCGCCCTCGGCGCCGACCCGTTTCCGCACGGCCTTGCCGGCAGTGGTGCGGCCGATGTGCTGGCGGTCAACGACCTGGTCGATTACGCTGCGTTCCGCAGCGTTATCGACGGCAAACAGCGCATCACTGTGCTCGGCGGTGGCTTGATCGGCTGCGAATTTGCCAATGATCTGGTGCATGCCGGGTTCGCCGTCGATGTGGTGCACCTGGGCAGCTGGCCGCTGGAGCGCCTGTTGCCGGTCGAGGCCGGGCAGCGCCTCGCCGACAGCTTGGCCGCGATCGGGGTGACCTGGCACTTCGGGCATGCTGCAAAAAGCGTCGAGCAGACCGCGAACGGTTACCGGGTCGAGCTGGACAATGGCGAAGCGATCGAGACCGATGCAGTCCTCTCAGCCATCGGTCTGCGGCCCCGAACCCAGCTGGCGCAGGCAGCCGGCATTCCGGTCGGACGCGCTATCCAGACCAACGGCTTGCTCGAAACCGGTGCGCCCAATGTCTACGCAATGGGCGACTGCGCCGAGGTGGAAGGACTCAACCTGCCTTACGTGCAGCCGCTGATGGTGCAGGCGCGCGCGCTCGCCGCCACGCTCACCGGTACGCCCACCGCGGTGGTCTATCCGGCGATGCCGGTGATGGTAAAAACGCCGGCGCATCCGGTCGCGGTGCTGCCACCGAAAATCGGTGCGGCGGGGGGCTGGAAGGTGGAATGCAGCGACACCGGCATCTGTGCACTGCATACCGATGAAGCGGGCCGTTTGCAGGGCTTTGCGCTCACTGGCAGCGAAACCGGCCGCCGCAATACGCTGGCGAAAGAATTGGCGGCCTGAGCGGCGGGCAACGCGGCGACGCTATGTCGAGGCGCGTTTCCCCGCTACCAGCCGATCATCCTAGCAAGTCCTGCACGACTCCACCGGCAGCCCGCGCGCAATCCAGCCCGGACCGGCGCCGCTGCCTGCCATGCCTTCATTGATGTTGTAAACCTGCGTGAAGCCGGCATCGCGCAGCACTTGCTGCATGTGCGTGGTGCGGTTGCCGGTGCGGCAGATCAGGCCGATCGGTGCATTCTTGTCGCCCCCCAGTTCGGCCTCCACTTGCTGCGCGAAGCCGGCAGGGCCCTGCGGATGGGCCATGTTGATGCGCACCGCGTCTTTGGCCACGCCGGTCTGCCGCCATTCGTCGGGGCGGCGAATGTCGATCAGCGTCAGCTTGCCGGCCTGCGCCTGCGCATAGGCCTCGGGCGCGGCCAGCGTCGGTCCGCTTTCGCGGGAACAGGCATTGATCGACAGCAGCATCAGAACAGCGGCAGCGGTGACGGACAGGCGTTGCACAAACATGAACACTCCAGAAATTAAAAACGGAACACCCGATAGTTTATCGGTACGCGCAAAAGTTCCGCTGGTTTCCTGCATGGTCAGCGCCCGCGACTTGCGCGAGAATGCCGCAATGGACATCTTCCGCATCTTCCACCTGCAATGCGCGCGCCGCTTGCCCGCGCTGCCCGCATCCCATCCCTGCTCGCGACTGCACGGCCATTCGTTCCGGGTCGAACTCACCGT
>JBPPMF010000351.1:0-7679 GCA_051305915.1 Thiobacillus sp. | reverse complement strand
GACGCTGGCTGAACCGGCAGGCAATGGGAAAAGTTAATCCTAAAAACCGCAGTTGACCGCTTATAACTTCACGGAGTGCCTTATGAATACTGGATTTTCCGCCTTCGATAGCCCTCACCATTTTGGTGACTTCGCTACGCGCCTGCTGGTGCGCCCGGTCGCGCGCCTGCCTTTGTCGCTCGTCGTTGCAGGCCCCGGCCTGCCGCCTCCTCGCTTCGCGGCAACCACCCGCCCAGACGCACCATTGGGCGCGTCCAACTGCGGTTTCTAGGTTGAACCCGCAATCGACCCACGGCACGGTGCTGGCCTTCGACCTTGGGCTCAAGCGCACTGGCGTGGCCTCGGGCGAGTTGTCGATCGGGATCGCGCATCCGCTTTCCGTCATCCAGGCCGGCTCAAACGACGAACGGCTCGCGGCCATCGCCAAGCTGGCTGCCGAATGGCAGCCGGTGTTGCTGGTGCTGGGCCTGCCCACCCACGCCGACGGCAGCGAACATGAAATGACGCGGGTCGCTAAAAACTTCGCGCGCAAACTAGAATCACGCTTCAATCTGCCCGTGTTTCTGGTGGATGAGCGCCACACCAGCACCGCAGCTGAATCTGAGCTGCACGAACGCGGCATCCATGGCAAGAAGAACAAGGCGCTAGCGGATGCCGTCGCCGCCCAACTGATACTGCAAGGATTTTTTGATGCACGCCTCATTGCCTGACGTCGACCCGCTGATTGCCCAAATGGCCAACGCCATCGCGCCCACCCTCACACCGGACACCGTCATTGTCGGGATTCACACCGGCGGCGTCTGGGTGGCCGAGCGCCTGCATGCGCTGCTTGGCTGCAAACAGCCGCTCGGCATGCTCGACATCTCGTTCTACCGCGACGACTTTTCGCGCATCGGCCTGCATCCGCAGGTCAAGCCGTCCAACCTGCCGTTCGATCTGGAAGGCCGCGACATCCTGCTGGTTGACGACGTGCTGCACAGCGGCCGCACCGTCCGCGCGGCGATGAACGAACTGTTCGACTACGGCCGCCCCGCCTCGATCCGGCTGGCGGTGTTGGTCGACCGCGGCAGCCACGAGCTGCCGATCCGCCCTGATTTCACCGGCCTCACCCTCGACGTACCCGGCCACCAGAACATCAACCTGTCGCGCCTCGACGACGGCCATTTGACCCTATCCCTCGCATGAACCTACAACTCACGCCCGACGGCAGGCTGCGCCACCTGCTCACCCTCGACGGCCTGCCGCGCGCCATCATCACGCAGATACTCGACACCGCCGAATCCTTCATGGATGTCGGCGAGCGCGAGGTGAAGAAGGTCCCGCTGCTGCGCGGCAAGTCGATCTTCAATCTGTTTTTCGAGCCGTCGACGCGCACCCGCACCACCTTCGAGATCGCCGCCAAGCGGCTCTCCGCCGACGTCGTCAACCTCAACATCGCCACCTCCAGCCAGACCAAGGGTGAGGCGATCCTCGACACCGTCGACAACCTCGCCGCGATGCACGCCGACATGTTCATCGTGCGCCACGGGCAATCCGGCGCAGCCCACTTCATCGCGCGCCACGTCGCCCCGCACATCTCGGTGGTGAACGCCGGCGACGGCCGCCACGCGCACCCGACGCAAGGCCTCCTGGACATGTTCACCATCCGCCGCTTCAAGGGCGAATTTCACAACCTGACGGTGGCCATCGTCGGCGACGTGTTGCATTCGCGCGTGGCGCGCTCGCAGATTCACGCGTTGACCACGCTGGGGGTGCCGGAAATCCGCGTCATCGCCCCCAAAACCCTGCTCCCCACCGGGGTCGAGCAGATGGGCGTCAAGGTGTTCCACGACATGGAAGCCGGCCTGCGAGGCTGCGATGTCGTCATCATGCTGCGCCTGCAGAACGAACGCATGAAAGGCGCACGCCTGCCTTCCGCGCAGGAGTATTTCAAATTTTTCGGCCTGACGCCTGAAAAGCTCGCGCTCGCCAAACCGGATGCGATCGTGATGCACCCCGGCCCGATGAACCGCGGGGTGGAAATTGCCTCCGAAGTGGCCGACGGCCCGCAGTCGGTCATCCTGCCGCAGGTGACCTACGGCATTGCGGTGCGCATGGCGGTGATGGCCTTGCTGGCTGGAACGGGGAACGCATGAAGATTCATATCAGAAACGGCCGCGTGATCGACCCGATGAGCGCGCGCGACGAAATCGCCGACGTATTTGTGGCGGCGGGCAAGATTGTCGCCATCGGCGAGGCGCCTGCCGATTTCCATGCCAATCGCACCCTCGACGCCAGCGGCCTGATCGTCTGCCCCGGCTTGGTTGACCTGTCGGTGCGGCTGCGCGAACCGGGCTTCGAATACCGCGCCACGCTGGAATCGGAAATGCTTGCTGCCGCGGCAGGCGGCATCACTTCACTCGCCTGCCCGCCCGACACCGACCCGCCGCTGGACGAGCCGGGCCTGGTGGAAATGCTGAAATTCCGTGCCAAAAACCTGCCTGGGCCACGCGTCTACCCGATCGGCGCGCTCACGCAAAAGCTCGAAGGCAAAATGCTGACCGAGATGGCCGAGCTGACCGAAGCGGGTTGTCGCGCGTTCACCCAGGCCGATGCGCTGCCGGCCGACACCCAGATCCTGTTGCGCGCGATGGAATACGCCTCCACCTTCGGCTTCAGCCTGTGGCTGCGGCCGCAGGATCTGTCGCTGTCACGCGGCGGGGTGGCGCACGATGGTGCCGTAGCCACACGTCTCGGCCTGCCCGGTATTCCTGCGCTGGCTGAAACGGTGGCGCTGGCGACCATCCTGCAACTGGCGCGCGAAACCGGTGCCCGCGTGCATGTGGCGCGCCTGTCGACGTATGAAGGCATTGCGATGGTGCGCGCCGCCAAGGCACAGGGCCTTGCCGTCACCTGCGACGTCGCCAGCACTCACGTTCATCTGTCGGAAAACGATCTCGTCAGCTTCGATTCGCACCTGCACCTGGTGCCGCCGCTGCGCAGCCTGCGCGACCGCAACGCCATCCGCGAGGCCCTGCGCGATGGCTCCATCGACGCACTATGCTCCGATCACACCCCGGTCGACGAGGACGAGAAGCAGGTGCCGTTCGGCGAATCGGCACCCGGCGCCTCCGGCGTCGAACTGCTGCTGCCGTTGACGCTGAAGTGGGCGCGCGAAATGGGGGTGCCGCTGATGCAGGCGATCGACCTGATTTCGTGGAAGCCGGCGCAGATTCTCGGTGTGCCCGGCGGTAATCTGACGGTTGGCAGCTTTGCCGACATCTGCATTTTCGACGAAAGCGCCGAGTGGATCGTCACCCCGAAAACACTGGCCAGCCAGGGCGACAACACGCCCTTCCTCAACCATCCGATGCAGGGCCGGGTGCGCTACACCCTGATCGATGGCCATATCGATTTTGAATCCACGCATTGAGCGTCGCACTGTCACGCATGGCGGATAGATTCTCCGTCATGCGCCTCACGCTTCTGCCTTCGTTGCTGCTGAGCCTGCTTGCAGGAATACTGGCCGTCGGCGGTTTCGCCCCGCTCGGCTTCTGGTTCCTGCCGGTACTGAGTCTAGCCGTGCTGTTCACGCTGCTGGCTCGCACGTCTTCCGTGCGCGCCGGCTTTCTCATCGGCCTGATGTGGGGATTGGGCTTCTTCATCGTCGGGGTCAGTTGGGTGTTCGTCAGCCTGTCGGTTTATGGCGGCATGGCGGCGTGGCTGGCGGCGCTTGCGACCTTCCTGTTTTGCCTGGTGCTGGCGCTGTTTCCGGCCATCGTTGGCGCGGTGCAGGCGCGTTGGCTTGCCACACCCACACAACGCCTGCTGCTGTTGTTGCCACTTGCATGGGGGGTGACGGAATGGGTGCGCGGCTGGCTTTTCACCGGTTTCCCGTGGCTGGTGGCGGGCTATTCGCAGGTGCCGGCCAGTCCCTTGGCGGGTTACGCACCGCTGGTCGGCGTATATGGCGTGTCGTTTCTGCTGGCGCTGCTCGCGGCCCTGCTGGCGTGGGGCGTGACGGTACGCGGCCCGCTGACGCTGCGCGCCTGGGGAGGCGTAGCGATCGTGGCACTGGGTGTCTGCGGCCAGGCGCTGCGCGGCGTCGATTGGACTACGCCAGACGGCGCGCCGACTTCGGTCGCACTGCTGCAGGGCAACATCCCGCAGGACATGAAATGGCAGCCGGAAATCACCCTTGCCACGCTGGAAAGCTATGCGCGCATGGCCGCGGCCTCGCCCGCGCAGTTGATCGTGTTGCCGGAAACCGCGCTGCCGCTGTTTGAATCCGATGTTCCCGATTTCTATCGTGACGGCCTGATTGACCTCGGCCGGCAAAACGGCGGCGATGTACTGACCGGGCTGCCCACCGGCTCGCTGGATGGCGCTTACTACAATAGCGTTGCTAGTTTCGGCAGCGCGCCCAGCCAGCGTTATCACAAGGTGCATCTGGTGCCGTTCGGCGAATACATCCCGCTGAAAGCGGTGTGGGGCTGGGTGATCGAGGTGCTGCACATTCCGCTGTCGGATTTCACGCGCGGCGCCGTCGACCAGCGCCCGCTCGCCATCGGCGGCCAACGGGTGGCGGCCAACATCTGTTACGAGGATGCCTTCGGCGAGGAAATCATCCGCCGGTTGCCCGAAGCGAGCGTGCTGGTGAACGTGAGCAATCTGGCGTGGTTCGGCGATTCATTCGCGCCCTGGCAACATGCGCAGATGTCGCAAATGCGCGCACTGGAAACCGGACGCATGATGCTGCGCGCGACCAATACCGGCGTCACCGCGATCATCGATGTGAAGGGCCGAGTGCTGGCCAGCCTGCCGCTGTTTACGACAGGCAGCCTTACCGGCTCAATCCAGGGTTATGCCGGCAGCACGCCTTATGTGCGCTGGGGCAACACGCCGATGCTGGCGCTGTGGGGCATGCTGGGAATATGGCTGCTTATTATCACAAGGTTCAGGCGGCAGCCCTGATCCGGGTGGCATTGCGGCCGCCACGCTTGGCTTCCAGCAATGCCGCGTCGGCACGTGCCAGCGCCTCGTTTTCTTCGCGATCGGTGCGACTGTATTCGGAGAGACCGCCACTCCAGGCCAGCTTTTGCGTCACCCCGGGAATCAGTTCGACGCTTTCCGGCATGTTGGTGCGCAGACGTGCGGCCAATTCCTGCGCGCGTTCCAGCGGGGTGTAGGGGAACAGCACGCAGAACTCGTCGCCGCCCAGGCGCGCGATGAAATCGTTATTGCGCAGACAAGCCTTGAGCGCATTACCGAATTTGATGATGAGTTGATCGCCCGCTTCGTGACCAAAGGTGTCGTTGACCTGCTTGAAGTTATCGATATCGAGAATCAGCAGGCTGTGGGACCAGCCGTCTTTCAGGGTCGCGAACAACTCCTTCTGCTTTTCATCGAAGCTGCGCCGGTTGTTCACCTTCGACAAATGATCCTCACGCGCCTGGGTGGTCACCTCTTTTTGCCGCCCCAACATCACCCTGCCGAGCTTCAGCATGGTATCGAGCGGTGTCCGGAACTCCGCCAGACTGACCGAATAATCGGTGCGCAAGCGCTGCTGGCGCACATCGTTGACGAGTTTCACCAAGGTACTCAAGTTGTCGGTGACCCGGTTGCGCACCGTCAGCGTCACGAACATCACCAGAATCGCGATCACCAGACTCGCCACCAGCCAGCCGATTACATAAGTTGCCATGTTTTCGATCGCAGGCTTGTCGTTGCGCCACACTGCAATCGTCCACGGCGTCCCCGCCAGGGCAACCCAGTTTGGCTGGCTACGCTGCTTGATCGCCTGATTACCGCGCCGCATCAATACGCTGACCGTTCCATCGCCCTGGCTTTGCTGCAGTTCGGCATAGGCAGCGGCGTCCGGCAAAGGCAACGTATCAAACAAGGCTTGCAGTTGCGGCACGCTCTGCTCGGCAATGACAAATCCAAGACGCTTGCCTTCGGCATTCACGACCGGATGTGACAGCGACAAGGTGAAGGCAGCGGTCGCACCGGTGCCGGCCGGACCGGCGCCCGCGATCAGCCGACGCGTTTCGCCCGGTAAAAATCCGGGCAATAACTGATTCTGCCCTTCGGCGACAAACAGCACTGTGGCATCCTGATTCAGGGCGTGCAGATTTGCGGCCTGGGCCTGGCATATATCCGGCGCAGTCGTCGTAAAGCAGGCCAGCGTCTGTGGATGAGCGGCAATACGAGCCGCGCTGCGTTGCATGGCGTCGGCCAGGAATTCGATCTGCGTCGCCATCACCGGTTTGTCGAATTCTTCTGTCGTAGGCAGGGTTTGCGGTCGCGACAGATAAATCGCGACCGTAACCAGCCCCGCCAGCAGCACGAGGGCTGCGGACAGGATTAGGCCAAATCGATAAATTGATGTGTGGGGCATCATGTTGCGCCAGCTGGCTCCAACCTCTTATGTTTATTGTTCTGCAATGACAGGCGCCCGACTCTGCGTGGATGCCTGCCGACATGTGCAAGAGTCCAGCAAATTCCATGCCTTCAATGCAAAGCACCCGGCAGGCTGGCCTGTCGGGTGCGATGGTTATTGTCTTGTAAAGAATTTCGACACTACTGGCGACCGGTGCTGCCGAACCCTCCTTCACCGCGCTGACTGGTTTCAAACTCGTCCACGATGTTGAATTCGGCCTGCACCACCGGCACGATGACAAGCTGCGCCAGCCGCTCCATCGGCGTGAGTTCAAATGCCTGCTGCCCGCGGTTCCAGGTGGAAACCATGAGCTGGCCTTGATAATCCGAGTCAATCAGCCCCACCAGATTGCCCAGCACGATGCCGTGTTTGTGGCCCAGGCCGGAGCGCGGCAGGATCAGCGCGGCATAACCGGAATCAGCCAAATGAATGGCCATGCCCGTTGGAATCAGCTGCGTTTCGCCAGGAGCCAGCGTGATCGGCGCATCGATGCAGGCGCGTAAATCGAGTCCGGCGGAGCCCGTTGTGGCGTAATGCGGCAGCAGATCGCGCAGGCGGGCGTCGAGAATCTTCACATCCATCTTCATTTTCGTCGGGATTTCGTCAGTTGAGCAGGGTTGAAAGGTGGCGGATCAGGTGGCGTGCCTGGGTGAGTTTATCGGCGCGCGGCAGGCTGTGCTGGCCTTGGTCGTCGAACAGCACCAGTTCAGCCGTGTCCTGCCCCAGCGTGTCCTGCGCCAGATTGCCGACCAGCAACGGGAGCTTCTTCTTCAGGCGCTTGGTTTCGGCATGCTCGGCCAATTGTTCGGTCTCGGCCGCGAAGCCCACGCAAAACGGCGCGGCCGGTAAGGCGGCGACTTCGGCCAGGATGTCGGGGTTGGCCACTAGTTGCAGCGTCATGCCCGCGGCGCTTTTCTTGATTTTCTGCGTTGCCGCCGCATCCACCCGGTAATCGGCCACCGCCGCCACCGCGATAAAGACGTCGCTTGGCAATTCGGCCAGCACCGCGCGGCGCATGTCGGCCGCGCTTTGCACGTCGATGCGACGCACCCCCGCCGGCGCGGCGAGGCAGGTCGTCCCCGAAACCAGGCACACTTCGGCGCCCGCATCCGCTGCCGCCTGCGCCAGCGCGTAGCCCATCTTGCCGGAACTGCGGTTGGTCAGCCCGCGCACCGGGTCGATCGCTTCGAAGGTGGGACCGGCGGTGATCAGGACCCGTTTGCCCGCCAGCGGCCCTGCTCCCAGCATGCCGGGCAGC
>JBPPMF010000349.1:0-3890 GCA_051305915.1 Thiobacillus sp. | reverse complement strand
CAACGAAGGCAGCGGCGTGCAGGCGATGACGCTGGAGCACTATCCCGGCATGACCGAGAAGGCGCTTGCCGCTTTGGTCGACGAAGCCAACACCCGCTGGACGCTGCTCGATGTCACCGTGATCCACCGCGTCGGTCGCCTGCTGCCGGGCGACCCCATCGTACTGGTGGCGGTGGCCAGCATGCACCGCGGCGAGGCCTGCGCCGCCTGTGAATTCATCATGGATTATCTGAAGACGCAGGCGCCGTTCTGGAAGAAGGAAGAAACGCCACAAGGCGAACGCTGGGTGGAAGCGCGCGCCAGCGACGACGCAGCGGCGGCGCGCTGGGACGCGTCCTGATTCAGCTTTTCTTGCTGCGGTCCGGCAGCGCACACACCGCAGCATCCCCGCGCCACAGCCGGCGCACTTTCAGAAATCCCCGATAGCTCGCATTCCAGCGGATGCGTTCGACGCAGCAACGGCGTTGGTAGAAGCGGATCCCCAGGTGGAGTGCCACCGGCCTCGAGCTCGCATATCCGGTAGCAGGTAGATGGGCATAAAGGTATCTGCAGGGGGTCGCGGCGACCACGTTGTTGTAGGAGGGTCGCCCCGGCCCGATGCCGTGGTGTTCGCGAAGGTGCGAAAATCGCGGCGATACCCAGAGGGAATAAAGGCGCCGCTCCTACAGGGGGAATACCATCGGCCTCGGCATATCCGGGTAGGCGGACATGACATCAACATCCAACACTGACATCGCCTTCATTTACGCCTTGACATTGATTCTAATGCGAACTAAATTAGTCCGCATTAGAACCAATTGCGGCATGTGATGAACCAGCCAACCGATTTCCTGCCGACAGTACAAGCCTTGGTGAAGTGCTACCAGGCGTTCGAGGCATATTCCGCCACGGACATTCGTGCGCTGGGCCTGACGCCGCCGCAGTTCGACGTCATCGCCACGCTGGGCAACACGCCGGGGATGACCGCCACCGAACTCGGCGAGAAGACGCTCATCACCAAGGGCACGCTCACCGGCGTGGTCGACCGCCTGGCCGATCGCGGCTGGGTCGAACGCGCCGCGCACGGCAGCGACCGCCGCTGCCAGATTGTCCGCCTGACGCCAGCCGGGGAGGCCTTGTTTAGCCAGGTTTTTCCGGCGCATCTGGCGCATTTGGCCGCGTGCTTTGCCGGTACCAGCGCAGCCGAACACCAGCGTTGGCAAACCGCGTTGCGCACGCTGGAACAGGTTTTCAGGAAGGAGCAGCCATGAACAACGTGATGCGTTATTCGACCCCGGCCATCGTGCTGCACTGGCTGATGGCCTTGCTGATTTTCACGTCGTTTCCGCTTGGAATCTACATGGTCGAGCTGCCGCTGTCGCCCGACAAGCTCAAGTTCTACAGCTATCACAAGTGGATCGGCGTCACGGTGGTGATGCTGGTCGCCATCCGGCTGAGCTGGCGGCTGACGCACACGCCGCCGCAGCTGCCCGCGAGCATCCCCACCTGGCAGCGCCGCGCCAGCGCAATCGTGCACGGCCTGCTTTATCTGCTGATGATCGCGATTCCGCTGTCGGGCTGGCTCATGAGTTCGGCCAAGGGCTTTCCGACCGTGTGGTTCGGCGTGCTGCAGCTGCCCGATCTGGTGGACAAAAACCGCGAACTGGGCGACCTGCTCGCCGGTGTGCACAAGGCGCTGAACTTTACGCTGCTGGCCCTGGTCATCCTGCACGTTGGCGCGGCACTCAAACACCATTACATCGAACGCCAGCCTTTCCTGCAACGCATGGGCTGGGGCAAAAAGGAACGTACATGACACACAATTTGACCCGCTGGGTCCTGCTTGCGGCGCTGGCCGCCCCGGCAGCGCACGCGATGGAATACCACACGGTACTGCCGGCCCAGAGCACGATCAGTTTTGAGTTCCGCCAGATGGGCGTGCCGGTGAAGGGCGGCTTCAAGCGCTTTGCCACCCAGATGGTGTTCGATCCGGCGAAGCCCGAGGCTGCACGCACGCAAGTTGAAATTGATTTGGCCAGCATCGACGCCGGATCGCCCGAGGCCGATGCGGAATCCGCCGGCAGGCTGTGGTTCAACCGCAGCGCGTATCCGAAAGCGACGTTCGTCTCCAGCCAGGTGCGCACCTTGGGTAAAAACCGCTACGAGATGCGCGGCATGCTCACGGTCAAGGGCCGAAGCCGCGAGATCGTCGTGCCGGTGCGTTACACCCCCGGCAAGAAAACCGCCAGCTTCGACGGCGATTTCGTTCTCAAGCGTCTGGATTTCGGTGTTGGCGAAGGCATGTGGGCGGATGTCTCCACCGTCGCCAACGAAGTCCAGGTCAAGTTCCGCATTGCCGCCACCGGCAAATAACCCCGCAGTCCATCCACCTCAAGGAGCCTACATGAAACGTCTCGCCCTCTTCGCCGCACTCGCTGCCGCCTCCATCACCGCCCAGGCCGCGCCGGTCACTTACACCATCGACAACAGCCACACTTATCCGCATTTCACTTACAACCACCTGGGCTTCTCCTACCAGACCCACAAGTTCGACAGGACCAGCGGCGCCGTGGTGCTCGACCTCAGGGCCAAGAGCGGCTCGGTCGACTTGACCATCGACGCCACCTCGGTCAACACCGGCCACGCTATATTCAACGAGCACATCCAGGCCGCCGACTTCTTCGATACCGCCGTCTACCCGACCATTACCTTCAAGTCGACCCAGATGAAATTCAAGGGCGACCAGCCGGCAAGCGTGGCGGGCAACCTCACCATCAAGGGCGTGACCAAGCCGGTAACGCTGAAGATCACCCACTTCAAGTGCCAGCCGCACCCGATGCTGAAAGTGGAAGCCTGCGGCGCCAACGCCACCACCCAGCTCAAGCGCTCGGAATTCAACATGGGCAAGAACGTGCCCTTCGTCAGCGATGAAGTGACGCTGACCCTGGCGATCGAGGCGGTCAACAAGCCGGCGCAGTAAGCCAGTGCGGCTACAGGTTTTCCTGCTGACTGCAATTTGCGTTTATTCAGGGACACGAATATGTCGCCGGCCCCTTAGGCAGCCCTGAACAAGTCCACAATCGTCATTCCGGCGGACCGGAATCCAGTTAAACCGAGATTGTTCATTAGCCAGTTTGGCATTGCTTTTCGCCCCTCTCCCTTGTCCCACGGGATACCGTCCCTGCGGGACATAAGGGGAGAGGGTTGGGGAGAGGGTGAATGCTTGAATCACCACGTAATGCTTCACCCCCATCCCAGCCCCCCTCAAGGGGGAAGGCGCTTCTACAAAGGTATGAGCCCTAATTACCTAAACCTGCGCCTTGCGGCAGGTTGAGCGAAGGGTTAGCCCGCAGGCGCGCGCGGCGTGCGAGCGTTGCCTTGACGAGGGGCGCCTATCGAACCATAATGGTTCCAAAATGGTGAAGGACTCACATGCCCACAACCCTGACCTTGAAGAATATTCCCGACACAGTGTACGAGCGCCTAAAGGCCTCCGCCGAGATGAATCGGCGCAGCCTGAACAGCGAGGCCATAGTGTGTTTGGAGAGCGTGCTGCTGCAAACACGGCTTGCGCCAAGTGAACGGCTAGCCCGTGCCCGCGAGCTCCGCGCCGCGCTGGCGCCATCGAAGTTTCGCGCACGCGACATAGATGCATTCAAGAAGGCTGGCCGGGCGTGATCGTTGTGGACAGCAACGTGCTTGCGTACCTGTACCTGCCAGGTGACCTCACCGCGCGAGCTGAGGCACTGCTCCAGGCTGACCCGGAGTGGACGGCGCCCATACTTTGGCGGAGCGAGTTCCGGAACATCTTGGCCGGATATATGCGGCGTGGGTCATTGACCTTCGATCAGGCTGCGGCACTGCAGCGCGAAGCAGAGGACTTGATGCGTGACTGCGAGTTCGAAGTTGAC
>JBPPMF010000346.1:0-7147 GCA_051305915.1 Thiobacillus sp. | reverse complement strand
AAGATCACGCTGCGGATGGATGTGCTGCGTTGCAAATCGCAGGCGATGGTGGAGAAGGAGATCGCAGTCTGTTTGCTGGCCTACAACTTGGTGCGCTGGGCGATGGCGAAAGCAGCAGCGCTCACGGACGTACTGCCTCGTGTGTTGAGTTTTACCGGTGCCAAGCGTCTATTGGCCGCCTTCTCCGATCAACTACGCCGAACGCCGGAGAAACAAATAAGCACCGTAATCGCGACCATACTTGCGAGCATCGCCACCCTGAAATTGCCGCATCGACCCGACCGGATCGAACCCCGCGCCAAGAAACGACGGCCGAAAAACCTGCCACTGCTGACCGTGCCGCGAGATGTCGCCCGCGAATTTATCAGTGCTCAGCGGCTTAACCGAGTGCCATGAGGGTCAGACACCATTTGCTACATCCGCCTTAATTCGGACTATAATCGGTCTTGTCGGCCGTCGACCAGGCAGGAGTCAAACCATGAAATTTTCAACTCAAGTCAAGCCCATCAGTTATCTCAAAAGCCACGCAGCTGAAATCATCAGGGATATCACCGAGAGCCGGGAACCCATGCTCATTACCCAGAACGGGGAAGCCAGACTTGTGGTGATGGATGTCCGCTCATACGAGGAACAGGAGGAGACGCTGGCGCTGCTCAAGCTGCTGGCTTTGGGCAACCGAGAGATTGAACGGGGTCATTTCCGCGCCGCCGATGAGGTGTTTGCCGACATTGACAAGGAAGCCGCTCAATGAGCTTCCAGGTCGTGTTCCTCAAGTCGGCGGAACTCGACCTGAAGGAACTTCAAGGCTACATGGTCAAGCAGTTCGGCAAGGACGCCTGGCAAGCCAGCTACGCAAAGATCAAAAATGCCGTGAATACCATCGGAACATTCCCGCTTGGCGGCAATGTTCCAGAAGAACTCGAGCGGCTCAACCTCACACAATACCGTCAGCTTGTCTCGGGCATGAACAGAATAATCTATGAAGTCCGGCAGGAAATCATCTACATCCACATTGTCTGTGACACGCGGAAAGACATGAAGTCGCTACTCACCAGACGGCTTCTACGCATCGGCAGTAACTGATTTCCAGGCCGACATGCTCCTGGGCAATTTCAACATGGCAGAGGGAAAACAAAAGCCACGGGAAACCGTGGCTTTTGTTTGATTCTGGTGGGTCGGCCGAGATTCGAACTCGGGACCAACGGATTAAAAGTCCGCTGCTCTACCAGCTGAGCTACCGACCCGAGGATGGGGTTGAAACCCTATCCGCGAAAGCCCGAAATTATAGCCGAAGCGGCGCGACCAGGTAAAGCCTTGTGACGACTTTATTGTTGTACGGCCCGATTTTCAGGCAACAAAAAAGGCGGAGAGCCGCCTTTTTTGTTGTTTGTCGTCGCCGGAAATGCGCGGCTGTTATTTCTTCAATACATGATCACTTTTTTTTTGTCCTGAGCGCTGCGCGCGGGCGTCTTCGGCATGCTGGCTTTCTGGGCGCCGGACCTGACCGGCGTTGCCGCGACGGCAGTCACCGGCTGGTATTGCTGAGTGAAGGCGATGAGTTTCTGCTTGCTGACGATTCCGGGAAGGAACATGACAATTTCGCCGTCAGGGGCATACAGGTAGGAGGTCGGGTAGAAATCGACCGGGCCGACCTGCTGAGCCGGGCCGTTGGTGTCGCGACGGTTGCCGCCGATGACGGTCGGGAAGCGCAGGTTGTAACGCCGGATGGTGCTGTGAACCGAGTTCTCGTCGACGCCATAGTCCATGGCCACGCTGACGACAACAAAGTCGTTACGCGCGTCGATGTCGTTCAGGTTGGCGAAGTCCATTTTGCAACGCGGGCACCAGGGCGCCCAGAAGTTGACCAATACCCATTTGCCCCGGTAGTCGGACAACTGGATGGACTTGCCGTTGACGTCGGTGAAGCTGAAATTGACGGCCTTGGCTGCATGTGCCTGGGATGCGAATCCTGCGACAAGTACTAGGCAGAGGGTGCTGAACCACTTTTTCAATGTCTTTCCTTTAGGCCTGATGGCCGTATGAGTTACCGTAGCAACCCCAGGGGGTGCGGGTCAAGGTTCATTTGGACCATTCCCCGCAAATACCTGCTGCACGTGTGGTTTTTTATCCTTCGCGCATCAGTAAAAGGTATTGCACTTTCATGGTGATGGCGGCGCCGGCAATGATGGCGGCTAACACAATGAAAGACGACACGGCAAGCGTCGAAATACCGGTGACGCCCTGACCGATGGTGCACCCTAGCGCGGTGACGCCGCCGAAGCCCATGAGAACCGCGCCAATGATGTGACGGAACATGTCCTGCGGGGAATTGAACGATTCCCAGCGGAAGGTTTTGTGCGTCACGCCATACACAAACGACCCCACCACTACACCGATCACGCTGGCCACGCCGAAGGTGACGATGGTTGCGTAGTCGGTCCAGTAGGCCCACAAATTCATGGTGTAACCCAAGGGTGCTACAAAAGTCATTGACTCGGCGAGGTGGGAGTTGGTTCCGAGGTAGACCATTTCGAGGGTGTCGGGATCTTCTCCGAAACCGAAACGGCCGGTAACGTACCAGCCTGCCACCACAATCAAACCAATCACGGTACCTGCCAGTATGTTATCGGTGTTGCGGCGAAATTCTTTATTCAGAAAAACAAACAGCAGTATCGCAATGCCGACGACAAGCCCAACCGCCAGGGTGCCGGACGGGGTCATGAGGCCGAGCAGTACCGGTAGGGTCTGCATGCCGTCCAGGAACACGGTAACGGGTGCGGCCTGCAGGAAATTGACACGGAAAGCGCCAAAGATGCCGGACAGGGTGACCAGGGCCGCATAGCCAAGAAAGAGGAAGACGACGACGGATTTAAGGTTGCCGCCACCGAGGCGCACCAGGGTGCGCTGGCCGCAGCCGCCCGCGAGGGTCATGCCGACGCCGAAGGTGATGCCGCCCACCAGTGCTGCCAGCCAGTAGAAGTTGGAGCTGGTGTAGATGGTTTTGGAGATATCCAGATTGCCGGTGTAGACCAGCAGGCTGGTGCCGATGATGGCGACGGCAATGGCCAGCAGCCAGGCGCGCATGCGGTCCCAGTGGTTCATGTTGACGATGTCGGAAACCGCCCCCATGGTGCAGAAGTGGGTTTTGTTGCCGACGTAGCCAAAGATGAAGGCAAGCACGAATCCCAACCAGGCAACGGTGCGAACTTTGACGGTTGCGTCGCTGGCATCCCAGCCGAGTGCAATCAGCACCTGACTGATTAAATCCATTCCTTCCATGCTGGTGCGTCTCCGAGTGAACTGTTATTTAATGGCTGCGATGTTACAGCGCCCGGCGATTATTCCTCAGCGGAATAGCTTAATCAAATAGGCTATATCTACATACAGATTTGCTTATAAATCGTGGGGTCTGAAATACCGGCTTCAACGAAGCCTTGGCGACGCAGGCGGCAGGCATCGCAAACGCCGCAGGCGCGGCCTTCGGCGTCGGCCTGATAGCAGCTGACGGTGCGTGAATAATCCACCCCCAGTTCGCCGCCGCGTTGAATGATCTGCGCCTTGGACAGGTGTTGCAGCGGCGCATGAATGCGCAGTTTTGCGCCTTCGACGCCGGCGCGGGTAGCCAGGTTGGCCATCTGCTCGAACGCCGCGATGAACTCGGGGCGGCAGTCGGGATAGCCGGAATAGTCGATGGCATTGACGCCGATGAAGATGTCGCGCGAGCCGAGCACTTCGGCCCAGGCGAGCGCCAGCGCGAGCATGACGGTGTTGCGCGCGGGCACATAGGTGACGGGAATGCCTTCGGTCGGGCTTTCGGGAACGGCGATGGAGGCGTCGGTGAGCGCCGAGCCGCCCAGCTCGCCCAGTCCCAGCCGCATCACCCGATGCTCGACCGCGCCGTGGCTGTGCGCCACGCGCGCAGCGGCAGCGAGTTCGGCATTGTGGCGCTGGCCGTAATCCAGGCTCAGTGCATGGCAGGCATAACCCGCCTCATGCGCGATCGCCAGCACGGTGGCGGAATCGAGTCCGCCGGAAAGCAGGATGACGGCGGGTTTCATTTACCCGGTGTGCTGCCCCACAGCACTTTGTGCAACTGCACCTGCATCCGCACCGGCAACCGGTCGGCCAGGATCCAGTCGGCGAGCTGCGCCGGCGGCAGTTCGCCCTGCACCGGCGAAAACAGGATGGGGCAGACTGCCGCAAGTTTCCGGACCTGAATGACTTCGCGCGCCCATTCATAATCGGCGCGATTGGCCAGCACGAGTTTGATCTCGTCGTGCGGCGTGAGATGGGCAAGGTTTTCCCAGCGGTTGCGCGCTGCTTCGCCCGATTCCGGCGGCTTGATGTCGACGATGCGCGACACCCGCGGATCGACGGTGCCGATATCGAGTGCGCCGCTGGTTTCCAGTGAGACCGAATAGCCGGCGTCGCACAGCGCAGTCAGCAGCGGCAAGCTGTTCTTTTGCGCCAGCGGCTCGCCGCCGGTGACGCACACGGTGGGCACGCCGAAATCCGCCACCTGCGCCAACAATGCGGCCAGGAGGACGGTTTCGCCGCCCTGGAAGCTGTAGGGGGTATCGCACCAGCGGCAGCGCAGCGGGCAGCCCGCCAGACGAATGAACACGGTCGGCAAACCGGCCCGGCTGGTTTCGCCCTGCAGCGACAGGAACACCTCCGTCAAACGGAGTTTGATCGCGTCGGACACGGTGTTTACTTGAGCACAGCCAGTCGGCGAGCGGCGAGACTGGCGGCGTTGCTGCCAGGATGCTGGGCCACCAGTTCCTCAAGCGTCTTGCGGGCGCCAGCGAGGTCATCCAGCGCAACCTGATTGGTGGCGATATTGAACAGGGCATCGGGCAGCTTGGCACTGCCGGGATAGACCGCCACCAGTTTTTGCTGGTGCGCCAGCGCCGCCTTGTAATCCTTCAGCACGTAATACGAATAGCCGATCCAGTATTGTGCGTTGGGGGCAAGCGCGCTGCCTGGATAAGCCTTGAGAAAGCCGCGAAAACCGGTAATGGCGCCCGCGTAGTTGCCTTCGCGAAAGTTGGCGAGAGCAGTTTCATAAGTGCGCGATTCAACCAGCGGATCGAGTTGCGGTGTCGCCGTCGCTGCCGCGGCCTGCGCGGCGGCGTTCGCTGCGGTCGCAGCCGGTACCGCCGCTATAGGTGCCTGGGCTGGCGTAGCCTCAACCGCAGGCTGGACAGCGGTGGGAGCCGCCTGCGTGCTGGCCGCAGGCGATTCAACCGGGGCCACAGCCGCTGGCCGGGCCTGTTTGGCCATGTCGGTGATGCGCTGATCGAGATCGATGTAGAGGTCATTTTGCCGTTTGCCCAGCGTATCCATTTGATGCATCTGGACTTCGGCCTGGCCGCGCATTCTAGCGACTTCGGCGCGGAGCGTCTCGACTTCCTTCAGCAAACCCAGCAGCTGCTGGTTTTGCTGGATGGCGCCCTCCAGCTTGCCAAGGCGAACATTGAGTGCATCGGCAAGCTGTTGCATGGCTTGCACCTGGCGGGTCAGTTCAACTGCATCCGCCCGTGTCTGTTGGGCCAGCACGGGTGCCGACGAGGTCAGCACCAACGCTGCTACAAGAATGAATCCAGAACGCTGCATCAAAGACAATTACTCGTCGGTATAGACCAGATCGGTACGGCGATTTTCGGCATGGGCTTCATCCGTATCACCGTCATTACGCAACTTTTCCTCGCCGAAGCTGACGGCTTCCATCTGCGCATCGCTCACCCCGAGCACGGCCAGCGCGCGGCGCACCGCTTCAGCACGCTTTTGCCCCAATGCCAGGTTGTATTCACGGCTGCCCCGTTCGTCTGTATTGCCCTGCAGAATCACGCGCGCATCGCGCACCGACAGCAGGTAACCGGCATGGGCTTCGAGCGCCGTCCGGTATTCATCTTTCACCACGAAGCTGTCGAAATCGAAAAAGATGCTGCGGGTGGACAAGGGGCTGGCGGGGTCCTTGCGCGGATCGCCGGCGTAGGTGCCGCCGCCTTCCAGTTGCTGGCCGTTGAGCGCGCTGCCTGCGACACCTGTGGTGCCAAGTGCGGTGGTTTCGGCGGCGCCAGGCCGTGTCTCGGCGGCAGAGGCTGCCGTCGTTGTCGCAGTGCCTCTGGCGCCCGTACGGTCCTCAACCGTCGCCTGGGTGCCGCTGGTGGTGCCGCACGCAGACAAAACCAACACCAGTAGAACGGGCAAAAAAATCTTGTTCATCAATCTCTCCTCTAAATTATTGATAACAGTCAAGCGAGGGGTGCACAGCACGCCCCCTGCAACGCAACAGCCAAGCAAGGGCGTAAGAACGCCATGCGCGATCTTGCATGAAAACGCAGTGCGCGTTGCGCGGCGCTCGAAAGGGTCACTTCGATCATGGCCCCCAAGCCGGTTCGCGGGCATCGACACCCGACTCGGACAGGCGGGCACGGGTTTTTCCATCCAGGCTCACGGTGCCGAGAATACCGCGTTTATCCTGCACGGTGGCGTACAGCACGGACTGGCCATTCGGCGCAAAGCTGGGCGATTCATCGCGTGCGCTATCGGTCAGCACACGGGTTTGGCCGTTGACCAGTTCGTGCAGCACGACGCGAAAACGTCCGCCTTCACGGCTGATATAGGCCAGATGACGGCCATCCGGGCTGACTGTCGGGGAAACGTTGTAGTTGCCGCTGAAGGTGACGCGTCGCGGGTCACCGCCGCTGACGGACACGCGATAGATCTGCGGACTGCCCCCCCGGTCGGAGGTGAAGTAAAGCGTTTGCCCATCAGGCGAGAACACCGGCTCGGTGTCGATATTTCCGCCCTGGGTTAGGCGGCTGAGCCCACTGCCATCGGGGCTGATGAGATAAATCTGCGAGGCATCATCGCGTGTCAGCACCACAGCCAGGCGCTTGCCATCGGGCGACCACGCGGGCGCGGAATTGGAGCCCTTGAAAGCGGCGGCCTGGTGACGGCGGCCATCCTGCAGCGACTGAATGTAAACGATCGGCTTTTTGTCCTCGAACGACACATACACCAGGCGCGTGCCATCGGGCGAGAACATCGGCGAAATAATCGATTCATTGGAACGCACCACGGTGCGCGGATTCTGCCCGTCGGCATCGGCCACGCGCAATTCGTAACGCTTGCCCTGCTT
>JBPPMF010000328.1:0-3714 GCA_051305915.1 Thiobacillus sp. | reverse complement strand
ACCAGATCGCGGCCGCTGGCAAGTTCCTGACCGCTGTCGTCGATCACGCTGAGGTTCATTTGCAGGTGCGGCGGCAACTCGCCTTTCCACTCGTCCGGGTGGATGTCGCTGCCGGTTTTCTTGCGGATGAAGGCCGCCAGCGCTTCGCTTAATATCCGCTCGCCCGGCGTCGCCACCGACAGAAACGCAGTCACCGTATCGGGCAACGGAATCAGCGGCCGGCGCTTGTCCTTGGGCAGCGACTTCAGCAACAGGGTGAGCTTTTCGCGGATCAGGCCAGGCACCAGCCAGTCGATCTGCGCCGGCTCGATGCGGTTGAGCAGGTACAGCGGCAGGTTGAGCGTCACGCCGTCGAGCGCGTGGCCGGGCTCGAATCGGTACTTCAGTTTGCACGCGACGTCATCGACCAGCATGGTCTCGGGGAACAGCGCGTGATCGGCGCCGAGTCCCTCGCCGAGAATGTCTTCGCGCTGCAGGAACAGGATATTCGGATTGGCGGCTTCGGCCTCCGCACGCCATTTTTCGAACGCCGCGCCGTTGTGGAGGTCCTGCGGGATGCGCGCGTCGAACACGCGATAGATGCGCTCGTCGTCCAGCCATACGCCCGACTTGCGGGCCTTGTGTTCGAGGTCTTCGATTTCCTGGATCAGCGCGCGGTTGTGCACGAACCACGGCGCCTTGGTATCGTATTCGCCGGCCACCAGCGCGCCGCGGATGAACAGTTCGCGCGACAGCACCGGATCGATGCTGCCGTAGTGGATCTTGCGCCGCGGCACCAGGGTGATGCCGTAGAGACTCACGCGCTCGAACGCGACCACGCGCGCGCCGTCCTGCTCCCAGTGCGGCTCGATGAACATGCGGGTGAGCAGGTGACGACCCGCCGCCTCGATCCATTCCGGCCGCACCTCGGCAACGGTGCGCGCCAGCAGCCGCCCGGTGTCGGTTAGTTCAGCGGCCATGATCCACTTCGGCCCCTTCTTCGCCAGTGCCGAACCGGGGTGGATCGACAGCTTGATGCCGCGCGCGCCCTGGTAATTGCCCTCGCCCGGCTTGGGCCGCGACTTCGTGTCGTCGGACTTGAAGCCGATATTGCCGAGCAAGCCGGTCAGCAGCGCCTGATGGATCGTATCGTAGCCGGCGTCCTTATCGTTTTCCTTCAGGCCCAACTCGCTCATCTGCGCATGCAGCTGGCCGTGGATGTCGCGCCATTCGCGCATCCGTCGCGGCGACAGGAAATGGTCCTGCAACAGCGTCTGCAACTGGCGGTTGGTCTTCTTGTGCTGCACCTGCTCCTCGTACCAGCGCCACAATTTCAGCCAGCCCATGAAGTCGGAACGCTCGTCGGCGAACAGCTTGTGCTTCTCGTCCGCCGCCTGTGCACGCTCCATCGGGCGGTCGCGCGGATCCTGCACCGACAGCGCGCTGGCGATGATCAGCACTTCGCGCACGCAACGCTGCTGCTCCGCCGCCAGCAACATGCGGGCGATGCGCGGGTCGAGCGGCAGTTTGCCCAGCTTGGTGCCGATCTTGGTCAATTGCCCGGCTTCGTCCAGCGCGTGCAGTTCGGCCAGCAGTTGATAACCGTCGGTCACCAAACGCGTGCTCGGCGGATCGATGAAGGGGAAACCGACTACGTCACCGAGGCCCAGCGACTTCATGCGCAGGATGACGCCTGCCAGCGACGAGCGCAGCAACTCGGGATCGGTGAAGCGCGGACGGTTGCCGAAGTCCGCTTCGTCGTAGAGGCGGATACAGACGCCGTCGGCGACCCGGCCGCAACGCCCGGCGCGCTGGTTGGCCGAGGCCTGCGACACCTTCTCGATCAGAAGCTGCTCGACCTTGTTGCGTGCCGAATAGCGCTTTACCCGCGCGGTGCCGGGGTCGATCACGTAGCGGATGCCCGGCACCGTGAGCGAGGTTTCGGCGACGTTGGTCGCCAGCACGATGCGCCGCAGCGCATTCGTGGGCTTGAAGATCGCGTCCTGCTCCGCCACCGACAGGCGCGAGAATAGCGGCAGGATTTCGGTGCCGGGCGGGTGGTGTTTTCTCAGCGCCTCGGCGGTGTCGCGGATCTCGCGTTCGCCCGGCAGGAATACCAGGATGTCGCCTGAGCCGAGCCGCGCGAGTTCGTCGGTGGCGTCGAGGATGGCAGCGATCTGGTCCGGCGCATCCTTGTCCTTCTTGGCTGACTTTTCACCCTCTCCCCTCGAGGGAGAGGGGGATTCTTCGCGCTCGATCGGGCTCCAGCGGATTTCCACCGGGTAAGTGCGCCCCGACACTTCGATCACTGGCGCGCCGCCAAAGTGCTGCGAAAACCGTTCGGCGTCGATGGTGGCGGAGGTGATGACCACGCGCAGATCGCTGCGCTGTTCCACCAGCGTTTTCAGATAGCCCAGCAGAAAATCGATGTTGAGGCTGCGTTCGTGCGCCTCGTCGATGATGATGGTGTCGTAGCGCGACAGCAGCGGATCGCCCTGGCTTTCGGCCAGCAGAATGCCGTCAGTCATCACCTTGATCGCGGTGTCGTGGCGCACCTTATCGGTGAAGCGCACCTTGTAGCCAACGATGCCGCCCAGCTCGCCGCCGAGTTCCTGCGCGATGCGCGCCGCCACCGAGCGCGCGGCGATGCGGCGTGGCTGGGTGCAGCCGATCAGCTTGCCCGGACGCACGCCAGCCTCCAGGCACATCTTGGGAATCTGCGTGGTCTTGCCCGAGCCGGTCTCGCCGCACAGGATCAGCACGCGGTTGGCCTTGAGCGCGGCGAGAATGTCGTCGCGGCGGGCGGAAACCGGCAGGTCGGGATAGGTAATGTGCAAAGGACTACTTGTTCTGGATGTATTTAACGTCATCAAAGGTTTCCAGCCAGGCCGGCCGATACACCGCCATCACGGTGATCGCCATGCCGGTGGTAAACGCCTCGGCCCAGCTGATCAGCAGCGTGGCGTAGGGCGTGTAGTGGGCAAACAGGTAATCGAGTGAATAGGCGCCGGAAACGCTCATCACCGCAGTGGTGGCAAGTCCGATCGCCGCCACCGAAAGTGCCGTGCCGAAAAAACCGTTGCCCAGCACATAAATGAAAAAATGGGTCGGCAACAGGCGTTCCAGCAGGCGGAAAATATTCCAACTCACCGCCGCGGGCAGCGCCGCCATCAACAGCGCATCCACCCCCAGCGCGGTCCAGTTGCCGCGCCCGAATATCGCGTTGGCCAGCAGGATCAACACGCCGGCAAAGGTGGCGCGCCAGAAACCGAACATCAGCGTCAGCGCCGCCATGCCATAGAAATGAAACCCCAGCCCCGGTTTGATGCCGGTGCGGATCTGCCACAGTGCCAGCAATACCACGGTGGCGCCAAGAAACAGGTTCAGCTTCTGTGGATCGGCGAGCCTGCGCCAGTCGCCCGACATCAGCCAGCGCCAGGCCAGTAAGGCCAGCCCCAGCCAGCCGACCAGATGAAATGATTCGGGCAACACCGTTGAAGATGAGGCCAGCGCGGTAAAATTCATGGGCGCAATTTTACGCGAAGCACCGCGCCCGCTCCCATCCCTGGAACCCCAGCCATGTCCGCCAACCCCGTATCCAAATCCCCCAACGCCCCTCTCAGCGACGACGAGATCGACGTGCTGGCCGACCTGGTCGATCTCCTTGACGAGCGCACCGACGTGCCTGTCTCGCTGGAAAGTCTGGATGGTTTCCTCACCGCGCTGGCCTGCAGC
>JBPPMF010000274.1:0-2083 GCA_051305915.1 Thiobacillus sp. | reverse complement strand
CGCGTGCGCTGTGCATCGTCGGCAGCGACCGCCCGGTCTACCGTGAAGATGAAGAGACCGCCGCGCTGGTGACGCGGCTGGCGCCGAGCTTCGTGCGCTTCGGCTCCTTCGAGGTGTTCTACTACCGCAACCAGATCGAGCCGATCAAACATCTGGCCGACTACGTCATCGCGCGGTACTACCCCGATCTTTCCGGGCTTTCCGACCCCTACCCCGAATTCCTGCGCCAGGTTGCACTGCGCACCGCCAAACTGATGGCACAGTGGCAGGCGGTCGGCTTCTCGCACGGCGTGATGAACACCGACAACATGTCCATCCTCGGCCTCACGCTCGACTACGGCCCGTTCGGCTTTCTCGACGCCTTCGAGCCCGGCTACATCTGCAACCATTCCGACATCGGAGGCCGCTACGCCTTCGACCAGCAGCCCGACGTCGCGGCATGGAACATCACCAAACTGGCGCAAGCACTGGTGCCGCTGATGTCGGTGGAGACCGCATCGCGGGCGATCAGCGAGTATCGACAGGTGTTCGGCAAAGCCTACCTCGAACGCATGGCCGCCAAGTTCGGCCTGACGCCGGGCGGCGAGACCGCAGGTCTCGTCATGGATGCGCTGCAGCTGCTGGCGCAGAACCACGTCGACTACACGATCTTCCTCCGCCGTCTGTGCGATTTCGACAGCCGCCCCGAAGCGGCCAACACACCGCTGCGCGATCTGTTCCTCGACCGCGCTGCCTTCGACGCCTGGGCGGCGCGCTACGCGGCCACGCTGCGCCAGCAAGGGTCGGTCGATACCGAACGCGCTGTGGCAATGCGCGCGGTCAATCCCAAATACATCCTGCGCAACCACCTGGCCGAAATCGCCATCCGCCGCGCCGCGGACGAACGCGATTACAGCGAGATCAATCGCCTGCACGCGCTGCTGACGCGACCGTTCGATGAACAGCCGGAAAACGAGGCCTATGCCGCCGAACCGCCTGACTGGGCAAGGAAGATTGAGGTAAGCTGTTCCTCGTGAACCGCATCCCTGCCCTGCTCGCCTGCCTGTTGACCGCAGCCCTGCTTGCTGCCTGCAGCAGCCCGCCCATCCAGCGCCATGACGGCAGCAGCAGTGCCCGCAGTTTCAGCATCAAGGACCTGGTCAAAGGCGATGTCGACACGGTGATTGAAATCCACCAGCAGGAAGTGATCGCCACCCTCAGGACCCTTACCCTCAAGCTCTACCGCCGCAACCCCAACGAATGGCGCAAAGCCGGCCATGCCAGCGCCGAAGCTGCCACCGCAACGCTGTTCAAGCCGCTGGAACACTGGCATCTGGCACCCCAGAAACACCTTGCCTGGGAAACCGTCCTGCTCGATCCCTGGCGTGCCGATTTTGTGGGCGACCGGGTGAAGCCCCTGATGGAAGGCCTGCTGGCCATGCACATGGCAGCGTTCAACCACCAGACCGAGTTCTACCTGCTGACCGAAGTGGATGCGCAGAAGCTCTACAACACGGCGCGCAATACCGAGGCGGTGGTATGGAAACTGTCGAACGCCCGCAACGACCGGGGCGCGTTGATCCTGCACAGCAACAGCATGGACGCCGGCGGCGTGCCCAACCTCAGCTTCGAACGCGAATTCGGCAAACTCATCGGCATCCAGGACACCCTGGCCAAAATCATCGAGGACAAGAGCAACCGCTCGATCCGCTTCGGTGCGGTCAACCTGGCCAAGATGGTGTTTCTACCAATCTGAATGACGGCCGATGCCTACGCACATTGCGCCACGTTGACGCGTGACCAGTGGGCATGGGAGTTTTTGCGCCGCAACCCGGATTACCAGGCCGATTACGCCCAGTTCATCGCCCTGTGGCAGGCGCTCGAAGCCGACTACGGCGCGCCGCCCAAGCGCAATTTCCAACGCTGGAAACAGGACCCGCGTGCCTACGGCCCGCTACCGGGCGAAGTTGAGCTTGCAGCGCACAGCGGTGAACTCTGCACCGTCGACGACGACCGCGTACTGCTCGAATGCTGGATGGGTGCGAAATGGGGCTTCTACAAATTCCCGCTCGACCCCGCGCGCACCGCCCCCGCCCCCGACGAA
>JBPPMF010000260.1:0-4710 GCA_051305915.1 Thiobacillus sp. | reverse complement strand
CCGGCCTGGCGGGTGGCGCGGTGGCGACTTTCTTCACCTTCCTGCCCTCTTTCCTGTTCATTCTGGTCGGCGGCCCGCTGGTCGAGGCGACCCGCGGCGAACTCCGCTTTACCGCGCCGCTCACCGGCATCACCGCAGCGGTGGTTGGCGTCATTTTCAACCTGGCGGTGTTCTTCGCCTGGCACACGTTCTGGCCGCAAGGTACAGCAGCGGACCCGTTCGCCGGCAGCTTCGACTGGTTTCCCGTTATCGTTGCCGCCGCCGCGTTTGTCGCCCTGTGGAAGTACAAGGCCGATATCATGCGGGTGATCGCCGTGTGCGCCCTGCTCGGCCTGGCCAATTCGTTTTTGATGTGAGGACACCATGGAACCTACCCCCCAACCCCTGAAGCGCTGCGGCTGCGCCAATCCGACCGAAAAATGTCCGGACGCGCCGCGCACCATTCAACCCAGCGACCTCAATCCGGACACCACGCTGGTGTTCGACGTGCGGCGCGAAGCCGATTACGCCGCATCCGGCGAAACCATTCCCGGCGCGATGTGGAAAAACCCGGACAAGATCGACATCTGGATCGATGCCGTCCCGCGCACCCTCGACGTAGTGATTTACTGTGTGCGCGGCGGCAGCGTGTCGAACAGCGTGGTCGACCGTTTGCAGGCTGCGGGCGTCAAGGCGCGCTTCATCGAGGGCGGAATCGAAGCGTACAAGGCGGCGGGCGGCAAACTTGCCCGCAAATAGCCCGCACCTACCCATCGGGAGTGGTTGACTAAATTACTTGGTTATTCTATGGTTCGTCATCGCAATTATTTTTAGAACGCAAGGACTGCATCATGGAACGTGAAATCAACGGCAAAATGGTCGAAACCGACCCCGAAGGCTATCTGGTCAACCTGGAAGACTGGTCCGAAGAACTGGCTGTCGAACTGGCCAAGGAAGACAACCTGGATCTGGGCGAAAACCACTGGAAGATCATCAACTACATGCGTGACTTCTTCTCCCAGAACGGCACAGCGCCGAACCTGCGCTTCCTGCAGAAAGGCCTGAAAGAAGAATTCGGCGCGGAGTGGGGCGACAAGAAATTCCTGTTCGACCTGTTCCCGTTCGGCCCCGCCAAGCAAGCTGGCCGCTACGCCGGCACCCCGAAGCCGACCGGCTGCGTGTGAGCGTGAGTTGACGCTTAAGCGTCAACAATCACGGCCTGCCCCTCGCGGGTAAAGCCCATCACGCTTCGTCAAAAGCCCCGTCCGCGGGGTTTTTTTGCGTCCCGGTGTACGATGTCGCACACAATTCGCTCCATTTCAGGAAAACCCATGAAACGCATCGCCGCAACGCTCGCCCTATCGCTATTCGCCTCTCTCGCCCACGCCTTTCCGTGGTATGCCTCCGGCAGCAACATCCGCGGCGCGCAGCTCATGACCGAGCAGGAGCGCAAGGCTTATGTCACCCGGCTGCAATCGATGAAAACCCTGTCTGAATGCCAGACTTATTGGGACGGTCACAACAAGGAAATCGAAGCGCGCGCAGCACAACAGCACATCACCCTGCCTGCGGCACAAGGCAATCCCTGCCAGGTGATGGTGAAAATGGGCCGTATCAAATAGCACGCCGCGCTAGTTGCCGCGGAACATGAAGTAGACCGTGCCCACCATGAAGACGTTGGAAAGCGTGAGCAGGATCAGGGTTTGCAGCGAGGCATGGCTGACTCCAAAACATCGCGCGCCATTGTAGGGAATCTGCGCGCTGACAGCCTGCTAAAATGCCGCCTTTCGCATTGCAAGGATCGGCACAATGAGCACGCCCCAAGTCGGTGTGGTGATGGGATCTTCCAGCGACTGGGAGGTGATGAAGCACGCGGCATTGATGCTGAAGCAGCTGGGCATCCACTTCGAGGCCAAGGTGGTGTCGGCGCACCGCACGCCGGATCTGCTGTACGAATATGCCTCGACCGCGGAAGCGCGCGGCCTCAAGGCCATCATCGCGGGCGCCGGCGGCGCTGCCCACCTGCCGGGCATGATCGCGTCCAAGACCATCGTGCCGGTACTGGGCGTGCCGGTGCCGTCGAAATACCTCAAGGGCATGGATTCGCTGCTGTCCATCGTGCAGATGCCGAAGGGCATCCCGGTCGCCACCTTCGCCATCGGCGAAGCCGGCGCGGCGAATGCGGCGCTGTTTGCGGCGGCGCTGATCGCGCGTTACGACAGTGGGCTGGCAGCGCAGCTCAACGACTTCCGGCGCGGCCAGGCCGACTCGGTGATGGCAATGGATTTGCCCGATGTCGAGTAAGCCGCTGCCCATTTTGCCCGGCGCCACCTTGGGCATCCTCGGCGGTGGCCAGCTCGGCCGCATGTTCACCATTGCTGCGCGCACCATGGGCTACAAGGTCATGGTGCTCGATCCGGACTTCGCAAGCCCCGCCGGGCAAATGGCCGATGTCCACCTGCAGGCCGACTACACCGACCACGGCGCATTGAAACAGCTCGGCGCCGCCTGCGTCGCCGTCACCACCGAATTCGAGAACGTGCCCGCCGCCAGCCTGATCGAGTTGGCGAAGCATTGCCGGGTGTCACCCGGCGCGGCGGCGGTGGCCATCACGCAGGACCGCAGCCACGAAAAAACCTGGCTGCGCGACAACGGCTTCGCCACTGCCCCGTTCTCGCTGGTGAACAGCGCGACCGACCTCGACGCCGCGCTTACTGCAACCGGCACCCCGGCGCTGCTGAAAGTGTCGCGCTTCGGCTATGACGGCAAGGGCCAGGCGCGGGTCGCCACACTGGGTGAAGCGCGCGCCGCGTTCGCCGAATTTGGCGGTCAGCCCTGCGTGCTGGAGGGTTTCGTCAAGCTGGAACGTGAAGTGTCGGTGGTGCTGGCACGCAGCGACACCGGCGAATGCGCACTGTTCCCGGTCGCCGAAAACCGTCACGAAAACGGCATCCTCGATGTCTCCATCGTTCCTGCCCGCGTGTCGGATGAACTCGCGCAGCAGGCACGCGACATGGCACGCGAGCTGGCCGACAAGCTTGGCTACGTTGGCGTGATGGCAGTCGAGTTTTTCATCGCTGGCGGCCGGCTGCTGGTCAACGAAATCGCGCCGCGCCCCCACAACTCCGGCCACTACACCCTGGACGCCTGCGTCACCGACCAGTTCGAGCAGCAGGTGCGCGCGCTCGCCGGACAGCCGCTGGGCGACACCCGGCTGCTGTCGCCGACGGCGATGGTCAACATCCTCGGCGACCGCTGGCACAACGACGGCCCGCACTGGGATGTGCTGCTGGCCCACCCCAATATCAAGCTGCATCTGTACGGCAAGGAAACCGCACGGCCGGGTCGCAAGATGGGGCATTTCAACGTGCTTGACGCCGATCCGGCAGCGGCATTGCAACTCGCCGAGAAGATGCGCGATGCGCTTTAACGCACCCACCCGAATCGGCCATGCCAGCGCGCTGGCGCTGATCGTATTGTGGGGTAGCGCCAGCGCTGCCGAAAACGCCGCTCGCTTGCCGCTGCGCATCGGCCCGCATGCCTTCCAGGTCGAGGTCGCCGCCACCGAGCCACAGCGCCAGCGCGGCCTGATGGGGCGCACCCATCTTGCCGCTGACGGCGGCATGCTGTTTGTGTTCGAGCAGCCCGGTCGGCATTGTTTCTGGATGCGCGACACGCCGCTGCCGTTGTCGATTGCCTTCATCGATTCGGCCGGCCGCATTGCCAGCCTTGCCGATATGCAGCCGCGCAGCGAGGCGGTGCACTGCCCCGCGGTGGCGGTGCGTTACGCGCTGGAAGTGCGGCAGGGTGAATTTCAGCGCCGCGGGATTGCACCGCGTGCGCGGGTCGACGGCTTGCCGCGCTAGGGATACGTGACGCGGGCATTCAGGGCGTAATCGACCGCACCGCCAACTCCATTTCATTGCCCTTGTCGTCGCTGCGCAGCAGGCGCACCGGCAGATAATGCCGGTCGATGGCAAGCCAGATTTCGAAGCGGCCGTCGCCATCGGCTGCTCGTACAAGACGCAAGGTACGCAACGCGCCCAACGCGGTTTCCAGCACCTCCTCACCCCGAATGTCATACGTGTAGGTGCGCAATTTCTTGCCGTTGAAAACCGTGTAACCGAGTTGCCTGTCGAGCGGCGGTGCGGTCAGGGCGAACTGGAAAAACAGGCTGAGCGCATCCTGCACGTCCCCCGGATAGGGGTAGTGACGCGGCGCCCCCTTCGCCGGGCTCAAGGTGAGCATGCCGCTGGCCGCGTCGAAGCGCGCGCTGCTGCGCTTGTTGCCACGCTGATCCCAGAATTCTTCCGGCACCAGGCCGCGCGGCGTGATGCGGCCACGGCTGGTCTGCACAAAACGCCCGCGGTAAAACATGCCGGTGAGACCGGTGGCGCCGGCCACGCTGGTTACGGTATAGCGCTCACCCTCGTTGACCCATAACAGGGTCTGCTCGCCCGATGCCAGCCCGTAGCGCACCTGAAAGCGCAGGTCGAGGCGCGGGGGCAATGCGTTCAGCGGAGGTGGGGGCGGCTCGACTTCTGCTACAGGCTGGCTTGCCGGGTCCGCTTCGACCTCGCGAATTTCTGCAGGCGCTTCATCCGGCGACTCAAGCGGTTCGACCTCCGCAGCGAGATCGGGCGAGACCGTTTCGGCAAGCGCTTCTGCAACGTCCGCGGTCGCCGGCTCGGGCAAAGGGGCCGGCTTGGGGCGCGATGGTGGGGCCGGAGG
>JBPPMF010000221.1:0-2609 GCA_051305915.1 Thiobacillus sp. | reverse complement strand
TCAGAATGATATTGATCAGCACGAACAGATAGTAGTTGGGCAGGGTGCGGAACCAGCGACGCGCATAAAAGCCCCGCAACCAGTGGGTGCCGCCTTGTCCGGACAACCGAATGAGGATACCGCCGATCAGGAATCCGCTGAGCACAAAAAAAATCTCCACCCCGAAGAAGCCGCCAAACCGGAAATATTCCGCCCACGGCAGGGCCGAGCGCAAGAACACGCGTCCATGGCTCAGCAACACCAGCAGGATCGCCAGCGCCCGGCACAGATCAAGCCAGTCGTTCCTGCGCGCCTTCATCCGGCCAGCACCAGCGTCACGGCACCGCCCCTGCCGGGGACTCGATACACGCGCCCAGGCGCGCGGCCATCTCATCCAGGGGATATTCCCTGGCCCGGCGCGTGGCCTCGGCGATGTAGTGTTCCACATTCATTGGGGTGATGCGATGAGCACCCTGCCCGATCGAGCGCGCGATGAGTGTATTGATCTCCGGATCGAAGTGGTCTATGTCCTTGTAGCGGGCAATATCGTCGAGAAAGTCCTGATCCTCGAAACCTGAAACCTGCAGGTTCGGCAATCGGCTGCTTGATTCGGTCAGATAGCGGATCACTGCCAGGTGCGCGGCGGCGTCACCCTGGCGGTATTGATGCCAGATTGCGAATTTGGCGCGGCTGTATGGTGGAAACACGAGGTGGAACCGGGTCTGCGGGAATTTCCTGACCAATGTTATCAGGTTGCGTTCGACATAATCGATGGCGAGAGCGGTCTGGGCGGGGTCGGAAACCTGAACCGCACCCGCCCGGATCGCCGTAGCAGCCTCGGACATTTTCACGTATGCGTCCCTGATCTGGGCGTTGTCGTGTGCCTGGCACCACGCATCGAAACCGCCGAACCGAGCGACCTGCTCTGGATCCTTCATCCAGGCGTTCGGCCGATCCAGATCCGTCTCCCGGCCGACGCAAGCCGGCTCCCGCGAGCCGCGCGCCAGGCAACCGAGAAAATGCCCGTTCAGGTAAGCGCGGATATCGTTGAAGGGATTGGCGTCGTACAGGTAATCGTAGGTCGGCAGCGGATAGTACCAGTAGCCCTTGCGCTGATTGAGATAGATGAAATCCAGCGAGTAAATCACCTGCCGCACCGGCCTGCGCTCGAGCAGATGGCGCAGGATCAGTCCGCGCTCGAAAAAATCCCCGGCGGAAATCGACAGATTGACGAATTTGCCGCCCAGAATCCGGCTGGCTTCGTCCGCCGAACTGTTCTCGAGAATGCTCGTGCCGAGTATCGCCGAATCGAAATCGCCATGGCGGATCACGCCGGCCACCTGCAGGCGCAGGTTTTCATGCACCGTCCCGGGCCGCCCCCAGGGTTTGTGGAACAAAGCCAAAGGATCATACGCAAACAGCGCGGAGAAAAGGACCGCGACCGGCCCCAGGGTCGCCAGGATCAGGACAAGGACGAGTTTCCGGGCGCGCCTGTCCATATCAGAAATTGAAGTAGATGAATTCGGAATACTTCGAGGCCATCAGGCCAAGCAGCGACACCGCGGCCAGCAGCCCATACCCCACAGCCGCAGCGAATCCGGGTCTGGCGCCCGACAACAGCAAAGCGTTGCTGTTGCGGCGCAGCAGAACCAGCGCCAGGGCCGCCAGCAGCGCCAGGCCCACCTCGAACCGGCTATCCATCAGCCCGGTCCAGCTTTCGAAGCGGGGGCCAAGGCTGCCGATCGCATCGAGGCCGGACATTCCGCGCAGCACCTTCAGAGCATCGTCCAGCGTTTGCGCGCGGAAAAACACCCAGGTCAGATTGATGAAATTGAACGTCAGCAACCAAGCCAACACCGGGGACATGCGCAGCCCCACGCGCTGCCACAGCCGGTGTATCACCATTGCCGCACCGTGCAGCCCGCCCCACAGCACGAACATCCAGGTGGCGCCGTGCCATAGCCCGCCCAGCACGAACGTCACCAGCAGGTTGGCCAGCATGCGGCCGCCCCCGCGCCGGCTGCCGCCCAGCGGGATATAGAGATAATCGCGCAGAAAGCGGCTCAGGGTGATATGCCAGCGCCGCCAGAAATCCTGGATATTCGTCGCGCGATAGGGCGAATTGAAGTTGAACGGCATACGGATGTTGAACAGCAGGGCCGCGCCCAGCGCCATATCCGTATAACCGCTGAAATCGAAATAAATCTGGAACGTATAGGAGAGGCTGGTCACCCAAGCCTCAAAGAAATTCAGCGTCTCGGCCTGATCGAAGCCCGCCGTGGCCCAGACCGCGAAGGTATCCGCAATCAGCACCTTCTTTGCCAGGCCCACGCTGAACAGCATCAGGCCGAGCAGCACATTGCGATAGCGCCGGGCCAGATTCGTCACCGCGGCGAACTGCGGCATGATCTCGCCGTGATGAACCACCGGCCCCGCGATCAGATGCGGGAAAAAAGTCACGAACAGCGCGTAGTTGAGCAGGTCGTATTCCCTGGCCTTGCCGCGATAACTGTCGACCAGATAGGCGACCTGGGTAAAGGTGAAGAAGCTGATCGCCAGCGGCAGCACAATGCCGAGCGGCTCGATCGGCGCATCCACCAGGCGTCCCAGATTGCCCAGGAAAAAATCGG
>JBPPMF010000165.1:0-19281 GCA_051305915.1 Thiobacillus sp. | reverse complement strand
TCTACCCCCCTGTCACCCCCTATGCCAGCGGCATAATGGAAACAGCTGGCGTTCACCGCATCTACTGGGAGACTTCCGGCAATCCAGAAGGCATTCCTGTGCTGTTTGTGCACGGCGGACCTGGCTCCGGCACGTGGCCTAACCAGCGGCGCTTTTTCGATCCAACGCGCTATCGGATCATTTTGTTCGATCAGCGTGGCGCAGGCCGCTCGACCCCGCATGGCGAACTTGCCGACAACACCACGCCGCATCTGATCGCGGACATGGAAGCGCTACGGCACGAACTCGGCATCGAGCACTGGCTGATATTCGGCGGCTCGTGGGGATCGACCCTGGCGCTGGCGTATGCCGAGGCCCACCCTGAGCGCTGTCGCGGGCTGGTGTTGCGCGGCATTTTCCTGTGCCGCAACAGCGAGATCGACTGGTTTCTCTCCGGCATCCGCGCCATATTCCCGGAGGCACAGCGGCAACTGGCGGAGTTCATTCCGCAAGACGAACGCCACGATTTGCTCGCCGCCTATCATCGCCGCCTCGTCGACCCCGACCCGGCGGTACATCAACCTGCCGCATTTAAGTGGGCCACCTTCGAGGCCTCGTGTTCCACCCTGCTGCCCAGCCCCGAACTCGTTGCCACATTTGGCAGTGAACAGCCCGCGTTGTCCCTGTCGCGAATCGAAGCGCACTATTTCATCAACCACATCTTCCTGCCCGACAACAGCCTGCTTGCCAACGTCGACCGCATTCGCACCATTCCAGCCATCATTGTGCAGGGGCGTTACGACGCCGTCTGTCCCATCGTCTCGGCCGACGATCTGGCGCGCGCCTGGCCCGAGGCCCGCTATGTCATCGTGCCCGACGCCGGCCATTCGGCGTTCGAGCCGGGTATCGCGAACGAACTGGTTGCCGCGTGCGACTGTTTTGCCAAGACCGGGACATTTGACCAATGACACTGTCGCCTCATGTGTTTGATGCCAGCGCCGAGAACTTCAACCGGCTGGCGCTGGAGAACTCGCACAAAGGTCCGGTGCTGGTGCACTTCTGGACCCCCAAGGCCGGTCCCTGCTTCATCCTGATGCCGCGCCTGGTCAAGCTCGCCGCCGAATACGGCGGCAAGTTCCTGCTGGTGATGCTGAACACCGATGAACTGCCTGAATTGGCGCGGCGCTTCGGCGTGAATTCGGTGCCGACGGTGAAATTTTTCTGGCGCGGCGAAGTGGCCCACACCATCCATGGCGCCGACCCCGACAGCAGCTTTCGTGCAGTGCTCGACCGCTTCATCGCGGGCGATGCCAACCGCGCCCACGCGCTGGGCGTGGCAGCGTGGCAGGCTGGCAAGGTGCAGCAGGCACGCATGCTGCTCGCTAATGCGGCAATGGCCGAACCCGGCAACCTCGCGATACCGCGCGATCTTGCCAAACTGCTGTGGGCCGAAGGTGAAGGCGAGCAGGCGCTGAAGCTGCTCGACAGCCTGCCGCCGGAAGCGCGGGCGGAACCCGATATTGCTCGCCTGCATGCACATCTGAATCTGGCGGAAACTGCGCGCCTGGCGCCGCCGCTGGCCGAGCTCGAAGCCCGCCTTGCGCTTGATGGCGACGAACTCGCTACCCACTACCAACGTGCCGCCGTGCTGCTGTCAGAGGACGACTTTGCTGCCGCCATGGAAGAACTGCTATTCATCGCCCGCACCGATCGCAGCTACCGCCACGAAATCGGCCGCTTCAGCCTGCTGGCACTGTTCGACCTGCTCGGCAGCACCCACCCGCTGACACGGCAATACCGCCAGGCTTTGTCCGAGTCGCTGCATTGAGTTTCGACCACCCCGCCTTTGCACCCTATCGTGGCCTGATCGATGCACTGGAACTGCCACATGGCCGGCCCACGCTCGATGCCCTCAACGCACTGGCCGCCGCACGCGGAACGACCCAGGCTCGCGGCTTGCCGCTGCGCTTTTTCGTCCCCGACGGCCGCCTCTCGGCGCGCGATTACGAAACCCATATCCTGCACACCGGCCAAGTGCCGACCCGCCCCGATACCTGGCACGATCTGCTGAATGCGCTGGTGTGGTTGCGCTTTCCGCGCTTCAAGTCCGCGCTGAATGCGGCCCACGGCGAGGCCATCGCGCTTGAGACAGACAGCCGACGCGGCCGCCGGCGCGACGCGCTGACGGTGCTGGATGAATCGGGGGTATGGGTGATCAGCCGCGACCCGGCTTTGCCCGAATGGCTGGCCGGGCGCGCCTGGCAAGCTTTGTTCTGGGAAATGCGCTCGCGTGTCGAAGCCGACATGCGCTTTGTGGTGGTCGGCCATGCACTGCTGGAAAAAGCACTAGCGCCCTATCCGTCGATCACCGGCAAATGCCTGATGCTGATTGCGGTGTCGCTCGACCCCGATGACGCCGAGGCGCAAGCGGTCACCGCGCTCGACGCGATCGACACCCCGCGTCTGCTCGCCCCGCTTCCGGTGCAGGGCATCCCGGGATGGGATACGGCAAATGGCTGTGCCGGCTATTACGCCAATCAGGAAATTTTCAGGCCGGCGCACATTTAACCAGTTGGAGCATGGCGCCCCTCTCTATCCCTGATGGCAATTCAGCTGGACCGCTTGCGGATCAGATCAGGCCATTGACGATGTCGAGCGCCATCGACGGCGCTGTTGAATACTTGCCTGTATCCACGGACATGTAGCGGCCCAATCTGAAAGCCCCGAAATCAGAGCGGCGGTGCAGGGTGGAGTCGGGATTGGACAATTCTCCCTGGCCCGCAGCGAATACCCAACCGCCCCGTAGCGCCACCGATTTGCTCTGCTGCCTGATTTTGGCAACCCCTGGAAGCAGGGCTTCGAGATGCCGCAGCACGTCATCCTGGATTGCGGATTGCTGCGCATCGTCAAACGACGGCGGAGGAGGAGGGGTCACATCCGAACTTTCCATCCTCAAGCCCGACGGATACCAGGACAGATAAAAATCGCGTTGGTTGTAATTCTTGATGTCGCCAAAGGGTCCGGTGGCGATGATCGCACTCGGCAAATCGACCGGCTCGGCGGTGCGCACGAACAAGGACAGCCGGTACCGGTTTGACCAAGGTCCGACAGGCCTGAGACCCGCCGTCTGGTCTATGGCCAGGCGCCCCTCCCACAGGGCATTTATGACGTGATCGTAGGAGCCGAATTCCCCCTGGTTGGACTCCAGCCGCCAAGGGCCATCCACTTCACCCGCAACGGCTGGGCGGGCCGCCGTTATATGGACGCCCATGCATTTCTCGATCCTTGATTCGGCGTCCAGGGCATCGATCAAACGATCCGCAACCCAGTTGGTTGAAACGGAGCGCTCAGGAACGCGGAATCCCGCAAGGATCTCGGGCGAGTCCGTAATCGCGCCCAGTTCCCGGGAACTCAGTCTGCCGACCTGGCAGTTCGATATATCGACGAAGTAGCGCCCGGCATCCGGATGCTGATGAATCAGGTGTGCGACCCGATGAAAATAGTCCTCCATCGCATCCGGCTGCACCACAGTCTGCCGATGGCATAGATAGATGTCATCGGTCATGGTCGCTACCGAGTCAAGCGAACAGCCGGTCAAGGTTTCCAGAACGGGCTTGAACGATAGTCCGCCTCCCAGAACCTGGCGTGCCGTTTTCAATGAGGCATCCCCACTATAAATGAAGCCGAGATGAATCTTGCCCTCGTTCCATCGACTGGCGCACGACATTGGCTGAGGCGCGGCATCGAACAGGGTGACCGAAACTCCCCGGCGCGCGAGGAAAAGCGCGAGGGAGCTCCCCATGATGCCGGCGCCCAGGACGGCGATTCGATGGCTTTTTTTAATCATTCCGACTCGGCCGGCCTCAGGTCCATTGTTCGATGTAGGAAGCCGGATCGTAGGGCTCGCTGGCAAAAACCAGAAGGGCCGAGCCTTCGGCCAGATATTTTTGCTGGCACCAGACGCCAGGGCCGAGCAACAGGCCAAAGTGCTCGGAATCCAGCAACAGGGTGACCTCTTCGCCATGGCAGCGCATCAATATCTCGATGCTGCCATTCAAACACACCAGCCATTGATAACCGCGTAGGTGCGCATGCCCACCGCGAACCATCCCGGCTTGAACATGGGTCACCGCAAACGCCCTGTTAGGCGGGAACGGCATGGATTCGAACGGAAACGGAAGCAGAGAGCCCCGGGTGTCGGATAGAACCTGGCAAAGCGCCAGCCTGGCTGCACCGCCGAAAAATTCAGTCGCAGCTGTCGCGCTCGCAGGCTCCGTAAAGGTTGGCAAACCGACTTCTCCAAAGTTGTGATTAGAATAAACGCCAGGGATGGGAGGCTGAATTAATCTGGCCCGGTACGGTAATTTTTTGCCCGTTGGATTCCATTCGGACCGTCGCGGCCTGATAAGGCTGGGAGTAGCCGGCCGACTCACGCTTGAGTTGAGAATGAACCTGCGCCAGCCAGTTGATCAAAGGCACGCCGAGTTCGAGCTTTTCATCACTGCTCAATTCCGAGTCCCACAATTCACGCATGCAGGCAGCGCTTACTTCATAATTTTGCTTGGCCGAAAAAGCCCAACTCTTGGACAGGCTGCTTGGCTTGTAAAATTTCAGGCACAAGGTTTCGGGTACACGGGCAAACTCACCGAGCAGGCTCATGTGAAACAACCATGGCCAATCGGCGGAAAACTCCCCAGCCCCATTGGTCTTGAGCCCCTGAATTTTGCGGGCCTCGCGTAGACGAAAAACGCCACGGTTCGGCGCCCACCAATGCCCTGTACGCAACAACACTTTCTTGCCGCGCTCGACCCTGTCGCGCAGGCTATCTAATTCGGTATACGCACAATGTGTCTGGCTGCCATCGACAGCGGTCAGGAGCAAGTCCGAATAGCTCATCACCACCTCCGGCCGGCTGTCCAGGACGGCGCATAGTTTTTCCACGTAAGTGGGTTCCAGGGTGTCGTCGTGGAAGGCAAAGTGCACGTAATCCGAGTCAGCCTGGCCAAGCAGAAAATTGCAATTCCCAACATAGCCCAGGCGCCGCTCCTGCCTCACCACCCTGAACCGGGTATCGCGCTCGCAATGCTTACGGCAGACGCTATAAGTATCGTCGTCGCAAAGGTCCACGGAAATGAGAACGTCGAAATGATCGCGTATTTGCGCGGACAACGAATCCAGTGTGGGCTGAATGAACTCCGCCGCCTGGTAAGCGGGCACAAGGGCCGTTACTTTTGTAGGTTTCTTCATTCCGGATATTGATGCCGCGGTTACCCCAACAAAGCGTTACACCTCGCCGACAAGCTTAACTGATCATCCATCCACAAGCTACGCCCCACTTGCCTAGGGACCCGCTTCCCCGCTTGAGACCAATAATCAGCGATTCCCCGGCGCAGTTCCATCAGGGGTGGAGAGCGGGGGAGGAAAGTTCAATCCGCACACCAGCCTGAATACGGGTTCGTCCTTTTCAATCGGCTGCCATTCGGCATGGCGCGGATGCGCCGCCAAGTGATCGATCAGCGCATCGTTGTTGGAAAATACCGCACGCGACAGGGTGGCGATTTGTCGGGTTTGACAATCGATCATCCGCTTCGCCAGAATTTCGCGCATGGGGCGCAGGCTGTGGGGGGCGGTCTGGTCGCCGCGCAGGGTGCTTCGTTCACGAAAGCTGATGCGCCCGGCGCTGCGCTGAAAACTGGAGAGATCGATCGCGACCACTTCAGCCGAGGTTTCCAGCACCACCCGCCAGGGTCCGTTTGCCGAGGCCGGCATGACCAGCAGGCTGGCAAGCATGCCGGACAGAAAACGCATCAGTCTTCCGACTCGGGCAACACGCCGCCCGCCACCCAAGCTTGCGCCAGTTCCAGTTCATCGAACAGACGGATGTCCGCCGACATGAACAGCCGGTTCACCCACATGCTCCACGCCACCCACTGGTCGCCGGTCAGGATGGCGACGCGGCCAAAATCGTTCTTGTGCTCACGCGAGAATTTCAGCTCTTCCCACGCCACGTCGACGCTGTAGGACAGCATGTCGCGCAGATCGAAGAGCAGGTTGATCGTGCCCTGAAACTGAATGCCGTACCACACCGCCGCCTCGAATTCGCGGTAATCGTCCAGCGTGAACTGCCCCATCACGGTGACGGCTATCTGGTTGTCCTTGACGTTCAGGCTGATCATGGTGCGCTCCTTTGGAATGTGATTGAACTATAACGAATCGGGGTGCGTTGGGGTTGATGCGTGGACCGCCCACACACCGGCGATCGCCACCACTGCCATGCCGACCCAGGCCAGCAGCGGCAGCGTTTCGCCGAACAGCAGCACGCCGTACAGGGCGGAAAAACCGACCGTGGTATAGGCCAGCGATCCAACCGTGAGCGTGCGGCCGCGATGGTATGCGCGCGTCAGCGCCAACTGTGCCACGGTGGCGGTGACGCCGATGCCGATCAGCCCCGGCCAGTCGCTGGCCTGCGGCGTATGAAACCCGGCCACGGCCATCCATGCCGCACCACCGACGGTCGCAATCAGGGTGAAATAAAACACCACGCGCCATTCGGATTCGCCCAGCTTGCCGAGTTGCTTGACGTTGACGTAGGCCACCGCCGCCAGCATGCCCGACACCAGTCCGGCCAGCGCCGGCAGCCAGTCCTGGCCCTGCACCTGTGGCCGCAGCAGCAGTACGATGCCGATAAACCCCAGCAGCACTGCGCCGACGATCCCCCGCCCGTGGCGTTCGCGCAGCCACCAGGCAGACAGCGCGGCGAGAAACAGCGGCGCAGTGTAGTTGAGGGTGACCGCGGTGGCGAGCGGCAGCTGGGCCAGCGCATAAAAAAACAGCACCAGTGCGGAAAAACCAGACAGCCCGCGCCAGAAATGGCCACTAAAATGGCGGGTAGCAAGCGGCGCCAGCAATTGGCGATGACGCAGCGCGATCACACCCCAGATCGCGAGCAGCCCGAATGCCGAGCGGTAAAACACCAGTTCGGCCGGCGAAAAAGTGGCGGACGCATGTTTCACTAACACGCTCATCAGCGCGAACAGCGCCGCTGCCACCAGCATCCAGCTCGACTTCATTGCAAACAGTTCATGGTGAATGGCGCGCGTAAACGGGCAAAAAAAAACGGGCGGGATGGGCTGCTGGTGCGTCCGGGAAACTCACTTCAGGTGTGGCTCAATCTCGCGCCCCAGGAAGGCATGGAAGTGCATCATGCCATCCTCCAGCGGCGACTGGTACGGCCCGGTCTGCGAAATGCCCTGCTGGTACAGCGCGCGCCGCCCACGGTGCATGCGCTCGCAGATGTCCTCGTCCTCCACCGCGGTCTCGTGATACGCCGCCTGTTCCGCCTCGATAAAGGCGCGCTCGAACAGCGCGATGTCCTCGGGATAATAAAACTCCACCACGTTGGTGCACGACTCGACGCCGGTCGGCACGATCGACGACACCACCAGCACGTGCGGATACCACTCGACCATCAGGCCGGGGTAGTAGGTCAGCCAGATCGAGCCGTGCGCCGGTGCTTTGCCCTGCTGGTAGGCCAGCACCTGCTCGTGCCATTTCTGGTAGACCGGCGAACCCGCCTTGGCAAGACCCCGGTTCACCCCCACCGTCTGCACCGAACACCAGTCGCCATACTCCCACGTGAGGTCGTCACAGGTGACGAAGTGGCCGAGGCCGGGGTGATACGGCGCGACGTGGTAGTCCTCCAGATACACCTCGATGAATATCTTCCAGTTGCAGGCGTACTGCGTCACCTGCACGCGGTCGAGCATGAAGCCGGAAAAATCCAGTTCGCGCGCCACCTGCATGCCAGCCAGATCGGCCTTGACGTCGCGGTCGCCGGAAAACAGCAGGCCCTGCCAGTTCTGCAGGCCGCTGCGGTTGAGATTGAGGCAAGGGTTGCCGGGAAACTCCGGCGCGCCCATCAGTTTGCCCTGGCTGTCGTAGGTCCAGCGGTGGATCGGGCAGACGATGTTGTTGGAGGGCAGCTTGCCACGTCCGCTCAGCATCAGCGCTTGGCGGTGGCGGCACACATTGGACAGCAACTCAATGCCCGACCCGCTGTGGACCAGCATTTTGGCACCGTCGAACATTTCGAGCGCGTGATAGTCGCCCGGCTCGGGCACCATCAACTGATGGCCCGCATAGCCGGGACCGTGCTTGAACAGATGCTCGAGTTCCAGCGCGTAGATGGCTGGATCGAAATTCCAGGAAACTGGCAACTGAGGTGAAGTTAGCGACAAGGCGCTGGATTCGGCGAGATCGCTCATCGCGTACCCTACTCAAAACCAAGCCCCCTTCCGGTCGGTACCGAAAGCGGCAAGCGTGATCGTGGAGCGATCACCATTAAAAACGTATCGGAGCCTTGGCCCCAATGCCCACCGGATTAGCGGATGAACCCCTGAAAAACAGGCCGGAAAGCGCAAAATTCTAGCACAGCCGATTCAGCCGGAGAGGCACCCCAGGGCTGAATTTGTTAAAGTAGCGTTCTTTGCCTGCCGGGTTCGATTGAATGGCCAAATCCCGCGCCACCCCCCCCAAAGATTACGAATCCGCCCTGGCCGAACTGGAAGCCATCGTGGCTGAAATGGAATCCGGCCAGTTGCCGCTGGAAGCCTCGTTGACCGCGTACAAGCGCGGCGCCGAACTGCTGCAGTATTGCCGCCAGCAATTGGCCGATGCGGAACAGCAGGTGAAAATTCTGGAAAACGGCGCCTTGCTCCCTTTCGAGGCTGCACAGCCCATTAAAACCGAAGACATCGATGACTGATTTTTCTGCCTGGACACAGGCCTGTCAGGCACGCATGGAAAGCGTGCTGGCCGAATGGCTGCCCCCTTCACATATCGGTCCCGAGCGCCTGCACGAAGCCATGCGTTACGCCGTTCTGGGCGGCGGCAAGCGCGTGCGCCCGCTGCTGGCGTTTGCCGCTGGCGAAGTCACCTGCGCTGACCCTGAGCGCGTGCAGCATGCCGCCGCCGCGGTCGAACTGATCCACGCTTATTCGCTGGTGCACGACGACATGCCGGCGATGGACGACGATGCGCTGCGGCGAGGCAAGCCCACGGTGCATGTCGAATTCGACGAGGCCACTGCGCTGCTGGTGGGCGACGCCCTGCAAAGCCTGGCGTTCGGCATCCTCGCCGCACAGCCGCTGGCCAACGACGCAGCAAGCCAATTGAACATGGTAGGGTTGCTGGCGCAGGCGTCCGGCTCTCGCGGCATGGCTGGCGGCCAGGCGATCGATCTGGCCAGCGTGGGCAAACCGCTCAACCTCACCGAACTCGAATTCATGCACATCCACAAGACCGGCGCGCTGATCCGCGCCTCGGTGCTGCTGGGCGCGCAGTGCGGCCACATGACTGACGCGACCGCTGCCGCGCTCGACCATTACGCGAAGTGCATCGGCCTTGCGTTCCAGGTGGTCGACGACGTGCTCGACGCCGAAGCGCCCACCGCCACGCTCGGCAAGACCGCTGGCAAGGATGCCGCCAACAACAAACCCACTTACGTCAGCCTGCTCGGCGTAGCGCGTGCACGCGAACTGGCGCAGGAACTGCGCGCCGATGCTCACGCCGCGCTGGCCAATCTGGGTGCACCCGCCGAACGGCTGCGCCAACTGGCTGACTTCGTGGTCGAACGGACATTTTGAGATGACCACGCCTTTGCTCGATACCCTCGATACCCCCGCCGATCTGCGCGCGCTGTCGCCCGACCAATTGCCGAAACTCGCCGCGGAACTGCGTGAATTTCTGGTGAATTCGGTCGCCCAGACCGGCGGCCACCTCGCCTCCAACCTCGGCACCGTCGAACTGACCCTCGCGCTGCATTACGTGTTCGACACCCCGGGCGACCGCATCGTGTGGGATGTCGGCCACCAAACCTATGCCCACAAGATTCTGACCGGCCGCCGCGTGGCGATGGCCAACCTGCGCCAGAGCGGCGGCATTGCCGGCTTTCCGCGCCGAACCGAAAGCGAATACGACGCTTTCGGCGTGGGCCATTCCAGCACCTCGATTTCGGCTGCGCTCGGCATGGCCGAGGCCTTTCGCCAGTTGGGTTCCAACCAGCGCGCGGTGGCCATCATCGGCGACGGCGCGATGACCGCCGGCATGGCGTTCGAGGCGCTCAACAACGCCGGCGCCACCAACCTGCCGCTGCTGGTGGTGCTGAACGACAACGACATGTCGATCTCGCCCAACGTCGGCGCGCTCAACAACTACCTGGCGCGCTTGATGTCGGGCAAGTTCTACGCAGCCGCCCGCCGCGCGGGCGAAAAAGTCTTGTCCGTCGCGCCACCGATCCGCGAGCTCGCCAAGCGCGCCGAGGAACACATGAAAGGCATGGTGACGCCGGGCACCCTGTTCGAGGAGTTCGGTTTCAACTACATCGGCCCGATCGATGGCCACGACCTCGACGTGCTGCTGGACACCCTCTCCAACATCAAGCAGCTCGAAGGACCGCAGTTCCTCCATATCGTGACCCGAAAAGGCAAAGGCTATCCCCTGGCCGAGGCCAATCCCTGCCTGTATCACGGCGTGTCGCGCTTCGACCCGGAAGACGGCATCGCCGAGAAAACCGGCGGCAAACCCACCTACACCCAGGTATTCGGCGACTGGCTGTGCGACATGGCGGCGGCCGATGCGCGGCTGGTCGGCATCACCCCGGCGATGCGCGAGGGCTCCGGGCTGGTGCGCTTTTCGCAGGATTATCCAAAGCGCTATTTCGACGTCGGCATCGCCGAGCAACATGCCCTGACCTTTGCCGCCGGTCTCGCCTGCGAAGGCGTGAAACCGGTCGTGGCGATTTATTCGACTTTCCTGCAGCGCGCCTACGATCAAATGATCCACGACATCGCGCTGCAGGACCTGCCGGTGATGCTGGCGATCGACCGCGCCGGTCTGGTCGGTGCCGACGGCCCCACCCACGCCGGCAGCTTCGATCTTTCCTTCCTGCGTTGCATTCCCAACATGCTGATCGCCGCGCCGTCGGACGAGAACGAGTGCCGCCGCCTGCTGACGACCGCGTTTCTGCACAACGGCCCGTCGGCGGTGCGCTACCCGCGCGGAAGCGGCACCGGTGCCGTCATCGAACCCAGCCTCGATCCGGTCGAAATCGGCAAGGGCGTGCTGCGGCGCAGTGGCCGCGATGTCGCATTGATCGCCTTCGGCAGCCTGGTCACGCCCGCGTTGGCGGCGGCCAATGCGCTCGACGCCAGCGTGGCCGACATGCGTTTTGTGAAACCGCTGGACATCGACCTGCTACGCGAACTGGCACAACACCACCGCCTGCTGGTGACGCTGGAAGAAAACGCGGTGGCGGGTGGCGCCGGCGCCGGGGTGGCCGAAGCACTGGCCGAACTGGGCATCACACTGCCGCTGCTACACCTGGGGCTGCCTGACAGCTTCATCGAGCATGGCGACACGACAAAAATGCTGGCTGGCTGCGGACTCGATGCCGCGGGGATCGAACACGCTGTCCGCCAGCGGATAACCCTATTACCCGAGTAGTTTACTCAACTATTCCGACAGTTTATACTTAGTCTAAACTGTCATCAGCTTGAGCTGATACCACATCAAGGAGCCCGCCATGAATCAGATTTGCGACACCGTCTGCATGCCCGACGTACAAAGCTCGGCCGACACGCGGCAAATCGCCATCAACAAGGTTGGCATCAAGAGCATTCGCCATCCGATCCGGGTGGCTGACAAGAGCGACGGCGTTCAGCACACCATCGCCAACTTCAACATGTATGTGTACCTGCCGCACAACTTCAAGGGCACCCATATGTCGCGCTTCATCGAAATTCTCAACACGCGTGAGCGTGAGATTTCGGTCGAAAACTTCGAAGGCATGCTGCGCCAGATGGTCGAGCGCCTGGAGGCCGAATCGGGCTACGTCGAGATGACATTCCCCTACTTCATCAACAAGACCGCGCCCGTCTCCTGCGTGCAGAGCCTGCTGGATTACGAAGTCACCTTCATCGGTTCTATCGAAAACGGCCAGTTCACCCACACCACCAAGGTGCTGGTGCCGGTGACCTCGCTGTGCCCGTGTTCGAAGAAAATCTCCGATTACGGCGCGCACAATCAGCGCTCGCACGTCACCGTTTCGGCCAGAACCAACGGTTTCCTGTGGATCGAGGATCTGGTGCGCAAGGTCGAGGACCAGGCCTCGTGCGAGCTCTTCGGCCTGCTGAAGCGGCCGGACGAGAAGTTCGTCACTGAGCGCGCCTACAACAATCCGAAATTCGTCGAAGACATCGTGCGCGACGTCGCTGCCGCGCTGAACGCCGAGCCGCTGATCGACGCCTATGTGGTGGAGGCCGAGAATTTCGAGTCCATTCACAACCACTCGGCCTATGCGCTGATCGAGCGCGACAAGACCAGGCAATAAATCAGGGTTTCGCCCAAAAACAAGGCCTGCAATCGCAGGCCTTGTTGCATTTAACCTAGAAACCGCAGTTGGACGCGCCCGAGGGTGCGTCTGATCGGGTGTCTGCCGCGAAGCAACGACGCGGCAGGCCGGGGCCTGCAAGGAGGCGCGACAAAGGCAGGCGCACGAGCAGGCGTGCCATCGGGCACGTAGCGGCCTCACCCATTGGGTGAACGTCATCGAAGGGAGAAAAATTTAGGGTTCATGAGGTTTTCACCAAGGAGACAAGCGGTCAACTGCGGTTTCTAGGTTTAACCAACCGCCTCAATCAATAACGCTTGGTCAGCGTCATCGTCTGGCCGTCGCGCAGCATTTCCATCCGGTTGAGGAAACTCATCCCCAGCAGTGGCACATTGAGGCCGCTCTCCACCACCATACCGTCCACCTGGTTGAGAGTGATGCCACCAACCTTGACGGTGCCGAACTTGACGCGCCAGGCGGGCACCACCCCCGCGGCCGTGCCGACGCCGACGGCCTGCCCCGCCTTGTAATCGAGTCCGATCCGCCGCGCTTCAGCCGCATTGATGGCAATTGAGGTGGCGCCGGTATCGACCAGGAAGCTCATCGGATACCCGTTGAGCGAGCCGGCGGCGACGAAGTGGCCGCGCGCATCGGCAGAGAGCGACACGCTCTGGCGTTCAGCCGTTGCCGGGCCGCCGGCAAACGATTGCCCCATGCCCAGGGTGCGGCGCTTGCCGTCGACATCGAAACTGGCGCTACCGGAATCCGCGGCGAGCAACTTCACCCCGCCTATCGCCTCGCCCACGCTGAGGGTGCGCGGCTTGCCACCGTCGATGCTGACGATGGCCTTGTCCTTGAACAAGCCCACCACCGACACGCTGGTCGCCCATGCGGAGGTGCAGACAAGCACCCAGGCGGCTAAGATGAGTGGAATTGATTTTCTGTTGAGCGCCATCATGCATCCTGTTCTGATTTTTCGTCATTCCCCCACCGAAGGTCCGGGGTATTTCACCACGTTCCTGGATCGCCACAATATTCCCTGGAAACTGGTGCGCATCGACGCCGGCGACGCCGTGCCTGAAAACCTTAACGGTGTTTCTGGCGTCTGCTTGATGGGCGGGCCAATGAGTGTGAACGATGACCTGCCGTGGATTCCACCCCTGCTGGCGCTGATCCGCGAGGCCGTCGCCGCCGACATCCCGGTAATCGGCCACTGCCTGGGCGGGCAGTTGATGGCCCGCGCGCTGGGCGGATCGGTCGGCGCCAACCCGGTCAAGGAAATCGGCTGGGGTGACGTCCGCGTCACCGATACGGACGCCGCGCGCCCCTGGTTGGGCGAGGCAAGCGCCCCGATGCTGGCGTTTCACTGGCACGGCGAAACTTTCACGCTACCGCCGGGCGCCACCCGCATCCTCGACAGCGCTTGGTGCGCCAACCAGGCCTATGTGCTGAATGACCGCCACATCGGCATGCAATGCCATGTTGAAATGACACCCGAACTCATCGCCAGCTGGTGCGACAACGGCGCCGCCGAGATCGCCGCCGGCAACAGCGCGGGCGTGCAATCGGTCGAGACGATCCAGGCGGACATGGCTTCCCGCACGGCGCAGTTGCACCGACTGGCGGACAAAATTTATTCCCGCTGGATTCAAGGACTTGGAAAATAATCGCCCGGCCATTCCGGGAAGACGCTAGACAGCCGCATCGCGCGGCGTAGGATACGCGGTTGGAGTCAAATCCAGTTTCAAAAGCATCATCAGACAACGGAGAATTTATGCAAAACGTCGATTACGCCAACTTCGATTTCGGCGAACGCCTGAACGGTTTCATCCACGAAGTGATGAATTACGGCGGCGCGCCCCGCACCGAAGCCGACCTGACCGAAGGCCAGAAAGTCTTTGTGCGCGCGGTCAAGCGCGAAATGGTCAAGTACGCCGACCCCAACCGTCACGGCTATCCGCACAACCTGCTGGAGCAGATGGAGTCCTTCACCCGCACCATTGGTGACTTGCACAACTCTTACTTCGACGCCGGCATGCGCAAGGTCAGCGACTGTCTCTACAACCGCTGGAAAATGCTCTACGAGGAAACCAAGAAGCTGGCTGCCGCCGGAGGCGACACCAAACCCGCCTGGGTTGACGTCATCAAGACCGAACAAACCGACATGCCCGCCTTCTTCGACGCATAAACGATTGTTTTTAAAATGTAAAAGCCCGGTTTTTCCGGGCTTTTTCGTTGCAAACCCGCTATATCAAACCCGCTTATCCTTAAATAAAAATAAAGCATTATTCAGGGACCGCCCCCAGTGCTATCCCGACTCTAATACCCCCATCAAGTCTGAGGAGACAGCATGTCCAAACTCGTAAGCCCCCACGGTGGCGGTGAACTCAAGCCCCTGCTACTGACGGGCGATGCGCTCGCCGCTGAAAAAACCCGCGCGGCTTCACTGCCCAAGGTCAAGCTGAGTTCGCGCGAAACCGGCGACCTCATCATGATGGGCATCGGCGGCTTTACCCCGCTGGATGGCTTCATGACCCGCGCAGACTGGGAAGGCGTGTGCGACGGTTTCAAGATGGCCAACGGCCTGTTCTGGCCGATCCCCGTCACCCTGTCGACCAACGACGAGACGGTCAAGGCGGGTGACGACATCGCCCTGGTCGACGCTGAAACCGGCGACATCATGGGCACCATGAAGGTGACCGAGAAATACGGCATCGACAAGGCTCATGAGTGCATGCAGGTCTACAAGACCACCGATTTGGAGCATCCCGGCGTCAAGATGGTCATGGCCCAGGGCAAATACAACCTGGCCGGCCCGGTCAAGGTCCTGTCCACCGGCAGCTTCAAGGAAGAGTACGGCGACCAGTTCATGACGCCCGCCGAGACCCGCGCCAAGTTCGAGCAACTGGGCTGGTCCAAGATTGCAGCCTTCCAGACCCGCAACCCGATGCACCGCAGCCATGAATACTTGGCCAAGATCGCCATCGAAACAATGGACGGCGTGCTGGTTCACTCGCTGCTGGGCGCGCTGAAGCCGGGTGACATCCCCGCCGAAGTGCGTTCCGAGGCCATCAGCGTGCTGGTCGACAACTACTTTGCCCCCAACACCGTGATTCAGGCCGGCTACCCGCTCGACATGCGCTATGCCGGCCCGCGTGAAGCGCTGCTGCATGCGCTGTTCCGCCAGAACTATGGCTGTTCGCACCTGATCGTCGGCCGTGACCACGCCGGTGTGGGCGACTACTACGGCCCGTTCGACGCACAGAAGATTTTCGACGAAATCCCCAAGGACGCGCTCGAAACCAAGAACATGAACATCGACTGGACCTTCTGGTGCAACAAGTGCGGTGGCATGGCCTCGCAGCGCACCTGCCCGCACACCAAGGATGACCGCATCCTGCTGTCCGGCACCAAGGTGCGTTCGATGCTGTCCGAAGGCCAGGATCTGCCGGTTGAATTCAGCCGTCCGGAAGTGGCCAAGGTGCTGCAGAAATACTACGCCGGCCTCTCCGCAGAAGAGAACGTCAAAGTCGAGTTGAAGGGCCACTCGGCAGCATGATTTTTCCCTCCGGCAAAGCCGGAGGGAATCTGCCCTGCTCGAAGCGACAGTCGACAGGGCAAGGGTTTTAGGACACGAGCCTACCGGAAGCGGATTCGCGATACGCCCCGGCCAAGGACGGGTTCAGTTCTAATCGGACCGCGACGTACGCGGATTGTTAGCTAACTTTAGGAGACTGTAATGCCAACCTATGTTCGTACCGATAAGTGCGACGGCTGCAAGGGTCAGGATAAGACCGCTTGTATGTACATCTGCCCGCACGATCTGATGAAGCTGGACAAGGACGGTTCTGAAACCGGCCACGCCATGCGTGCATTCAACCAGGAACCCGAGCAGTGCTGGGAGTGCTATTCCTGCGTGAAGATTTGCCCGCAGCAAGCCATTGAAGTTCGCCACTACGCCGACGTCGTGCCGCTGGGCGGCATGGTGCAGCCGCTGCGTGGTTCCGATTCCATCATGTGGACGATCAAGTTCCGCAACGGCGTGCTGAAGCGTTTCAAGTTCCCGATCCGCACCACGCCCGAAGGCTCCATCGACTGCTACGGCGGCAAACCCATGCCCAAGATGGCTGATATCGAATCCACGGGTTCGTTCACCCGGGACATGATGGGTGGTTACCGTGCCGGCAACCCCGCCGAACTGATCCGTAAGTAATCCAGATTTAATTGAAAGAGGTGTGAAATGGCTGGAGAATTTGGTAATCCCGAAGTAGTCCAGGAGGAAGTAGACATCCTCCTGATCGGCGGTGGCATGGCATGCTGCGGCGCTGGTTACGAAGTCATGCGCTGGGCCGATGCGGCCAAAGCCGAAATGGGCATCGACCTGAAAATCAAGCTGGTCGACAAGGCCGCGATGGACCGTTCCGGCGCTGTTGCGCAGGGCCTGTCCGCAATCAACACCTACATCGGCTCCGAGCAGGATCCCGCCGACTACGCCCGCATGGTCTCCAACGACCTGATGGGCATCACCCGTGACGACCTGGCCTATGACCTGGGCCGTAACGTGGATGATTCCGTTCACCTGTTCGAAGAATGGGGTCTGCCGATCTGGAAAACCGACGAAAACGGCGAGCGTCATGACGGCGCCCAGGGTCTGCCCGCATTGAAGGACGGCGGCAAGCCCGTGCGTTCCGGCAAATGGCAGATCATGATCAACGGCGAATCCTACAAATGGATCGTTGCTGAGGCCACCAAGAAAGCGCTCGGCATGGATCGCATCGAAGAGCGTATCTTCATCGTCAAGCTGGTCAACGACAAGAACGACCCCAACCGCATCGCCGGTGCAGTCGGCTTCTCGACCCGTGACCACAAGGTTGTCGTGTACAAGGCCAAGGCCATTCTGCTGGCTGCTGGCGGTTGCGTGAACATCTTCCGTCCGCGTTCGGTTGGTGAAGGTACCGGCCGCGCCTGGTACCCGGTGTGGAACGCAGGTTCGACCTACGCGATGGCTGCCGAAGCTGGCGCCGAGCTGACCATGATGGAAAACCGCTTCGTACCCGCCCGCTTCAAGGACGGTTATGGCCCGGTTGGCGCATGGTTCCTGCTGTTCAAAGCGCAAGCTGTGAACGCATACGGCGAAGTCTACATGGTGAAAAACAAGGAACTGCTGAATGACTACCCTCCCTACGGGCAGGCGGCCGTTCCCGCATCGTGTCTGCGTAACCACCTGATGCTGAAGGAAATGAAGGAAGGCCGCGGCCCCATTTACATGGACACCGTGACCGCTTTGGCAAAACTGCGTGAAACGCTGACCCCGCGCGAAGTGAAGCACCTGGAAGCAGAAGCCTGGGAAGACTTCCTCGACATGTGCGTCGGCCAGTGTGGTATCTGGGTGGGTGAGAACATCGAGCCGGAGAAGAAGAACTCCGAACTGATGCCGACCGAGCCCTACCTGCTGGGTTCGCACTCCGGTTGCTGCGGCATCTGGGTGTCGGGTCCGACCGACGTGGGCGCACCGACCTCCGAAGATCACGCTGACAAGGCGAAGATCCCGGGTCACCTGCCGTCTGGCTGGAGCTGGGGCTACCGCTCGATGACCACGGTCAAGGGTCTGTTCACCGCTGGCGACGGCGTGGGCGCATCCGGCCACAAGTTCTCCTCCGGCTCACACGCCGAAGGCCGCATGTGCGCCAAGTCCATGGTCAAATACTGCATCGACAACAAAGACCTGAAGCCGGAACTCGACACCTCCGTTGAGCAACTGGTGGAAGACATCTACAAGCCGGTGCGTACCTACCTGGAGCACAAGGACTACACCACGGCAATCGACGTCAACCCCAACTACATCACGCCCAAGATGGCGCAGTTCCGTCTGCAAAAAATCATGGACGAGTATGTGGCAGGTGTCGCAACCTACTACACGACCAACGCAAACATGCTGGGCGTGGCAGAAGAGAAGCTGAACATGCTGAAGGAAGACGCTGAGAAGATGCGTGCAAAAGACCTGCACGAACTGCTGCGCGCCTGGGAAAACTACCACCGTATCCTGACGGCGGAAGCCCACATGAAGCACATCCAGTTCCGCGAAGAAAGCCGTTACCCCGGCTTCTACTACCGCATGGACAAGAACTTTGTCGATGAGGAAAATTGGCATTGCTTCGTGAACTCGGTTTACGACAAGAACTCCAAACAGTGGAACTGCTTCAAGCGCGCCCACGTGGATATTGTTGATAAATCCAAGCTGTTCAAGCCCGCTGCCCACTAATTCATCAGTGATGCAGTAAACTCCGGGCGCCCTTGCGGCGCCCGGTTTTTTGGGTGACGCCTTATCATTACAGCGGCGCCCGGTTTTTTTCAAACAGGCAAAACTGCAAGAGCAACAAGGTTTAGCATCCAGTTGAAAGCGCGTACCCTACGTCCTCCCATCTGTGTGTTAATTGTTTTTTGAAGTGAGGGGCCAAGCCCCACGAGGTTGAACCATGAACGAAGCCGAATTTAAAGACATGATCGAAGACTCCCCGTTTGCGGGCAGCCCGGTCAAACCCATCATGCTGACGGAAGACGCAACGCTGCAGTTTCGCTGCCATCGTGACGTCAAGTGCTGGAATGCCTGCTGCAGCAACATCGACATTCCGCTCACCCCCTACGACATCCTGCGCCTGAAGAAACGTCTGGACATGTCGTCCGGCGAATTTCTCAACCAGTATTCGGTGCCGTTCGAGATGGACAAGGACGGCATGCCCGGCGTCAAGCTGAAGCCGGTCGAAGGCGGCACCGCCTGCCTGTTCATGACCCCGGAAGGCTGCGGCGTCTACGAAGACCGCCCGACCGCCTGCCGTTATTATCCGGTGGCACTGCTGACCATGCGCCGCTCGGACGAATACGTCGACCGCAGCGCCTATGCCATGGTGAGAGAG
>JBPPMF010000163.1:0-4428 GCA_051305915.1 Thiobacillus sp. | reverse complement strand
TTGCGCGAGAATGCCGCAATGGACATCTTCCGCATCTTCCACCTGCAATGCGCGCGCCGCTTGCCCGCGCTGCCCGCATCCCATCCCTGCTCGCGACTGCACGGCCATTCGTTCCGGGTCGAACTCACCGTTAGCGGCGATATCGACCCCACGCTGGGCTGGGTGCTCGACTTTGCCGACATCGAGGTGGCCTGGCAGCCCATCCACGCCGCGCTCGACCATCGCAATCTGAACGACATTGCCGGGCTGGAAAACCCCACCAGCGAAAACCTGGCGGTGTGGCTGTGGAACGCGCTTAAACCCGCGCTCCCGGGCTTGTCCAAAATCCTCGTCATGGAGTCGCATGATTCCGGCTGCGTCTACCGCGGCAGCCCGCCGGCTTGAGCGTCACGTCTTGCCTGCGTGATGCGCTTGCCGGACGTTTTTCGCCAGCGCACAATGCGCCCGATCAATAATCAAAAAGGGGGAAAGGATGTCCAGAAATATCGTTCTGCTGACCTTGGTTGCCGTGTTGACCAGTGGCTGCTGCGTCATCACTTGTAATACACGGCCGCCCAACAGCCACATCAAGGTGAGTTCCGTCATCCCGGCTGATTGCACCTTCGAGGACAAGGCCGGCCTGCGCAGATTCAAGGCGCCGGGGATGGTTCTGGGCATGCCGAAAAACGCGCCTGGCACGCTGACCTGCACGGCCACCGGTCACCAGGCCTTCGTCAGGACCTTGGCCGCGCAGGACTGGCAGCCCCTGACAGCCCTTTCAGGCGATCCGGATGCGTTGCGTTATTACGTCGAAATTGAACTGGTCATGAAGCCGGGAGGCTGAAATCCATATCGACCCAGTGGGCTTGTCGATTAAAATGCGTCACAAATTTGTCATTGACTTCAATTCATCCCAAGGGAAAACCATGAAAATCAAACTCTCTCCTTGAGCCTGCTTTCAGCAGTCGCCGTGTCTGGCTCGGCCCTGGCGGAAGGCTGGATAATGGGCCCGGCTTTCAAGGATGGCTGGAACCCCGAATTCACACTGGCCGCAGTGGCCGGCTCGATGGACCCGGATCATGTCAGCAGCGATCTTTACACGGGCCTGGAACTGTCCCTCAACTGCCCCTGGTTTCAGCCCCCCACCGGCGCGATTCGCCAGCAGTTCAACATCGGCACCTACGATAACAACGGCCTGGAAATCACCAGCTTCGAAATGAACCCCAACTACTTCATGACGATCGCCCCGAACCTGACCCTGGGCGTCGGCCCGGGCGTCGGTTATGCAAGAGCGTCCTACCTGAATGGCCCGACCGAAGGCTTGTGGAGCGTCCAGGCTTCCGCCAACCTGAATTACCGCAACGGCCCGCTGTTCCTCGGTGCTGGCGCCCGCTTCCAGGATACCCGCGACAAGACGCTGGCTCCCGGGGTCAGCGGCGCTGACAACTGGCTGCTTAGCGCCAAGGTCGGCATCAACTTCTGATCGAGTCGTGCACGCATAAAAAACGCCCGTATATCGGGCGTTTTTTATGGGCGGGGTTTTGCCCCTTGGCAGGTTTGCCGGCCCATGCTGCGCGCGGATGGATCAATCCTTTTCGGGCGGGACCTGTCCGGGGTGTATTGGCGTCGCGAGGATCTTGTCGATGCGCTTGCCGTCGAGGTCGACCACTTCCAGCCGCCAGTTTTCCCACTCCAGCACGTCGCCGGTGTGCGGCAACTGCCCGGACAGCCACATCACCAGACCGCTCAGCGTGTGATAGCGGCGCCTGCCGGCTTCCGGCACGCTTTTCAGCCCGAGCCTGTCCTGCAGCTCGTGAACGGGAATCAGGCCGTCGAGCAGCCAAGAGCCGTCCTCGCGCTGCACGGCCCAGGCCTCTTCCAGATTGTGCGGCTTGAATTCGCCGGTGACGGCTTGCAGCACGTCGCGCAGGGTGACCAGGCCGTTGATTTCGCCGTATTCGTCGATGACCAGCATCAGGTGCGCGTTGGACGCGCGGAATTCAACCAGCAGATCCAGTCCGCTGAGACGTTCCGGCATGAAGACGGCCGGCTCCAGCTCGTCGGGAAGAGCGGGCGGGGCGCTGGCCAGCATCGCATTCAGCAACTGTTTGGCGTTAAGAATGCCCAGCACCTCGTCGAGTCCGCTGCGGCAGACCGGGAAGCGCGAATGTCCAGACTGGGCGATGCGCTGCAGGTTCTCTTTCAGCGGCAGCGTGGTGTCGAGAAAGACAATCTCGGCGCGCGGCGTCATCAGCGATTCGACCGGGCGGTCGTCGAGGCGGAACACATTGCGCACCATCTCGCGTTCCTGCTGCTCGATCGCACCGCTATCCGAACCTTCCTGCAGCAGCGCGTGGATTTCCTCCTCGATGATGTCCGGCTGAACCGACGGGCGGCTGCGCAGCAGGCGCAGCATGGCATCGGTCGACAGCGACAGCAGGTGTACGAACGGACGCGCCAGTAGCGCCAGCAAGTGCATCGGGCGTGCCACCCGGCAGGCGATGCGCTCGGGATTGAACTGGGCGATGCGTTTGGGTACCAGTTCGCCCAGTACGATCGTGGCATAGGTGATGACGACGACGACCAGCGCGGTGGCGCTGAGTTGGCTTGCCTCGGCGGGCACGCCGAAGGTTTGCAGCCACAGCGCCAGCGGCCCGGCCAGCGCGGCCTCGCCGACGATGCCATTGAGGATGCCGATCGAGGTGATGCCGACTTGCACCGTCGACAGGAAACGTGTCGGATCGTCGTGCAGCTTGATGGCCACCTTCGCCGCCGCGCTGCCTTGTTCGGCCAGCCGTGACAGACGCGCACGCCGCGCTGTCAACAGCGCGATTTCCGACATGGCGAACGCGCCATTCAGCATGATCAGTGCAGCTAACAGCAGGATTTCCATGGCATGACCCAATCAAGATAACAGCGGATTTTGCTGAATGTTAGCTCGACTCAGGACGCCATGCCGCTGCTGCGACAGATCCACGCGCCGAAATGAAAATGGCGGTGCCCGATCACGGACGCCGCCCCGGATTCGGCTTGCGGAGAACGATTACTGGATCGCCAGCTTTATCGCTGCGTGCCGAAAGGCTCGGTGCGGGTAATGTTGAAGGGGTCAAAACGTGTGATGTTGGCCATGATTTCCTCCCAGTAGTGTCCGGTTAAAAATCAAACAAAATCAGTTGCTTATCTGTTAACAGCGGAATGGTTCTGTCTGTGTCGGGCTGCAAGGCGCATGAAATAAGGGTTTTCTCGAAAATCGAGACCGACAAAATCTGTAACAAAGTGTAGAGCGAGGCATTCAGGTGAAGCTCCTTTTTGACGATGGCGATCAGCACGTAGGTGGACACCGCGCACCATATTTGCGTCTTCACCGCGTTCTCGCTCGTCCCCAAGAATCGCTTGATGCGCAGATGCTGCTTGATCCATTTGAAGAATAACTCCACTTGCCAGCGGCTCTTGTACAACGCGGCGATGGTCAATGGCGGCAGCGTCGTGTTGTTGGTCATAAACACCAGCGTCTTGCCCGACTCGGGGTCTTTGAATCGGATGCGCCGCAGGTGCTCGGGATAGTCGTGGGACACGTAAAAGCCGTTCAGGCATATCGCCTGATCGCAGATCACGCCTGTAGCGCGGTCGGTCTTGGTCGAGTACACGCGCCGGGCGTTCATCCCGCGTTTGGCGCGAGTCACAAAGAATGCACCCGCCTGATGCAGCTTGAAGAGCCTGCCGAAGTCCAGATAGCCCCGATCCATCACGTAAAAAGCGCCCGCCTCGACGGGCAAAAGATCGAGCACCTTGACGTCGCCCATCTTGCCATCGCTGATGTGGATGAAAGCCGGGATCGCGCCGCGCAGGTCCAGCAGCGTGTGCATCTTCACGCTGCCTTGGTCGTGCGAAAGGGCGCCCAGTCGAACAGGCTCAAGCACAGGTCGATGGTGGTCGAGTCCAGCGCATAAACCGTCACATCGAGTTCCAGGCTCGTTGGTTCTTTGGCGTAGAGATCGTGGGCGCGCGCAATCAGGCGCATCGCCAGCGCGTGATAGATGCGCCAGTCGCGCTGATTCAGTGCGTCCGAGAGCGTGGAGCGTGCAGGCACACCGGAGAAACCCATGTGAAACAGCTTGGCCCTGTTGGACGCGAGGCAAACCTCAATGTCGCGCAAAGACTCGCGCCAGGTCAATTGCGAGAAGGCCATTACGCGAAACAAGTCGGCGCAGCCCAAGGTGCGAACACCCGTATCGCCGTCGTGACGGTCGATGATGCGGCCAAAGGTCTTCCACGGCACGTACTCCATGACTTGCGCAAACAATGTCTTGCCCACGTTCATGCTTCACCCCAGGTTCACCAAACCCGGAAGCATCGCAAATGTGCGAATTGAAATTCAAATCGTGGACACCCATGAATCTCTTGAAACCCGCTTCAATATTGGCTTTTAGGCCATCATGTCTCAATTTA
>JBPPMF010000061.1:0-6500 GCA_051305915.1 Thiobacillus sp. | reverse complement strand
CGCCGGTGACTGAACCGATCGATCCCCCCGAACTGCCGAAGAGCACGGTGCGCGCCTTCTCGATGGACGACGAGGCGACCACCGAGATCGACGATGCGCTGTCGGTCGAGTGGCGCGACGACGGCAGCATCCGCGTCGGCATCCACATCGCGGCGCCCGCGCTCGGCATCGCGCCGGGCTCGGAACTCGACCAGGTCGCGCGCGAACGGCTGTCGACCGTGTACTTCCCCGGCGACAAGATCACTATGCTGCCGGACGCGCTGATCCACCACTACACGCTGGGCGAAACCCACGACTGCCCGGCGCTGTCGCTGTATGTCGACGTGGCGTCCGACCTGCGCGTGCTCGGCACCGAGTCCAAACTCGAGATGGTGCACATCGCCGACAACCTGCGCCACGAGACGCTGGAAGTGCTGTTCAACGACGCCACGTTGCGCAATCCCGACTTTCCGGACTACCCCTACCGCCGCGAACTGGAATGGCTGCGCGACTTCGCCGCCGTGCTGGAAGCCGGGCGCGGCAAGGCCGATACGGTCGACCGCGTCGACTACAACTTCAAGGTCGATGGCGAGCGGATCAGCATCGTCCCACGCAAGCGCGGCAGCCCGATCGACAAGGTGGTGTCGGAGCTGATGATCTTCGCCAACGCACACTGGGGCGGCTGGCTGGCAGAGAAAAAAGTGCCGGGAATTTACCGCGCGCAGTCCAACGGCAAGACGCGCATGACCACCGCACCCGATCCGCATGTCGGCCTTGGCGTCGATCAATATGCATGGTCGTCTTCGCCCCTGCGCCGCTACGTCGACCTGGTCAACCAGCGCCAGCTGATCAGCCTGGTGCAGTGCAGCGACCCGGTCTACCCGCCGCGCAGCGAACAGTTGTTTTCGGTGGTGCGCGAGTTCGAACTGGCCTACGACGCCTACAACGAATTCCAGCGGCGGCTGGAGCGCTACTGGATGCTGCGCTGGATGCAGCAGGAAGCCATCCACGAAGTCACCGCCAACGTGATCCGCGAAGACCTGGTGCGCTTCGACAGCCTGCCGCTGGTGACGCGCGCGCCTTCGGTGATGGGGCTTGCGCCGGGGTCGAAGGTACGGCTGGCGATTTCGAATATCGATCTGCTCGACATCCAGTTTCACGCCGAACTCACAGAAACCATGGCGCCGCCGCCTGACATCGCCGCCGTCGTTCCGTAGAATCGGGCTTGTCCGTCTTTGCTTAAGGCCATGGTGTCCGCAACCCCGCCCCCCTTCTCCGAACCGTCCAAACAAGGCACACGCATAGCGCTGGCCTTGCTGGCGTCGGCAGCGGTGCATGGCATGGTGCTGTCGACCCAGTTCGTGCAGATCAACCCACGCCTGTTCGAAGACCCCAACCTGCCGATGGAAGTGGTGCTGGTCAACGCCAAAAGCCTCGATTCACCGCTCAATCCTGACGCCCTGGCCCAAGTCAATCTGGCCGGCGGCGGCAATACCGATGAAGACCGCCGCCTGAAGAGCCCGCTGCCCGCCAGCGCCAAAACCCAAACCGGCAGCGAGGAGGCCGCCTTGCAGGCGCGGGTGGCGGAACTGGAGCAACAGGCGAAGGCTTTGCTGACCCAGTTGCAGCCCAACGCCCAGTTGCAGGAACGCCCGCTGGCCGCGCAGCCGACACCGGCCCAGCCCGCCATCGACGCCAGCCAGCTCAATCTGCAGGCGCGCGAAATGGCGCAACTGCAGGCTCGCATCTCGCAGCAGTGGGACGACTACCAGAAACGCCCTAAGCGTGCGTTTGTCGGGGCCAATGTCAAGGAATACACGTTTGCGCGCTATGTCGAGGACTGGGTCACCAAGGTCGAGCGCGTCGGCAACGTCAACTACCCTGAAGCTGCGCGCCGCCAGGGAATTTACGGCAGCCTCAAGCTCACCGTGTCGATCCACGCCAACGGCCATATCGAACAAGTCGACGTTGACCGCTCGTCCGGCTCCAAAATCCTCGACACCGCCGCGATCAAGATCGTCGAACTTGCCGCCCCTTTCGCGCCATTTCCTAATGATATGCGGAAAAAAGCCGACATTCTGTCGATCACACGCACCTGGACCTTCACCCGCTCCGATCAATTGGTAACCGATTAGGGCAGGCCAGCACACCTGCGAGTGCGCCAGGCCGCAACCCTCTGTCGTGTATAATATTCTGATTTGCTTATATTTCCTGGTCTTCTCGGAGTCTCACCATGCATACCGGCACAACCCTTACCCAGTTCATCATTGAAGAACAACGCCGCACCGCCGGCGCAACCGGCGATTTCACCTCGCTCCTGAATGACGTCGTCATTGCCTGCAAGGCCATTTCCAACGTCGTCAACAAAGGCGCGCTGCTGGGCGTGATGGGCTCGCTGGATTCCGAGAACGTTCAGGGCGAAACACAGAAGAAGCTCGACGTCATCACCAATGACATCATGATCCGCTCCAACGAGTGGGCAGGCCACCTGGCCGGCATGGCGTCGGAAGAAATGGACGAGGTGTATTCGATTCCCGGCCAGTATCCGCTCGGCAAGTACCTGCTGGTGTTCGATCCGCTCGACGGCTCGTCCAACGTCGACGTCAACATCTCGGTCGGCACCATCTTCTCGATCCTGAAAGCCCCGGTCGCAGGCCGTGCTGCCAAGATGGAAGACTTCCTGCAAACCGGCACCCAGCAGGTGTGCGCCGGCTATGCGATCTATGGTTCCTCGACCATGCTGGTGCTGACCTTCGGCCACGGCACCAACGGCTTCACGCTCGACCGCGACGTCGGCGAGTTCGTGCTGACCCACCCCGACATGAAGATCCCCACCGAAACCCGCGAGTTCGCGATCAACGCGTCCAACATGCGTTTCTGGGAAAAGCCGGTGCAGCGCTACGTCGATGAGTGCCTGGCCGGCAAAACCGGTCCGCGCGGCAAGGACTTCAACATGCGCTGGGTGGCCTCGATGGTGGCCGAAGTGCACCGCATCCTCACCCGCGGCGGCATCTTCATGTACCCCAAGGACACTAAGGATCCCGCCAAGGCCGGCAAGCTGCGCCTGCTGTACGAAGCCAACCCGATGGCTTTCATCGTCGAGCAAGCCGGCGGTGCGGCCACCACCGGCCGTGAACGCATCCTCGACCTGACCCCGGAAGGTCTGCACCAGCGCGTGCCGGTGATCCTCGGTTCCAAGACCGAAGTCGATACCGTAACGGGCTACCACCACGAAAAGGCCGCCTGAGCGCGCTTGTTGACGCTAGCGCGTCTTTGCAACGCGGCCGGCCCTTTGCGGGTAAGGCACTGGCCGCTTGCGGCAACAATAAAGCCGGGCATCCCCAGCTTTATTGTTGCCCGCCCGCTCAGTATTCCAGCATCCTGGGCAATCCCTTCGCTTGCTCGATCCATTTGCTGACTTCGGATTCGGTCGGCACCTGGCGGGTCAACTTCTTTTCCTGATTGACGGTTGCCATCGTCTGCGTGAGATTGGCCGCGTTGCGCATTGCAAGTTCAGGAACGGTGTCAACCCCGGCAACTTCAAGCAACTCGGCATACTCAGAGCCGACGCCGCTGATCCGGTAGAGATCAACCATGTTCGCGAACTGCAACACGCGCGCTTCGGACAGGCCCGATTTTTCTGCCAGAACCTTGCGCTGGCTGGGTGTGAGCGTGTTTTTCAGGAGTGCGTCCGTGTCCTTAACACCGGCGGAACGGAATTTCTCTCCCAGCACGGGACCGATTCCTTCGACATCTTCAATTTTGTAATTTGCCATGCAATTGCCTCCTCATCTGCGATTGGAAGTGTGCCGCGCCTAGAATCCCGCGATGACGCAACACCTTCTACAAGGATGGCTGCCGCCCCGTGAAATGCAACCGCAATCTGCGCTAGACCGAAAGAAATACAAGTATCGCCCCCCCCGCAGCCAGCAGCGACAATGCAATAGCCACCCCGCACAACACCGTCGTCCGCCTGAAGCGCGACTCTGCTACGGCCGCGCCCTGTTCGAGCGCGGTCACTGTTTTCTGCAACTGCTCCGCCAACTCCTTCACGTGCAGCGCATTCTGCGAAGCCGCTGTCTGCAACTCGGTTATCTGCTGCTGCAGGACCCCGGACGGGTCCTGCACAGGCACTTCACTCTTTCGGGTCGTGAAGACCGGCAATGCTGCCGAAACGATCGGACTCACAAAAGGCAGAATTGCCTTGACTGCGGGAATCAACCAGGCTGCCATGAAATCTCCTTGTCTGGATGCGGCGTGATGCCGCGAGCGTTACTGTAGCGCAGGCTGCGACGCCTGCCCGAAAAGTGCCAGCGCGAGCGCTCTTTGTACTGCGTGGTCAACAATCGGATCGGGGTAATCGCGGCCGATGACGCATCCCGCGCGCTGCCGTTCGGCGGCAGGCATCTTCCAGGGGGCGTGGATGAATTTCTCCGGCACCAAGGCCAATTCCGACAGATAGCGACGAATGAAATTCCCATGGGCGTCGAAGCGCTCGGATTGCGTCACCGGATTGAAAATGCGAAACCACGGCTGCGCGTCGCAGCCGACCGAGGCCGCCCACTGCCAGCCGCCACTGTTGGCGGCAAGGTCGTAATCGATCAGTTTGTCGGCGAAATATTTCTCACCCAGCCGCCAGTCGACCAGCAGATCCTTGGCTAGAAACGAAGCGGTGACCATGCGCAAGCGGTTGTGCATGTAGCCGGTCTGGTTAAGTTGACGCATCGCGGCATCAACCAGTGGATAGCCGGTACGTGCTTCGCACCAAGCGGCAAAATGACCCGGCGGATTCGGCCACGGCAGCGCGTCGTACTGCGGCTTGAAGGTGTGTCCGCTGGCGACGTCGGGGCGATGCCACAGGATCTGATGGTAGAAATCGCGCCAGATCAGTTCGGCCAGCCAGGTCTGCGCACCGCGCCCACCCTGTTGCCAGGCCGCGGCAGCGAGTTGGCGGACCGACACCGTGCCGAAACGCAGGTGCACCGACAGATACGACGGCCCTTTCAGCGCGGGGAAATCTCGCGTCTCCTGATAACGGTCGATGCGCTGCAGAAAATCATCGATCAGCTGCGCGCCGCCCGACATGCCGGTAGGCAGCCGGAGTTCGCGCAAATTGGTGGGAGCAAACCCCAGATCCCGCAGGTCCGGAATCGGCGTCGACTGTGCCACCAGTCGCTCGGCATAAACATCAACCGGATAGGCGCGCAGATAAAACGGCGTCAGCGTTTTCAGCCAGGCATTTTTATACGGCGTGAAGACGCTGTAAGGCGTGCCGCTGGCGGTAAGCACTTCCTCACGTTCAAAGATCACCGTGTCCTTGCTGTGGTGAACGGCTACGTTATTGCGCTTCAACGCCGTCTCGACCGCGGCATCTCGCGCCAGCGCGGCAGGGTCGTCGTCATGGTTGAAAAACACGGCGTCGGCGTTGATGTCAGCCGCCAGTTGCACGATTTCGTCGCGCGCAAGGCCATGTCTCACCACAAGACCGCCGCCCCGAGCCTGCAGGGCCTGCTGCAATTCGGTCACGCTGGCGTGGATGAACTCGACCCGACGGTCGGCCGCATCGGTCAGCGCATCCTGAATCTCCCGATCGAAGACAAACGCGCAGACCACCTGCCGGGCATGTTTGAGCGCGTGGTAGAGGGCGGCATGATCGTAGTCACGCAGATCCCGGCGAAACCAGACCAGGGCGCGGTTGTATTCAGGCATGGGCAGGCGGGTCGCTATAGTAAAAACTTGGGCACAAAAAGAAGTGTTGGCTGGATTTGAGCAGATTACAATGAGAGGGCAATCATGGATACCGTCAACCTCACCCACAATTTTCTGATCGCCATGCCGGGCATGGTCGATCCCAATTTCAACGGCACGCTGACCTATATCTGCGACCACAGCGAGCAGGGTGCGCTGGGCGTGGTAATCAACCGGCCGATTGAACTGGATCTGTCGACGCTGTTCGAGCAGATCGGGTTATCCCTGCCCGAGCGCCTGCACAACAAGATGGTGTATTTTGGCGGCCCGGTGCAGACCGAGCGCGGCTTTGTGCTGCACACGCCGCCGCAGACGTTCAGTTCCACCCTCACCGTCAACGATGCGGTCAGCCTCACCACCTCGAAAGACGTGCTGGAAGCAGTGAGCCAGGGCACAGGGCCGGAAAAGTTCATGGTCTCGCTCGGCTACGCCGGCTGGGGCGCTGGCCAGTTGGAAGATGAAATCAAGCAGAACGCCTGGCTGTCGGTGGCCGCCGACCCGCAGGTGATTTTCGACCTGGCACCCGAAGAACGCCTCCCCGCGGCGATGAAGCTGCTCGGCATCGACTTTGCCAGCCTGTCCGAAGAAGCCGGACACGCCTGAACCTAGAAACCACAGTTGACCGCTTGAAATCTCGTTGAACACTTAATGAACAAGAATTTTCCTGCCTCCGATCGTGTACGCCAAAGAGGTGTCTCCGCTACGCACCCGCAGGCACGCCCGGTCGCGCGCCTGCCTTTGCACCCGCAAGGGGCAGGCCGGATTCGTATAGC
>JBPPMF010000045.1:0-9604 GCA_051305915.1 Thiobacillus sp. | reverse complement strand
GGAAATCCGTGCCCACGGCCGCAGCCGGCGTGTGACGGTCTACGGCGAGGGGCCGGACTTTTCGCGTGCCTTCAACATGCGGATGGCGGTCGGCCAGTTCCTTCCCGCCGACGATCCACGCAATCCACGCGCCTATGCCGTACTGGGTTCGAAAGTGCGCAGCGAACTGTTCGGCAGCGCCAACCCACTGGGCGCTACCCTGCAGGTCGGATCATCGCGTTTTCGCGTGATCGGCGTGATGGCGCCCAAGGGCCAGGTGCTGGGCTTCGACCTCGACGACACCGTCTACATCCCCACCGCGCGCGCACTGGAAGTGTTCAACCGCGAAGGCGTGATGGAAATCCACGTCGCCTATCGCCCCGGATCGCCGCTCGATGCGGTGGTCGAGGACATCAAACGCATCCTGATCGCCCGCCACGGCCGCGAGGATTTCACCGTGACACCACAACAGCAGATGCTCGACACGCTGGGCACCGTGCTGGATGTGCTGACCTTCGCCGTCGCCGCGCTCGGCGGCATTTCATTGTTGGTCGGCGCGGTGGGCATGGTCACGCTGATGCACATCGCGGTCGCCGAGCGCGTCGCCGAGATCGGCCTGCTCACCGCGCTGGGCGCAACGCGAGCACGCATCCGCACCTTGTTCCTGATGGAATCCACCGTGCTGTCCACCCTCGGCGGACTCGGCGGACTCGCCATCGGCGCCGGCATCGCCTGGCTGCTGAAGACCACTGTAAGCGGATTGCCAGTCAACACGCCGTGGGATTACGCCATCGGCGCACTGGTGGTGTCGATGCTGATCGGGTTGGCTGCCGGTGTCGTGCCTGCCATGCGTGCGGCGCGGCTGAATCCCGTGGACGCGCTGCGTGCAGAATAATGTCAGCCCGAGTCCCGATAGACCCTGCTCCTTGCAGCGGATGCACGGCCCGACCGCGTCGCGCCATCCGTGCCCGGTCGTGCGATGGACGTTTGTCCTACAAGACGTCGCGACCTTTACCTATACAAGCAGGCCGGCGCCGCCTATACATTGGTTTCTACGCCGCTGGCTCGGGCAGCCCTGACACGCCGCCCGATTCAGCGCGCTCCAAGCAAGGGAACAACGACTTGGTCAAACTTACCGCCATCATTTGAGGAGAACCCCATGAAAAACGTAGCCAGCATTGCAGCCCTCGCGCTTGCTTCCAGCCTTGCCTTGGTCGCCACCGGCTGCGACCGCACGCCCGAGGAGCCGACCCAGGGCGAGAGAATGGACAATATGGACAATGCCGCCACGGACAGCCGCAACGCCGTCAGCGGCATGGGCGACTCGATGGAACGTAGAGCCGATCAGGCAGGCCAGGCCATTGATGACACCACGATCACCACGTCAATCAAAGGAAAATACCTTGTTGATGACACGCTCAAAGGCCTGGATATCTCGGTCGACACCGTACAGGGGGTCGTGATGCTGACCGGCCCGGTACAGAGCGACACGGCCAAGGAACTCGCCACGCAGATTGCCGAGAACACCGAGGGTGTGGTGAGGGTGGATAACCAGCTCACGGTCCAATAGTCAGACTCGCAGGTCGCGGCCAGGACGGCGCATGCCTGAACAAGTTGCGCCGCCCGGTATCAGCCCGGACGGCGCTCGGTAGTTCCGGCTGGTGGAACCCGTTATTTTTAGCAGAAGGGGCGCGCTATCCCCTCACGCCCTTGGGCGCGGCCTGCCGGGGCCGAGATGTTCGGGCAGCAGCGCATCGCTGCCGTCCATATCCCCCAATTCGTCGTAACGCAGCGGCCGGGCGTGCTTGTGCATAAATTCGCCGCCGGTCACCTCCGCCAGGATCAGCCTGTGGTCACCGGCTGGATGTTCCGTCATCACCCTGCAGTCGAAGTAGGACAAGCCATCGTCCAGCACTGGGGCGCCCGAAGGCGCTACGTGCCAGGGCACCGCACTCAGTTTGTCCTGATCCCTCGCGCTGTGGTTGCCAAAGAAATCGGCCAGCGCGGACTGATCGCGCTCCAGGACCGTGACACAGAAAATGCCCCCTGCCACGAGCAGCGCATAGGAGGCATTGTTGGGGTTGACGGCAAGCGCCAGCATCGGCGGCTGCAGAGAGACCTGCATCACCGAAGAGGCGGTGAACGCATTGCGGCTGTCTCCTTCTGCCACGCCCACCACGTAGACGCCTTGAGTCAGGCTCATGAACAGGCGTTTGACGGGATTTTCGACACCCATGGTTCACGTGGCGCACGGGGCATGAAGTCTGCGTTGATAGCAGTTTTCAATGGCCCAGACTTGGTAGTGGCTCGACATGACAAGAGAATGTCGAAAAGACGGCGCGAAGCCCATCGGCACTTTCCGAAACGGGCGTCAGACGATTCCGTCTGCCCGGATGGCGGAATTTCCGCTGGTCAGGGCTCATACCCTTCGCGATGCGTCGCATTGATCGTGCGCAACAGTTCGCGGAACGGAATGCTGCGTTCGTGTTTCTTGAACAGGGGCATGAAGGTTAGATCCTCACCTGTCCCCACGCCGCCGTATTTACCCGACACCATCGATTCGTGCAGGTCGCGCAGCATCCTGTCGAGATCGTCTATAAACGGCGTGTAGGTGGCTGCTTCGTCGTCGTCGTGTTCCAGACAGGCGCGTAGTTCGTCGACCTCGTACACGGCTTCGTGGACCAGATCGATCATCTGATTACTGTTTTGTGCTTTTTTCATGTTCGTGGAGTCGGGTTGGAACAGGCATTTAGGATACCGCCGCTTGGCGGCAGGCGCGAGGGCCATGCCGCATTCATGTCAGCTGCTGACAAATTGATTCGGCCGCATATTGCCGAAAAAAAACAGGGGCTCGCGCCCCTGTTCTGCTCATCTGCATGAACACAATCAGCGCTTGACCGGATTGGCGGCTATTTCCTCCAGCCGGCGGGCCTTGATCACCTGGCCATTCAGCGCCGCGTCCTTGGCACTGCCGCCGTAAGCGACGACCATCAGCTGGCTGTAATACATCACCGGAATGTTGAACTTGGTGCCATAGGTTTTGTTGACCTGGCCCTGGTAGATCTCGACGTTGGCCTGGCACAGCGGGCACGGCGTGACGATCATTTCGGCGCCATGGTCGTAGGCCGACTCGACGATGTCCTTGATCTGCGCCTGGGCCTTATCCGGCTCGGAGAACGCCAGTGCGCCGCCACAGCAGGTCACCTTCATGTCGTAGTCGGGGATCGACTCGGCGCCGACCATTTCGACCATCTTGTCGAGATACATCGGGTTTTCGAACGATTCTCCGGCGACGCCGAACGGACGGTTGGTCTGGCAACCGACGTAACCAGCAATCTTGACGCCTTCGAGCGGCCGTACGACGTGCTTGGCCATTTCCTCGAAGCCCAGATCCTCGATCAGCACTTCCACCATGTGGCGGACTTCCGGCATCTCGTTGATCTGCAGGCCGGCTTCCTTCAGCGCTTCGCGGGTGTCGGCCATCAACGTGTCGGAGTGCGTCAGACGCTCACGGGTTTCGCGCGCGCCCAGCCAGCAGGCGGCGCAGGTGGCTACGATTTCCTGCCCGGGCAGGTGCTGCTCGGACAAGGCGAAGTTGCGCGCATTCAGCACGTGGCGCGGCAGTTCACCGGCTTCGGCGTAACCAATGGATGCGCCGCAGCAGTTCCAGTCGGGGATTTCGGTCAGCTTGACGTCCAGCGTCTTGCACATCGACTCGACCGAAGTGAGGTAGTTGGAAGCGGAAGCGCCCTTCTGCGACGAGCAGCCGGGATAAAACGCGTATTCTTTCTTAGCCATCTCTATTTTTCTCCTCAGCCGGCCATCTTGGCGGCTTTACGCACGCGCTCGATTTCGTAGGCTTTATTCAGCATGGCCTGAACGCCCTTCTGGTCCTTGCACTTGTGGCCGCCGAACAGTTCCATCACGTTCAGGCGCCCGGCTTTGACCAGACCCAGCGCGACCGCCTGCATCGCCATGCCGTTCTTCACGCCCTGGACAAAGCCATCCTTGAAATACAGGCCCATCGACAGCTTGAGCTCATTGACGCGGCCGGTCTTGGTGGCGTTTTTCCAGAACAGGCCGCTGAAGAAACGCGTGGCCTGCATCTTGGGCGCCTTGCCGATGCGGTGAGCGTATTCGGCGATGCCGTGCATGATGTGGGTGATCGGCAGCTTGCGCGGGCAGCGCACGATGCAGTTGTAGCACGAGGTGCAGTTCCACATCGAGCTTGAGGTCAGCACTTCCTCGCGCTTGCCGGCGCGGATCATCATGAAGAGCTCTTGCGGCGGATGTTCCCACGCGCTCTGGAAGTTGGTCGGACAGGAACCTGAGCAGACGCCGCATTGCATGCACATCTTCACCCAGTCGCCCATCTCGACCTGTTCTTCGATTTCCTTCAGGAAATTGTTGCGGTATTTCTCCGCCACTGCAGTATTTGCACTCATGGGGATCTCCGGTTACATGCCTTTGAACGGGCTGGGGCCAACGGCGGCCAGCTCGGCAGCGTACTTGTTGATCATCTCGGGCAGGCGCTCGATGTCGGCAATCGCGACTTCGAGATCGCGCACGCGCTCTTTTTCCAGGTTCAAGGTCTTCAGCGTGTCGTCGATCTTGGACAGGCGCACGCGGCCCAACTCGGAGCCCTTGACGAAGTGGCACTGGTATTCGTCACCCGACTTGCAGCCCATCATCATCACGCCGTCATAGCCGGCGTTCAGCGCGTCGGTAATCCAGATGGTGTTGACCGAGCCGAGGCAGCGCACCGGGATGATGCGCACGAAGGCCGAGTACTCGTTGCGGCTCATCCCCGCCATGTCGAGCGCCGGGTAGGCGTCGTTCTCGCACGCCAGGATCAGGATGCGCGGCTTGTCCGAAAACTCGTCCGGGATGTCGACCGCCTTGATCTGCGCGCCGACGGTGTTGACCGAGTAGTTTTCGAACGAGATCACGCGCACCGGGCAGGCGCCCATGCAGGTGCCGCAACGGCGGCAGCGCGATTCATTGAATACCGGGAAGCGCTTTTCATCCTCATCGATAGCGCCGAACGGGCATTCCACCGTGCAGCGCTTGCACTGGGTACAGCCTTCCAGACGCACTTTCGGGAACGACAAATCGCCCGAACGCGGATGCGCGGCGCGGCCGAGCTCGGCGTTCTCCAGCGCCTGGATCGCCTTCAGCGCAGCGCCGGTGGCATCTTCGCGTGCCTGCGCGATGTCCATCGGGCGGCGCACCGGGCCGGCGGTGTAGATGCCGGTGCGGCGGGTTTCGTACGGGAAGCAGATGAAGTGCGAGTCGGTGAAGCCCTGCTTCAACTGCGGCACGTCCTTGCCCTGACGGTAGGTCAGGTTGAGGATGGAAATCGGCTTCACTTCAACCGCACCTTCTTCTTCCGCAGTTGCGGCCAAGGCGTCGATGTTGATGCCGGAGTTCGCCACCTGGCCGGTGGCCAGCACGACGAGATCGACATCCACCATGGCGGCGTCGGTGTCGCCCAGAATCAGGTCGTTGAATTTCACCGTGCTGGTGTTGCCCGCGGGCACCACTTCGGCGACGCGGCCCTTGGTGAAGATGACGCCTTTTTCCTGCGCGCTGCGGTAGAAATCCTCGCCGTTGCCGGGCGTGCGCAGGTCGGTGTAGATGATGGTGGTGTCGACCGCAGGATTGGTGTCCTTGAAGTACATCGCCTGCTTGATGCTGGCGTTGCAGCAAAAGCCCGAGCAGTAGGACAGGTGCTGGCCGGTGGTGTCGCGCTGGCCGGCACACTGCACGAACACCACGGATTTGACCGGCTGGCCATCGCTGGGGCGGCGAATCACGCCGTCGCCCGCTGCAGCGGCCGCCGCCAGTGCTTCGAGCCCGGCCTGGTCGACCACGTTGGGCGACTTGCCGCCGCCGAGCTCAGGCAGCTTGTTCATGTCGTACAGCGTAAAGCCGGTCGCCTGCACGATGGCGCCGATGTCCTCGGTGTGCGTCGCGCCCGATTCGGTGGCAACGTCGACCACGAAGCGGCCCGGCGCGCCGTCGGTTTTGGCGATGGTCGCGTTCAGATAGACCTTGATGTTGCTGTCGGCCTGCACCTGCGAAACCAGATCGGCCACGCCGGTATCCATGGGCGACTTGAAGGGCTCGTGCACCGGGGTGCGCTTGTAGAGCTTGCCGGCCCAGCCGCCGAGTGCGCCGGATTTCTCGACCAGCACCACCGGATAGCCGGTCTTCGACGCCTCGATCGCAGTGGTCATGCCGGTGACGCCGCCGCCCACCACCAGCAGGGTCTTGCTGCCGCCGGTGTTGGGGTTGCCGGCGGGCGCGGTCATCGCCTTCACTTCGGCGCAGCCCATGCGGATGTAGTCTTCCGCCATTTCCTGGGTGGTCTCGCGTGCCTCGTCGGTGTCGGGGCGAATCCACACCACGCCTTCGCGCAGGTTGGCGCGTGCCACCGCATGTTCCGGGAAGTGGAACGCCTCGGTCTTGGCGCGGCGCGAGCAGGCGCCGATCATGATATGGGTGACGCCCTCGTTGGCGATGTCGTTCTTGATCATCGCCACGCCGTCGGCGTTGCACAGGAATTCGTGCGACTTCGTCAGCGGCACTTTGCCGTCCTTCTGTGCGGTCTTGACCAGCGCGTCGGTGTCGAGACGCTCGCCCAGTCCGCAGCCCTTGCAGATATACGCTGCGACTTTAATGTCAGCCATTATTAAGCCTCCGCCTTTGCTACTTTATTGACCACCTGGATGGCTCTCAATGCCGCCGCGGTTGCCGATTGCACTGCACGGTTCACATCCAGCGCGTTCGACGCGCAACCGGCGCCGAACACCGCGCCGTTGGCCGGGTCGGCCTCGATGAATCCGCTCGAATCCGCCACGATGTGGCCGGGAATGTTGATGCCCTTGACCGACGGCTCCATGCCTACCGCCAGCACCACCAGGTCGTGCGGCGTGGTGTAGCGCTTGTAGCCTTCGGTGTCGACGCCATGGCACACCGGGTTGCCCTGCTCGTCCTCCGTGATCTTGGCGACCTTGGACTTGATGAAATTCACCGAGGGGTCGGCCTGCACCTTCTGGTAGAAATCCTCGAAGCGGTCGATGGCGCGAATGTCGATGTAGTAGATGGTCGACTTGCCGTCTTCCGGATACTTCTCGCGGACGTAGTGCGTTTGCTTCAACGACGCCATGCAACAGATGCGCGAACAGTGGCGAAGATGGTTTTCGTCGCGCGAACCGGCGCACTGGATGAAAGCGATGTTCTTCGCTTCCTTGCCGTCGCTGGGGCGCAGGATCTTGCCGCCGGTGGGGCCCTGCAGATCGGCCAGGCGCTCGAACTCGACGCTGGTGATCACGTTTTTGAAACGGCCGTAGCCATAGGGCTGAATCTTCGCCGCGTCGTAGGGCTGCCAACCGGTCGCCCACACCACTGCGCCAGCCTTGACCTGGATCATCTCTTCTTGCATATCGAGGTCGATCGCACCGTACTTGCAGGCAGCTTTCGCTTTGTCGGCGTCGGCGCTGCCGATAATCGCCGGGTCCAGCACATAGCGTTGCGGATAAGCCATCGCGCTCGGCAGAAAGGCGACCTTGTGCTGGCCGAGGTTGTAGTTGAACGGATCGTCTACCTTCATCTCCACCGCACGTCCGCAGTCGCCGCAGGCGGTGCAGTTCTCGTTCACGTAGCGCGGCTTGATCTTGATGCTGGCGGTGTAATTGCCGATGCTGCCATCGATGCCGGTCACTTCAGCCAGCGTCAGCACCCGCACGCGCGGGTTGCCCTTGAGGCGGCGCAGGTTGATTTCCAGCCCGCAGGTGGGGTGGCACAGCTTGGGAAAATAGCGGTACAGCTGGGAGGTGCGTCCGCCCAGTGCGGGATTTTTCTCTACCAGAACAACGTTCTTGCCGGTTTCGGCCGCTTCAAGTGCAGCGGTCATGCCGGAAATCCCGCCGCCCACCACGAGTATGGTCTCGTTGGTCGCAACATGCTCCGTCATTGTGTTTCCTCCATCCGATGGATGTAAAGTAATCTGAAACCATCCGGCATTTGCTCCCGGATGGCCGGGTTTTTAGCCCAGAAATGAATCCCCGAAATGGTACTCCGAAGGCCGCACCTGCCGCCACGGGCAAGTGCGCTATCTCAATCGAAGTTTTCTATGCGGGAATAAGCGGAAGTACACCCATCGTCACACGTGAGGCGTGACAGGGGGAAGAACCGAAGCCGCAGCCGCCTCGACGGTGACGATCTCGAACTGCATGCTGGCGAGATCGGCCATGATGTAGGTGGGGGGTGCGCCGACGCCGCCGACGGTGCCGGGGTTGATCAGCCAGCTTTGGCCGCCTTTGACGGTGCTGACCTGCGAAACACTGGATTTGTGATCGTGGCCGCAGGATCATCGACCATGGCAGCGCGCACGGGGTTGAGTTCGATGTAGCGCTGGCAGCTGAGCAGGTATGTTTCGGCCTAGCAGGCTGCTGAAATACCCCACGCGGATGCGTGGCACATTGCGCCAAGCGTTCGATTTTTCATCCGGTTCGCTCGCATGATTGGATTTCTGCTCTCATTGGACCTATTTTCAACCTTTTGAGCCTCATTTCCCCTCACTTCCCGCCCCTCACGCCGTCTGCAGACGGAACTTTCCCAACGTGCGCATGCGCGTGAGGTTGTAGGCCGTCATGGTCGGCACAAACGTCTGATCGACCTTCTTCAACACGCGCACCATTACCTGGCGGATGCGCCCGACGGTCCGATCCCGGCGAGCCAGTCGGCCTGGGGCTGACCGGGGGTGGCGCAGGCAAAGGTGTAGCTGGACGCGCCCAGTACGGCGACGAAGATGCTGGCCAGGCGGATTTCGCCGGTGGCAGCGTCGATGATCGGTATGGTGGGGCCTGCGTAGTCGGCGAACAGTTTCTCGTCGCCCCGGTGAGTCTGGCGCATGGAACGCTTGAGCTTCCCGGCCCACGCCCGGTAGCGCGTGCAGAACGCGGTGTACTGGTAGGCGGCGTCATTCGCCGAGGCACGATACTCTTCCCAGAGCAGGGTGAGGGTAACGCCTTTGCGCTTGAGTTCCTGATGAACGCTGGCGTAGTCGGGTTCGGTAAAGGCGGAGACCCGCGCCGTCGGCTGTTGATATAGCCGACGCTCAAGGGCGCTATCGTCGAGATCGTCTGGCAACGGCCAGCCAAGCCCGGCATCCGCCGCCAGCTTCAGGTATTTGGCCACCACGCCTTTGGAAATGTTAAGCGCCCGGGCAATGGCCTCAAGGCTTAGGTCGGTGCTGTGCCGGTATCGGAGTACGTCGCGTATCTTGCGCATGGGTAGTCTGTCCTGGGGCATCCTCGGTGGCTTTCAAAAAAGCGCCGAGGCTACCTTCAACTATCCATGCAGCTCCCTTGCCATCGGTCACGTTCACCGCGAAATCGCGGTCACGCTCCCGTGAAACGCCGGTCACGCTTCGGCGAAATCACCGGTCACGTTGGGGCGAAATACGCAGCCGGCGATCGGCGCGTAGCCGTCGAAGCCCATGTAGGTGCGGCCCACGCCTTCCTTGGCGGTGAACCGCCCCGGGTTTTGAGGAGGCCATTTGGTTTAAGTGCAGGCCGTTGACTCGGCCTGTTCGGCGAGTTGCCGGTAGTAGTTTGCC
>JBPPMF010000035.1:0-5444 GCA_051305915.1 Thiobacillus sp. | reverse complement strand
AAACGCCCAGCTTACGCATCGGTCCGCTTCCTTCTGATCACAACTTCGAGACCGACCATGCCCAGCAGGTCAAGGAGCTTCTGCGCCTGGATGGTTTTCTTCCCATTCTCTGCGTCACTGATGAAGCGGTTCCCGGATCCAAATATGCCGGCCACCACCATCTGGTTCATGCCCTGCTCATTCCGCACTAAGCGAATCAGGCTACCGATCTCCTCTGTGGTGCTGACTACCTTACCGTTGTCGATGTTCGGATCCATTGTGGTCTCGCCCTTACGATTACCGTACGGTAGTTTTATGCCGTTCAACGCCAGATGTCAATGAAATAATTACCGATCGGTAATCCGTTTCGCTGGCAGGCAGGCTTTTCAATAAATATTACCGATCGGTAATACACTGCGAGTGCCATCAGCGCGCTGCTTCCTTTTCGTAGTAACACCCGGTGCGATCTATTAACTTGGTCGCCTGATAGCTGCCGGGCGTGACAGGCAGCTTAGGGGGCCAGACTGTGTAAAAACGCCCTCAGAAATTGGATAATTCCGCATCGCATTTTGGGGCATCCAGATGAAGCGTTTTGTTCAAGGCGAAAGCCGAACCCAAGGCACTCTTCTTCCAGAACTGCTTGACGACTACATTGCCGAGAACAATCCCATCCGCGTGATTGATGTCTTCTTCGACGAACTCGACCTTGGCCAGTTGGGTTTCGAAGGTGTCGCACCCGCACTGACCGGCAGGCCCTCGTATCACCCAGCGCCGTAGCGATCAGGAAGGCAAAGCCGTCAATCAGGTAACAATTTGGGCCTGAACGCTGCAAGCTTCATCTAACAGACGGCGGGTAAAATTCGCCTATCGCTTTACCGTTTTCTTCATGTCCCTTCCTCCTTTTACCGAAGCCGATGTCCTGCGCTGGTATGGCGCACGCGATTTGATCAAGGCGAAAACCTATGTTCGCTCCGTCACCCGCCTGAGTGCCGAGCCGCCTATGCTGTCTGCATTTGTGCCGGGCAGCGCACCCAGGCCCTATCAGGTCAAGATCCGTTTCAGCGCCAACCATGCTGGCAATGTCGTGATATCGCCGCATTGCACCTGCCCGGTTCAATGGCATTGCAAACACACCGCGGCGACTCTGCTGGCCTGGCTGCAACAAAACAAACAGCTGATAAAAATCAACCCCGATGTGCTGACCTGGCTGGAGGAATTTCGCCGCACGCTGGCCGAGGCCCGCCCGGCGAAACTCGCCAAAACCCCACCCCGGCGCGACACGCTGCTCTATTGCCTGACACCGCGTGCGGATGGCAGCCTGCGTGTCACCTTCTTCAAGGCGCGGCTGGACGATCATGGCCGCCCGTTGAAACTGGACGACTGGAATAACGTCGAGCGCGCCATCACCAACCCGCCGTCGTTTGTGTCGGAAGACGACCTGACCATCCTGCCGCTGCTGTGGGGACAGCGTGACCGCCATGCCTTTATCGACAGTTTTCCGCTGGCGGGCGAAAAGGGCGAGATCGTACTGCAACGCATGCTGGCAAGCGGCCGGCTGTTTTATGCGGGCGAAGATTTGCAGCCGCTTTCCGCCGCGTCCACGCGCCCGGCCATCCTGCAATGGCCGGCCGACAGCAATCACCGTATCCGCGCCGAACTGGTCGCCACCCCGCCGGCCGACCGGGTGCTGACGCTCAAGCAAATCTGGTATGTCGATGGCGCGCGCGGCGAACTGGGGTTGCTCGATGTGCCGTATTCACCCGGGCAGCTTGCCCATCTGTTTGCGCTGCCGCCTTTGTCCGCGCTGGATGTGCCGCTGGTGTCGGGTGCGCTGGCCGAGCTTGCGCCCGAACTGCCGCGCCCGCAGACAACGGCCAGCCTGCGCGTGATCGACTCCGCGCCGCAGCCCAGGCTGACACTGGGCACGCTGGCAAGCTATGGCATGAACCGCTACCGCGACTACGGCCACAGCTATGTCACGGTGCTGTTCGATTTTGCAACGCTGCAATTTCAATACGACACGTTCAGCTTCATGGCGGACGATCCCACTGAATTTGTCACCACGCCCAGTGGCGAAGCGGTGCGGGTCAGGCGCGACACCGTGCGCGAAGCCGCTTGCATCAAGCTGCTCGACACCCTGGGTTTCAAACCCGTGCCGCTGCAGGCCTTGGACAAAACACCCAAACACCTGCTCGGGCTGGCCAGCGAATCGGCCTGGCCGGGATTTATTGCGACCGGTTTGGCCGCTCTGCGCGCCGACGGCTGGACCATCGATGTGCCGCGCAATTTCCGCCATGCCATGCTGGAGGTCGATGCATGGGAGGCGGACTTCCACGACGATGGCAACGGCTGGCTGTCGCTCAACCTCGGCGTGGTGCTGGAAGGCCAGCGCCTGCCGCTGGCACCGCTGCTGTACGACCTGTTTCAGCACGATGCGCGCTGGCTGGATGCAGCCAAGCTGAAGAAAATCCGCGATGCCGAAATAATCACGCTGCATACGCCGGAAGGCGCGCGTTTCACCGCACCGGCGGGGCGTTTGAAACCGCTGGCGGGAACCCTCATCGACCTGTTCGACGCGCGCCCGCAAGGCGCAATCAACGTGTCGCGGCTGGATGCGCCGCGCTTGGCCGATCTCGCCGACAGCCCGCAATGGAACAACACAGGCGGCGACGCGGTGGTCCGGTTCGCCCGCCAATTGCAGCATCAGGGCGGCATCAAGGCGGTCAAATCGCCCAGGGGATTGGGGCTGGCGCTGCGCCCCTACCAGCGCGAAGGACTGGCCTGGCTGCAATACCTGCGCGAGCAGAATCTGGCGGGCATTCTGGCCGATGACATGGGGCTGGGCAAAACCGCGCAGACGCTGGCGCACCTGCTGCTGGAAAAGCAGGCCGGGCGGCTGGATTGCCCGGCGCTGGTGGTGTTGCCCACCTCGCTGATTTTCAACTGGAAGCGCGAGGCCGAACGCTTTGCGCCCGCCTTGAAAGTGCTGTCGCTGCACGGCAAGGATCGAGCCGTACGTTTCGGCGAAATTCCGAAACACGACATTGCGCTCACCACCTATCCGCTGCTGTGGCGCGACCACGACACGCTGGGCAAAATCGACTGGCATCTGCTGATTCTGGACGAAGCGCAAACGGTGAAGAACGTTGGCAGCCGCGCCGCCAAAATCGTGCGCGACATCAAGGCGCGGCATCGCCTGTGCCTCACCGGAACGCCGCTGGAAAACCACCTGGGCGAGCTATGGGCGCAGTTCGATTTTCTGCTGCCGGGCTTTCTGGGCGACAGCAAGCAATTCACCCGCGCCTTCCGCACCCCGATCGAGAAACACGGCGATGCGATCCGTGCCGGGATTTTATCCAGGCGCATCGCGCCGTTTATTTTGCGGCGACGCAAGGAAGAGGTGGCGAAGGAATTGCCGCCCAAAACCATCATCGTGCGTACCGCCGAAATCGTCGGCGGCCAGCGCGACTTGTATGAAACCGTGCGCAGCGCGATGGACGCCAAAGTACTGGAAGCCATCGCGCAAAAAGGCTTCGCCCGCAGCCAGATCGTGATTCTTGATGCGCTGCTGAAGTTGCGTCAGGTGTGCTGCGACCCGCGCCTGCTCAAAAGCGCGGGCGCGCAGAAGGTCAAGGAACGCGCCAAGCTCGATCTCCTGATGGACATGCTGCCCGAGCTACTTGACGAAGGCCGCAAGGTGCTGCTGTTCTCGCAGTTCACCTCGATGCTCGCCCTGATTGAACTGGAACTGGCCGCACGAAAAATCGAATACGTCATCCTCACCGGCGACACTCAGGACCGCGAAACCGTCATCCGCAACTTTCAGGAAGGCAAGGTGCCGGTGTTTCTCATCAGCCTGAAAGCGGGCGGTGTCGGCCTCAACCTCACCGCCGCCGACACCATCCTCCACTACGACCCGTGGTGGAATCCCGCCGTGGAAAACCAGGCTACCGACCGCGCCCACCGCATCGGCCAGACCAAACACGTGTTCGTTTACAAACTGGTGGTGGCTGGCAGCATCGAAGAAAAGATCCTCGCCCTGCAGGAGAAAAAATCCGAACTCGCCGCCAGCGTATTGTCGGAAGACAGCACAGCGCTCGCCAAATTCGGCGAGGCCGATATTCGCGCCCTGCTGGCACCGCTGCCCAGCGCCGATCGAGTCCCATCATGAACCTCCGCCGCCTGCTTCTGGCCGGTTCCGTCTCTGCCGTATTTACGGCCTTCGCAACAGCCACAACATCATCGGCACCCCCAGCAGCGCGGTGAGCACGCCCACCGGCAGTTCGCGCGGTTCGATCACGGTGCGCGCCAGGGCGTCGGCCAGCACCAGCAGGCTACCGCCGGCGAGCGCGCAGGCGGGGAGCAGGGCGCGGTGGCCGCTGAATCCAAGTTTTCTCAGGGCGTGCGGCACCATCAGGCCGACGAAGCCGATGCTGCCGGCTTGGGCGACGACGAGCGAAGTGCAGGCGCCGGCCAGCGCAAACAGTGTCCAGCGGGTGGGCGCGACCGCCACGCCCAGCGACGCGGCTTTCAACGGTGACAACTGCAATACGTCGAGCCGCCGCGATAAAGCCAGCGCAGCGGCAACGGCCAGCAGCAGCGCGGCCCACAGCAGCGCGGGCTGGCTGGTCCATGCCAGATCGCCCATCAGGAAGAACAGCATGCCGGGCAGGCGTTCGGCGGGTGTCACGGAGAGCACCAGTGCGATCAGGGCGCCGAAGCCGGCTGCGAGCATGACGCCGGCGAGCAGCAGCGGGGTGTGGTCGCGTGCCAGCAGCCGCCCGCCGAGTGCGGCGGCGAGCGCCAGCGCCAGCAGGCTGCCGGCGAACGCCAGCGCCGACACCCACGGCCACGCCAGTCCCGCCGCCATGCCAAGCAAGGCGAGCAGGCCCGCGCCGCCGGACACGCCAAGCAGATAGGGTTCGGCGAGCGGGTTGCGAAACAGCGTCTGCATCAGCGCGCCCGCCAGCGCCAGCAGGCCGCCGCAGGCAAACGCGGCCGCCACGCGCGGACCGCGCAACTCAGTGAGAATTTGCATGGATAGATCGCGGTCTCCCGGCAGCGCGCCGGCCATCAGGCCGAGCGCGATGGCGAGCGGCGCGGCCAGCCCGAGCAGCAGCAGTTTGCTGGCGTGGGTCAGGGCTGACCTGCCGGTGGCAGCAGGGTGACGCGCTGCATGACGATGGACTCAACCGGGACGTCGCCATGCGGGCCACGATTGCCGCGCGGCACGGAAACGATAGCGTCGACCACCTTCATGCCGTCGACCACCTGGCCGAACACGGCATAGCCCCAGCCTTCGGGGCTTTTGCCGCGATGGTTGAGGAAGGCGTTATCTGCCACGTTGATGAAAAACTGCGAGGTGGCGGAATGCGGGTCGCCGGTGCGTGCCATGGCCAGCGTGCCGCGCAGGTTTTTCAGGCCGTTGTCGGCTTCGTTCTGGATCGGTGTGCCCTTGGACTTTT
>JBPPMF010000030.1:0-2367 GCA_051305915.1 Thiobacillus sp. | reverse complement strand
GTCAAGGATCGTCATCTGATTGCCGGACCGGTGCTGTTCGAGACCCCGGTCCATATCGTGTATCGCACCAGCGACAGGGCGCCGCGCAGCATGGCCGACCTGTCGGGCAAGAAACTGGCGTTGATTATCGGTTCCGGGCACACCCCCATCCTGATGCGCCAGAAGCGCAAACATCCCGAACTGGCCTGGGCGGCGCTGGAGAATGTCTGGCCGGAGGAACTGCTCGCCCAGTTGCAGGCCGGCAACTACGACGGCGTGGTCATCAACGGCATGGACTTCGATCGGATGCGCAATATCTACCCTGATCTGGCCGTTGCGTTCGACATCGGCGACACGCAGAAAATCGTGTGGGCACTGCCACCCCGCAGTTCGCAGCTGCTGCGCAATACGCTGGCGCGTTTTGTCGAGCAGGCTCGCAAGGATGGCACCATCAACCGCATTTACGAGCGCTATTTCGGCCACGTTAAACGGCTGGATCGAAGCGATATCCTCGGCATTTTGCAGCGCCGACCGCAGCGCTTGCCGGCGTTGCGGACGCATTTCCACGAAGCGCAGACGCTCACCGGGATCGACTGGCGCCTGCTGGCCGCGATCGGCTATCAAGAGTCGCAATGGGATCCATACGCCACCTCGCCGACCGGGGTGCGCGGCCTGATGATGCTGACCGGGCAAACCGCCGACCGCATGGGCGTCAGCGACCGCCTCAATGCGCGCCAGAGCATTCTGGGCGGCGCGCGTTATCTGGCATTGATGAAAGACAGTCTGCCGCCCCGCATTGCCGAGCCCGACCGCACCTGGCTGGCACTGGCTGCCTACAACCAGGGGCTGGGACACTTGCAAGATGCGCGCCGCATCGCTCAGGCGCGCGGCGGCAGCCCTGACAATTGGGCCGACGTGAAGGAAGCGCTGCCCTATTTGAGTCGCGGCACCTATTCAAAAGTGATGCGATACGGCTATGCCCGCGGCGGCGAAGCGCTGCATTTTGCCGAGAACATCCGCAACTACTACGACATCCTGTTGCGGCTCGAACCCGAATTCAACCCGCTGTTCAATCTGGGCAGCAGCGACGACGCACCGGCCGCACCGGGTTAATCGAACCGGATTGATTGAACTCAGGCGGGCGTGAGCTTTTCAACGCCGGCCATCCACGGCCGCAGCGCGTCCGGCACGGTCACGCTGCCGTCGGCGTTCTGGTAATTCTCCAGGATCGCCACCAGCGTGCGCCCCACTGCCAGCCCCGACCCATTCAGCGTGTGCAGCAGCTCCGGCTTGCCCTGCCCCACCTTGAAACGCGCCTGCATGCGGCGTGCCTGGAAGGCCTCGAAATTGGAGCAGGACGAAATCTCGCGGTAGGTGTTCTGCGCCGGCAACCACACTTCGAGGTCGTAGGTCTTGGCCGCCGAGAAGCCCATGTCGCCGCTGCACAGGGCCATCTTGCGATACGGCAGGCCGAGCTTCTGCAGGATCGTTTCGGCGTTGGCCGTCAGCGCTTCCAGCGCAGCATAGGAATCCTCCGGGCGTACCATCTGCACCAGCTCCACCTTGTCGAACTGGTGCTGGCGGATCATGCCGCGCGTGTCGCGGCCGTAGGAGCCGGCCTCCGAACGGAAGCACGGGGTGTGGGCGACGAACTTCAGCGGCAGCGCTTCGGCGGGAACGATCTCGTCGCGCAGCAGGTTGGTCACCGGCACTTCGGCGGTGGGAATGAGATAGAGCTTGTCGGCGTCCGTGCACTCCTGTTTGGAGTCACGCGGCACGTGGAACAGATCTTCTTCGAACTTCGGCAGCTGCCCGGTGCCGCGCATCGAATCGGCGTTCACCAGATACGGAACGTAAACCTCCGTGTAGCCGTGTTCACCGGTATGCACGTCGAGCATGAACTGCGCGAGCGCCCGGTGCAGCCGTGCCAAGGGTCCCTTCATCACGGTAAAGCGGCTGCCGGTGATTTTCACCGCGGCGGTGAAGTCGAGCTGCCCCAGGTGCTCGCCAATGTCGACGTGGTCACGCACCGTGAAATCAAAGGTCTTCGGCGTGCCCCAGCGGCTCACCTCCACGTTGGCCGTTTCGTCCTTGCCCGGCGCCACCGACTCGTGCGGCAGGTTCGGCACCCCCATCAGGAAATCGTTGATTTCCGTCTGTAGCGCGGTTAGCCGGGTTTCCATCTGCTTCAGCTCGTCGCCCAGCCCGGCCACCTCGGCCATCACCGCCGTGGTGTCCTCGCCCTTGCCTTTCAGCATGCCGATCTGCTTGGAGAGGGTGTTGCGGCGATTTTGGGCGTCCTGGGTGCGGGTCTGGATCGTCTTGCGCTCGGCTTCCAGCGCGTCGAAGCGCGCCGCATCAAAAGCAAAACCGCGCGCGGCAAGGCGC
>JBPPMF010000393.1:0-3572 GCA_051305915.1 Thiobacillus sp. | reverse complement strand
TGTGCTTCAAGCCGAACAGCACGGCACAGGCCACGCGGTGAAGCAGGCGCTGCCTCAGCTGGCGGACGACAGCGTGACGCTGGTGCTGTATGGCGATGTACCGTTGACCCACACGACTACTTTGCGGCCGCTGGTGGCTGCGGCGCAGGCCGGCAAGCTGGGGTTACTGACAGTGAACCTGGCACACCCGGATGGCTATGGCCGTATCGTGCGTGAAAACGGCAAGGTCGCGCGTATTGTCGAGCACAAGGACGCGACAGCGACCGAGCGTGCGATCCAGGAGGTCAACACCGGCATCCTCGCGGTGGCGACCCGCCACCTGAAACGCTGGATCAGCGCGTTGAAAAACAACAATGCGCAGGGTGAGTATTACCTCACCGACATCATCGCACTGGCGGTGCGCGATGGGGTGGAGGTGGAAACCCATCAGCCGGCGTTCGAATGGGAAGTGCTGGGCGTGAACAGCAAGGCGCAGCTGGCCGAACTTGAGCGTATCCATCAGGGCGAGATCGCGCAGGCGTTGCTGGAGGCCGGCGTGACCTTGCTGGACCCGGCCCGGCTGGACGTGCGCGGCGTGCTGATCTGCGGCCGCGACGTCGTCATCGACGTCAACTGCGTATTCGAAGGCCAAGTGGAACTGGGCGATGGCGTGCAAGTGGGCGCTAACTGCGTACTGCGCAACGCGACCGTGGCGGCGGGGACGCGCATCGATGCCTTTACCCTGATCGACGATGCGGCAATCGGTGAAGCCAACCGCCTGGGACCGTTTTCACGCATCCGTCCCGGTACCACGTTGGCGCGCGACGTCCATGTCGGCAACTTCGTCGAGATCAAGAACAGCCAGATCGACGACGGTTCCAAGATCAACCATCTGTCCTATGTCGGCGACACCACCATGGGCAAGCGGGTCAACATCGGCGCGGGCACCATCACCTGCAATTACGACGGCGCCCACAAGCACCGCACGGTGATCGAGGATGACGTCTTCGTCGGCTCCGATACTCAACTGGTGGCGCCAATTACTGTCGGCCGCGGCGCAACATTGGGCGCCGGGACCACGTTGACGAAGGATGCACCGGCCGGCGAACTCACCTTGTCGCGTGCGAGACAACTTACCCTCAGCGGCTGGCAACGCCCGGTCAAACAGAAAAAGGAAAGCTGAATATGTGCGGCATTGTCGGCGCGGTTGCGCAACGTAACGTCGTTCCCATCCTGCTCGAAGGCTTGCGTCGGCTCGAATACCGCGGCTACGACTCGGCCGGACTGGTCATCATCAACGGTGGCATCAAGCGCGTGCGCAGCGTCGGCCGCGTCGCCTCGCTGGCAACCGAGTGCGCAGCGCAACAGGTGCACGGCCATCTCGGCATCGCGCACACCCGCTGGGCGACCCACGGCGCGCCGTCGGAGGCCAACGCGCACCCGCATGTGAGCGGCAGCCTGGCGGTGGTGCACAACGGCATCATCGAAAACCACGAAGCCTTGCGCACCCGTCTGAAAGGGCTGGGATTCGTCTTCACGTCGGAAACCGACACCGAAGTCATCGTGCATCTGATCGACCTGCATTATCGCCAGTCGAAAGATCTGCTCGCCGCCACCCGTGCGGCAGTGACCGAACTGGAAGGCGCCTATGCCATCGGCGTGGTGAGTGAAGACTCACCCAACCAGCTGGTCTGCGCCCGCAAAGGCAGCCCGTTGCTGATCGGGCTGGGCATCGAGGAAAACTTCATTGCCTCCGACGTCTCGGCGCTGCTGCCGGTGACCCAGCGCGTGATCTATCTGGAAGAGGGCGATGTCGCCGACATCGGGCTGCTGTCCGTGACGGTGTACGACGCGGCAGGCAAGCAGACCGAGCGCAGCGTGCATGTATCCGAACTGTCGGCCGACATGGCCGAGCTCGGCAATTACCGCCATTTCATGCAGAAGGAAATCCACGAACAGCCGCGCGCGCTAACCGACACGCTGCTGGTCGCCGTGGCGCAGGATCATGTGCAGCCCGGATGGTTCGGCTTCGACGCAGCCGAAGTGTTGAGCCAGGTGAACGCGGTGACTTTCCTCGCCTGCGGCACCAGCTTTCATGCGGCCAAGGTCGCCACCTACTGGCTGGAAGCCATCGCGGGCATTCCGGCGCGTGCCGAAATCGCCAGCGAATACCGCTACCGCACCTCGGTGCCCAATCCCGATGCGTTGATTGTCACCATCTCGCAGTCGGGCGAAACCGCCGATACGCTGGCCGCGCTAAACCACGCCAAGGCACTGGGCCAGGACAAGACGCTGACCATCTGCAACGTGCCGGAATCGGCGCTCACCCGTGCGTCCCACCTCAAGTTTCTGACCCGCGCCGGGCCGGAAATCGGCGTCGCCTCAACCAAGGCCTTCACCACCCAACTGGCGGGCCTGTTCCTGCTGACGCTGGTGCTGGCCAAATTGCGCGGGCGGCTGACGCCGGCACAGGAAACCGCCTATCTGGCCGAGCTACGCGGTCTGCCCCACAGGACGCAACAGGTGCTGGCACTGGAGCCGCAGGTCGAGGCCTGGTCGCAGCGCTTCGCCAACAAGCACCACGCGCTGTTTCTCGGGCGCGGCGTGCACTACCCGATCGCGCTCGAAGGCGCGTTGAAGCTTAAAGAAATTTCCTACATTCATGCCGAAGCCTATCCGGCGGGCGAACTGAAGCACGGCCCGCTGGCGCTGGTCGACGAGGACATGCCGGTCATCACCATCGCGCCCAACGACCAATTGATCGAAAAGCTGAAATCGAACCTGCAGGAAGTGCGTGCGCGTGGCGGCGAGCTGTATGTGTTTGCCGACGGCGACGTGCACATCGAGGAATCCGCCTTCGTGCATGTGATCAAGCTGCCTGGCGGCAGCAATGGCGTGCTGTCGCCGATCCTGCATACCGTCACTTTGCAGATGCTGTCGTATCACGCCGCCCTGCAAAAAGGGACGGACGTCGACAAGCCGCGCAATCTGGCGAAGAGCGTCACGGTTGAATAAGCGATATAAACACCAAGGCTGGGCCATGATCGCCATGGCTGCAGTCGGCCAATAAGGAGTTCATGTTGACGGGGAGTTGGCTCCTTTTCGGCCATTGCTGACGGTGGCGTTGACTCAATCGAATGGTCGGTGTTGTGCAGGTTGCCATTGCTGACGGCCGACTTGGCTTGAACGACAGCTATCTATGCCATCCAGTGATAGGGATGGCTCAGTTCTATTTTGCAAACCATCACCACTCAGGATTACAGCAATCGCGACTTAGCGGATGCCTGAAAAGAAAATTTGCAAAAGTGTCAACCGAATTGTAAACTTTAGTCGGTTACTTGGAGGTAATCGATACGATGGGAACCCCGCTCAAAAATCCGCCCGTGTACCTGACCTTGGCCCAGGTGCGGTTCAACCCGATTCTGAAGCTGGCCGATTTCCTGCCCAGCATCCAGGAGAGCTTCCGTCAGGCTGGCTATCCCGATTTCGATCGCCAGCAAATTATCACGATCCACCTGACGACTGCACAGGAGGGCCAACCGCCGGCCCCGACTCCCATTCAGCAGGAAAGATTCCAGCTCGGCAATGTCGAG
>JBPPMF010000392.1:0-8507 GCA_051305915.1 Thiobacillus sp. | reverse complement strand
CCTGACGACCACCCCGCCCCCTATGGCCGCGCAAGAAACCCACCGCCTGACCCGCCAGATCGTGATTGCAATGCTGTCCGGAATCGTGCTGGGGGTTGCCATCAACCAGCTGGGCGCGGCACCCTGGATGCAGAACTTCGTGGTGGATGGACTACTGCACGTCGTTGGGTCGGTGTTCGTGGCAGCGCTGAAGATGATGGTGGTGCCGCTGGTGCTGGTGTCGCTGGTGGTCGGGGTGACAGCGCTGTCGGACCTGAAGGCTTTGGGGCGTATCGGCGCCAAGGCACTGGCACTGTATCTGGCGACGACTGCGATCGCGGTGACGATTGCGCTCACGCTGGCCGGCGTCGTCGGCCCCGGGCAGGGATTCGATGCCGGCGAAACGACGGCCAGTTTTTCCGGCAAGGAAGCGCCGCCGCTGACCCAGGTGCTGATCGATATGGTGCCGACCAACCCGGTGGCGGCGATGGCCGAGGGCAACATGCTGCAGGTCATCGTGTTCGCGCTGCTGCTCGGCATCGCGGTGACGATGTCGGGCGCACGCGGCAAGCATGTGCTCAACCTGTTTACCGACCTCAACGCGGTCATCATGCACATGGTCGAATGGATCATGCGGCTGGCGCCCTATGGCGTGTTCGCGCTGATCACCCGCACCTTCGCCACCCAGGGGCTGGATCTGCTGCTGCCGCTGGCGGCCTATTTCCTCACCCTGACCGCCGCGCTGGCGATCCAGATGTTCGGCACCTATCCGCTGCTGCTGCGCCTGCTGGCCTCGCTCAACCCGCTCATGTTCCTGAAGAAGATGCGTGACCCGGCAGCATTCGCGTTTTCCACCGCCAGTTCCGGCGCCACCATCCCGGTCACCCTGCACACGGTGGAAAAGAAGATGGGGGTGAACAACAGCGTCGCCTCGTTCAGCGTGCCGCTCGGTGCCACCATCAACATGGACGGCACCGCGATGATGCAGGGCGTGGCCACTGTATTCATCGCCAACGTCTACGGCATCGACCTCTCGCTCACCGACTATCTGCTGGTGGTGCTCACCGCCACCCTGGCCTCGGTCGGCACCGCCGCGATTCCATCGGTCGGCCTGGTGACGCTGACCATGGTGCTGGGCCAGGTCGGTCTGCCGGTCGAGGGCATCGCACTCATCATCGGCGTCGACCGCCTGCTCGACATGATGCGCACCGTGACCAACGTTACCGGCGACTGCGCGGTGAGTTGCATTGTCGCCAAGAGTGAAAACGCGCTCGACCAGGCCGTGTTCGACGATCCGGAAGCGGGCTCGGTCGAAGCCGCCACACGTCATCCCATTCCACCCCAGTCGGCTGCCTGAACCATGCTCTATCCGCTGCTCCGCCCCGCCCTGTTCTCGCTCGACCCCGAAGATGCGCATGGTCTCACCCTCGCCGGCATCGACGTCGCGCATCGGCTTGGCCTGCTGAACCTGCTTTCGCGCGCAACGGGAACCCCCGTGCACGTGATGGGCATCGACTTTCCCAACGCGGTCGGCCTGGCGGCCGGGCTCGACAAGGACGGCGCGCACATCAACGCGCTGGCCGCGCTGGGCTTCGGCTTCATCGAGATCGGCACGGTGACGCCGCGCCCGCAGCCCGGCAACCCGAAGCCGCGCTTGTTCCGCCTGCCCAAAGCGGAGGCCATCATCAACCGCATGGGCTTCAATAACCTCGGCGTCGACAACCTGGTGAGGAACGTCAAGGCGAGCGGATTCAAGGGCGTGCTCGGCATCAACATCGGCAAGAACAAGGACACGCCGAACGAACAGGCGGTCGACGATTACCTGGCCTGCCTCGACAAAGTTTACGCACACGCCCGTTACGTGACGGTCAACATTTCCTCGCCCAACACGCAGAACCTGCGCGAACTACAGAAGGACGAAGCGCTCGACGCGCTGCTCTCCGCAATCAAGCTGCGCCAGTCCGAACTCGCGCAGCAACACGGCAAATATGTGCCGGTCGCTCTGAAAATCGCGCCCGACCTCGACGATGCGCAGATCGCCGCGATTGCCGCGCTGCTGATGATGCACCGCATCGACGCCGTGATCGCCACCAACACCACCATCGCCCGCGATGCCGTCGTCGGCCTGCCGAATGCAGGGGAAACCGGCGGGCTGTCCGGTGCGCCGGTACGCGCCGCCTCCACCCACGTGGTGCAATCGCTGGCGCATCATCTGAAGAACGAAGTGCCGATCATCGGCGTCGGCGGCATCCTCTCGGGCGCCGACGCGCAGGAAAAATTCGCCGCTGGTGCGTCGTTGGTGCAGTTGTATTCCGGCCTGATCTATCGCGGACCGGAACTGGTGCGCGAATGCGTGCAGCGGCTCAGCTGAGACCAAGCCCTTCAAGCAACTGACCGCTTTGGTTATGCTGCAGGCTCTCCACCGCACACGAGGCGCGTCATGCACATCGGCATTCCCAAGGAAATCAAGAACCACGAATACCGCGTGGCGCTGACGCCTGAAGGCGCCCGCTTGCTATCGGAAGCAGGCCATCGGGTCAGCGTCGAGACAAGCGCCGGGACCGAGGCCGGATTTTCCGATGACGCCTATCGCGCCGCTGGCGCACTTATCGTGACCATGCCAGCCGAAGCCTGGGCGGCCGATCTGGTCGTCAAGGTGAAGGAACCGCAACCGGCCGAACTAGCCCATCTGCGCAACGGACAACTGCTGTTTTGCTACTTGCACCTGGCCGCGGCGCCGGAACTGGCGCGCGAGTTGATGGCGCACGGGGTGACGGCGATTGCCTACGAAACAGTGACCCGACCTGCCGGCGGCCTGCCGCTGCTGCAGCCGATGTCCGACATTGCCGGGCGGCTGGCGCCGCAGATGGGTGCGCTGGGACTGCACAAGTCGCACGGCGGCAGTGGCAAGCTGATCAGTGGCATGCCTGGCGTGGCGCCCGCGCATGTGCTCGTCATCGGCGCGGGGGTGGTTGGCATGAGCGCTACCCGGATCGCCGTTGGACTGGGCGCACGGGTCACCCTGATCGATCGCCAGGCCGACAAACTCGCGCAGGCCGAAGCGCTGTTCGGTGCGCAGGTGGAAACGCGGTTTTCCTCACCGGATGCGATCGCCAACAGACTGACACAGGCCGACATCGTCATCGGCGCCGCGCAGATTCCCGGCCGCCATGCGCCGCGCCTGATCAGCCGCGAATCCCTGCGCCGGATGCCGCTGGGCTCGGTGCTGGTGGATGTAGCAATCGACCAGGGCGGCATCGCCGAGACCTCGCGCCCGACCACCCACAGCAATCCGTTTTTCGTCGCCGAAGGCATCGTCCATTATTGCGTCACCAACATGCCCGGCGCCGTCGCCCGCACCTCAACCGAGGCGCTCACCCACGCCACCCTGCCCTACGTGCAGGCGCTGGCTGCGAACAGCCTCGCCGCGCTGGATGCCGATGCCGGGTTGAAAGAAGGCCTGCACGTACATGCCGGAATGATTGCCCATGCCGGGCTGGCGCAGGATCTTGGATTAACTTGATTCAGCTGGCGGGTGCTGATGGGTTTTGAAATGTGATGCATCTCAATTGCGTCTGAACTAAGCTATGCGCAATCAATTTCTGACACAATAAACAGGTGCGGCGATTCGGATTTGGAGGTGGCGTTTGTTTTCGCAGCTAAACAACACTTTCTCCGAAGGCGCTTCCACATGGGGTGCGTCAACTTGACACACTCTTTCATAAGTAGATATGCTTATCCGCATATGCGAAACGCATCAATATATTCGCATGTACCAATTTAGTTATCAATCACGGGAGACGTGTATGGAAGCGACAACCTACAACTATAAGGTCGTCCGCCAGTTCGCCATCATGACGGTGGTCTGGGGGATCGTGGGGATGCTGGTCGGGGTCATCCTGGCTGCGCAGTTGATCTGGCCGGATCTGACTTTTGGCATTGAATGGCTGTCGTATGGCCGTCTGCGTCCGCTGCACACCAACGCGGTAATTTTCGCGTTTGGCGGCTCGGCGATGTTTGCGGTTTCCTACTACATTGTGCAGCGCACCTGCCAGGCACGTCTGTGGGGTGAAAAACTGGCGGCGTTTACATTCTGGGGCTGGACGGCGGTAATTGTTCTGGCTGCAGTGACGCTGCCGCTGGGCTTCACCACCTCCAAGGAATACGCCGAGCTGGAATGGCCGATCGACATCCTGATCACGGTGGTGTGGGTGGCTTACGCGCTGGTCTTCTTCGGCACCATCATCAAGCGCAAGACCAAGCACATTTATGTGTCCAACTGGTTCTTCGGCGCCTATATCCTGGTGATCGCGATCCTGCATATCGTCAACAGCGCCGAACTGCCGGTGACGATGACCAAGTCCTACTCCGCCTACGCCGGGGTGCAGGATGCGATGATCCAGTGGTGGTACGGCCATAACGCAGTGGGCTTCTTCCTCACCACCGCCTTCCTCGGCATGATGTATTACTTCATTCCGAAGCAGGCTGGCCGCCCGATCTACTCGTATCGCCTGTCGGTCGTCCACTTCTGGTCGCTCAACTTCATCTACATGTGGGCGGGTCCGCACCACCTGCAGTACACCGCGCTGCCAGACTGGGCGCAGTCGCTCGGCATGGTGTTCTCGCTGATGCTGCTGGCACCTTCCTGGGGCGGCATGATGAACGGCATCATGACCCTGTCCGGCGCCTGGCATAAGCTGCGCACCGATCCGATCCTCAAGTTCATGGTGACCGCGCTGTCGTTCTACGGCATGTCGACCTTCGAAGGCCCGATGATGTCGATCAAGACGGTGAATGCGCTGTCGCACTACACCGAATGGACCATCGGCCACGTGCACTCCGGCGCGCTGGGCTGGGTGGCGATGATCACCATCGGCTCGATGTACTACCTGATCCCGCGCCTGTTCGGCCGTGATTCGATGTACAGCACCAAGCTGATTGAATGGCATTTCTGGTGGTCGACCATCGGCGTCGTGCTGTATATCGCCGCGCTGTGGATTGCCGGGGTGGCGCAGGGCCTGATGTGGCGCGCGGCGAATGCCGACGGCACGCTGACCTACAGCTTCGCCCAGGTGCTCAACACCATGTATCCGTTCTACGGCATCCGTCTGCTGGGCGGCACGCTGTTCTTCGCCGGCATGCTGCTGATGGCTTACAACGTCTGGAAAACCGTGCGGCTTGGCCGCGTGGTGGATGACGCCCCCATCCCGCAAGCCGTTCACGCCTAAGGAGACCGAACATGATTTCGCATGAAAAAATCGAAAAAAACCTCGGCCTGCTGATCGCGCTGACCATTCTCATCGTCAGCGTCGGCGGCCTGGTGCAGATCGTGCCGTTGTTCTTCCAGACCTCCACCACCACCGCGGTGGCGGGCTTGAAGCCGTACACGGCGCTGCAGCTGTCGGGACGCGACATTTACATCCGCGAAGGCTGCGTCGGCTGCCATTCGCAGATGGTGCGTCCGTTCCGCGCCGAGACCGAGCGCTATGGCCACTATTCAGTGGCGGGTGAGTTCGTATACGACCGTCCGTTCCTGTGGGGCTCGAAACGTACCGGGCCCGATCTGCATCGCGTCGGCGGGCGTTATTCCGACACCTGGCATTACGCCCACATGATGAACCCGCGCGACGTGGTGCCGGAGTCGAACATGCCGGCCTACCCGTGGCTTGACCGGCCGCTGAAGGATGCAGCCATCCAGAAAAAGATGCGCATGCTGAACCTGGTCGGTCACGGCTACAGCGAGGATGACATCACCAACGCCCCCGCAGAACTGGCAGACAAGACCGAGATGGACGCAGTAATCGCCTATCTGCAGGTTTTGGGCACGCACGCCCCCAGGAACTGAAGCCAGCATGGATAGCGGACTTATCAGTGGCATCGTCACGATCGTTTTCGTCATCGTGTTCATCGGCATCGTCTGGTGGGCTTACAGCAAGAGCAACAAACAGCGTTTTGAAGATGCTGGCAAGTTGCCCTTCGACGATGACGACACGCCCGCCAAACAAGGAGACAAGCAATGAGTGATTTCACAAGCGGCTTCTGGCCGATCTATATCAGCGTTCTGACTCTGGTGAGCATCATCGGCACCTGGGTATTTCTCAAATCGCAGACCACCCGCAAACTTGCGCCCGGCGAAAAACCGGAGCTCATGGAACATACCTGGGATGGCGATCTGCAGGACCTGAACAACCCGCTGCCGCGCTGGTGGCTGGGCCTGTTCTACGGGACGCTGGTGTTTGCACTGGTGTATCTGGTGTTGTGGCCGGGGCTGGGCAATTACGCCGGCGTGCTGGGCTGGACCTCGACTGGGGAATACGAGGCCGAGGTGAAAGCCGCCGAAGCCAAGTTCCAGCCGATCTACGCCGGGTTCATGCAGCAGGACATCGCCACGGTGGCCGCCGATCCGGATGCGCACGCCATCGGCAAGAACCTGTTCCTGACCTATTGCTCGCAATGTCACGGTTCGGATGCGGCAGGCGCCGCGGGCTTTCCCAACCTGACCGACGGTGACTGGCTCTATGGCAGCGACCCCGACACCATCAAGGAAAGCATCGCGGCCGGGCGTAACGGCATCATGCCGGCGATGGGCGAAGCACTTGGCGAAGACGGCACCAAGGAAGTCGCCCACTACGTGCTGTCCTTGTCAGGCCGCAACCACGATGCCGCACTGGCCGCCGCCGGCCAGCCGAAGTTCGAGGAAAACTGCGCCGCCTGCCATATGCCGGACGGCACTGGGATGCAGGCCCTGGGCGCGCCCAACCTCACCGACAAGGTGTGGCTGTATGGCGGTTCAGAAGCGGCCATCACCGAAAGCATTGTCAAGGGCCGTGCGGGCGTGATGCCAGGCATGGACCAAACGATGGGCACGACTTCAAACAAGGAGGCCAAACTGCATCTGCTGTCGGCTTACGTCTATAGCCTGTCGCAAAAGCAGTAAGTAAACAGCGCTCGCCGGACATCACCCGGCGAGCCGCTTGAGCGTATTGCACAAGCCCTTCAGGCAGTGCGTTCAAGCGGCTCTGACCTTTCCACGGATTAACCAGTGACAGACAACAAGCAGCCCGCCTCTGACGACGCTCCGATTGAACAGCAACTCTACGCGATCCAGCAAAAGATCCAGCCGCGCGCGGTGCATGGGGTGTTCGCCAACTGGCGCATCGCGCTGGTGCTGCTGACGCAGGCGCTGTATTACGGCCTGCCCTGGCTGCAGTGGGACAACCGCCAGGCAGTGCTGTTCGATCTGGCCGCGCGCAAGTTCTACATCTTCGGCCTGGTGTTCTGGCCGCAGGATTTCGTCTATCTCACCGCCATCCTGATCCTGTCGGCACTGGCCTTGTTCCTGTTTACGGCCGTGGCCGGACGCTTGTGGTGCGGCTATGCCTGCCCGCAAACCGTGTACACCGAAATCTTCATGTGGGTGGAAAACTGGCTGGAAGGCGACCACCTCGCCCGCAAGAAGCTCGATAAATCGCCGTGGAATGCCAACAAATTGAAAAAGCGCGGACTCAAGCACGCCGTTTGGCTTGCGATTGCGCTGTGGACTGGCTTTACCTTTGTCGGCTATTTCACCCCGATCCAGATACTGGTGGCCGAAACCGTCAGCCTCAGCCTCGGCCCGTGGGAGATGTTCTGGATTCTGTTCTACGGCTTTGCCACCTGGGGCAATGCCGGCTTCATGCGCGAACAGGTGTGCAAATACATGTGCCCCTATGCGCGTTTCCAGAGCGTGATGTTCGACTCCGACACGCTGACCGTCACCTACGACAGTTCGATCGGCGAACCGCGCGGGCCGCGCAGCAAGAAAACCGATTACAAGGCAGCCGGCCTCGGCACCTGCGTCGACTGCAACGTCTGCGTACAGGTCTGCCCCACCGGCATCGACATCCGCAAGGGCCTGCAATACGAATGCATCGGTTGCGCCGCCTGCATCGACGGTTGCGACCAGATCATGGACAAGATGGGCTATCCCCGCGGGCTGATTCGCTACACCACCGAAAACGTGGTGAAGGGCCAATACCCGGACAGCGGCATCATCAAACACATCCTGCGTCCGCGCACCTTGATCTACACTGTGTTGCTGACCCTGATCGCCGGCGCCTTCGTTTACAGCCTTGCCACCCGGGTACCGTTGCGCGTCGACGTGGTGCGCGACCGCGTAGCGCTGTCGAAAGAAACAGATGAAGGCATGATCGAAAACGTCTACCGGCTGCAACTCATCAACAAGGACAACCAGCCGCATCGCTACAGCATCCAGGCACAGGGGATCGAGGGCCTGCAGGTCGTGGTCCCCGGCGGTGAAATTGCAGCCACGCCCCTGCAGACGATCGACATTCCGGTGAGCCTGATTGCCGACCCGGTCGAACTGAAAGGTCGCTCGATCGAAGTGCGGTTCATCATTCAGGCCATCGACGATCCGCGCATCAAGGAAGACGTCGCCACCAAGTTTTTCAACCGGTAACCCCGCCCATGAACACACTCAGCGTCCCTGCAAGCAAGCCCTGGTATCGAGAATTCTGGCCCTGGTTCCT
>JBPPMF010000359.1:0-3817 GCA_051305915.1 Thiobacillus sp. | reverse complement strand
TGGGGCGAGCCGCGCACCGCGCTGTCCGGACTGATCCACCGCTGGTGCCCCGACAAGATTGTGTGCGACGGTCGGACGCGGCGCATGCTGCCCGCCCGCATGCCCGAGGACGGACCGGAGCTGGTGATGCTCGACCGCAACGGCGCCATGGTGCGCCTGGCCGGGTTTTTCTTTCCGCATGCGGCGGGGCACGCCTGAGCCTTCATTCAACGGGATTACCGGATCAGCGCACGCAGCGAACCTGAGCGTCGGCACGCGTACGGAAATACGGCAAGGGGTAATAAACGGCCACTCTGATTCATCGGCACAAATTTCCTTTCAGATCAGTTCGAATGGCAGCAATGAAAAATGGAACGGGCATTTAAGCATCAAGCCATCAATGGCGGTTTCGGCCGATCTTGAGACGGTCGCCCTACCGAGCCTGAACGTCCGCTCCTAGCCGATTCCTGACTACCTCAAACTGATTTACGCCTTCTCCACCTCGTACCGCTTCAACTTACGCCACAGTGACACCCGATCGATACTGAGAATCTGCGCGGCCAGGGTCTGGTTGCCGCCGGCTTCCTGCAGCACCCAGGTGATGTAGTCCTGTTCCTGCTCTTCCAGGGTGGGAATGCGCCCGGCTTTTTTGCGGAAGGTGCGGATGGAGAGTTCGCGCAGGTCGTCGGGCAGTTGGGCGGACTCGATGCTGTGGCCGTTGGTCAGCGCGACGCCACGCTCGATGATGTTTTCGAGTTCGCGCACGTTGCCGGGAAAGTCATAGGCGCGCAGCAGGTCGAGAGTGTCGGGCGCCAGTTCGATGACGTCCTTGCCCATCAGCGCGGCGTGCTTGAGCAGGAAGTGGTGTGCCAGCAGCGGCACGTCTTCCTTGCGCGCGCTCAAGGCCGGAATATGCAGGTTGACGACGTTGAGGCGGAAGTACAGATCCTGACGGAAGCCGCCCTGCTTCACCATTTCCTGCACGTTGCGGTTGGTAGCGGCGATGAAGCGCACGTCGATTTTCACCGGTGTGGTGGCGCCCAGCGGCAGCACTTCCTTTTCCTGGATCACGCGCAGCAGCTTGACCTGCATGGCGGGGGACATTTCGGTGATCTCATCGAGAAACAGCGTGCCGCCGCTGGCCGCTTCGAGCAGGCCTTTCCTGTCGGCGTGGGCGCCGGTGAAGGCGCCTTTGCTGTGGCCAAACAGTTCGTTGGCCAGCAGCTCCTCGTTGAAGGCGCCGCAGTTCACCGCGACGAAGGGGCCGGATTCGCGCCGGCTTTGGTGATTCAGGAAGCGCGCGAACAGTTCCTTGCCGGTGCCGGATTCGCCGGTGATGAGGATGTTGCAGTCGGTAGGGGCAACCTGCCGTGCCATGTCGAGCAGGTGCTGCATGTGGCTGTCCTGGGTGAGGATGCGCACTTTGCCCTGGTAGCTTGCCACCTGTTCGCGCAGGCTGCGGTTTTCACGCTTGAGGCGGGTTTTCTCCAGCGCTTGGGCCACCACCTTGCGCACTTCGTCCAACTGATAAGGTTTGGCAAGGTAGTGAAAGGCACCACGCTTCATTGCCTCGACAGCCGATTCAAGTGTCGCCTGGCCGGTGATCAGAATGACTTCGATGCCGGGGTGGTTTTCACGGCAACGTTTGAGGAGTTGCATACCATCTGCCTTCTCCAGGTGCAGCTCGGTGAGCACCACATCGAAAGGCTGCTTGTCCAGCAGGGCCTGGGCATTGCTGCCGCTTTGAGTGGCGGTGACCGCATGGCCTTCCCTTTTCATTGCCTGCTCAAGGGCTTTCATGGCGACCTTGTCGTCGTCCACGATCAAAAGCTTGCCGCTCATCATGCGTTCTCCGGTACTTGTGCGTATCGCGCCACCCCAACAATCGTTGCATGATGCAATTCCAACTAATTTTTTGCAACAACACGGCTGTGCGTCGTTTAACCCATATTTAACAAAGCGCTGCTCCCGATCAGGAAGAATAGTTGCCGAGCAATCCTGCAAATGGTTGCGTTGTGCAACACCCAGAAGAAGACGAAGATTCTGCCGCTAAATTATTTTATATATTATTCATAGGCTTACCCAACAACACCCCTGCTGGCACGGTTGCTGCGTTATGGTGGCGTCCCGATAGGAAATGCCCTGGAATGACCCACCCCGGCAAGCAACGCACCGTTTTACTCGCCGTACGCGAAGGCCATGTCGATCCGCGTCTGCTAACCTCTGCGCTTTCGCTGTGCAGCCGTCTCGAGGCGGATCTGGAAATCCAGGTCATCGGGGCCAGCGATACGCCGCCCGCCGAGATGGAAGATTTCCTGGCTTCGCTGCGCGCGGCGGGTTCGCCATTCAGCCTGGTCTTCAAGCCCAGCCTACGCCGCCGCGATCTGGTGGATTATGCCAACGCCCACGAAAACATTGCGGCAGTGGTGATTGACTCCCGCGAGGGCTGGGAAGCGCTAGCCATGGATCGCAGCAGCGACCCATGGAAGCGACTGGCCTGCCCGTTGGTGACCGCTGCTGCACAAGACAAAAAACACGTTTGATCCGTATCGAATTTAACTGACTCAGAAGACTGCCATGCCCGCCTACCTGACCAAATTCCTGCCCTTCCTGCGCTGGTTCCCCATGAAGAGCGATGCGCTCAAGGCCGACTTCATGGCGGGCCTTACGGTCGCCCTGGTGCTGATTCCGCAATCCATGGCCTACGCGCAACTGGCCGGGCTGCCGGCGTATTACGGACTGTATGCCGCCTTTCTCCCGGTGGCCGTGGCGGCCCTGTGGGGCAGTTCGAATCAGCTCGGTACCGGGCCGGTTGCGGTGGTGTCGTTGCTGACAGCGTCGTCGCTGGCTGTCCTGGCAGCGCCCGGCTCCGACCAGTTCATTGCCCTGGCCATCATGCTGGCTTTGCTCGTGGGCATCATTCAACTGCTGCTCGGTGTGTTCAAGCTGGGCGTGATCGTCAACTTCCTGTCGCACCCGGTCATTGTCGGCTTCACTAACGCCGCGGCCATCATCATCGCGCTGTCGCAGGTGTCCAAGCTGTTCGGCGTGCCGATGGGGCGCAGCGAGCATTTCGTCAACGACATCGTCGGCGTGGTCAAACTGATCGGCGACACGCATCTGCCGACCCTGGCGATGGGTGCGCTGGCGATCGCCATCATGTGGGGCATCAAGAAATTTTCCCCCAAACTGCCGGGGGTGCTGATTGCAGTCGTGGTGACGACGCTGTTGTCATGGTCAATCGGCTTCGAACGCAACGCCGACGGCAAACTGGAACAGATCGCCAATCCAGAACTGATGGTCATGGTGCAGCAGGGCATGGTCGCAGCCCAGCGGGTAGACGAACTGAATGACCAGGTCGCTGCCCAATCGGCTGAATTAAAAGCCATCCAGAAAACGGATGGCGAAGCCAGCATCGGCGCCGTTCGCGCCGATGCCGCACTGTCCCTGTTGCGGATCAACCTGAGGGAAGCAGAGGCTGCGTTCGCCAAGGAAAAAAAGGCATTACGGCAACTGCGGGTAGTGCGTAGCGTCGATGCGGATGGCACAACGCTGGCGATTTATCCGCGCGACGACATACCGCAAGGCGTGACGCTGGATGAAACACGCTACCGTCTGAACAAGCTCGGTGCCGATGGCTTCAAGCTGGTGGGCGGCGGCGAAGTGGTGGGCGGTATTCCAGAAGGTCTGCCTAGCATCCAGATGCCCAGTTTCAGCCTTGATGCGCTGGGTTCGCTCCTATCCGCCGCGCTGGTGATTTCACTCGTGGGCTTTATGGAAGCCATCTCCATCGCCAAGGCCGTTGCAGCCAAAACCAAGGAGCGCATCGACCCCAACC
>JBPPMF010000256.1:0-4642 GCA_051305915.1 Thiobacillus sp. | reverse complement strand
AAGTGCGTGTTCGTCTGTCCGCATAGCGCGATTCGCGCACGCGCCTTCAGCGCCGAAGCCGCGGCCAATGCCCCCCCCACCTTCAAGCACGTGCCGGCGAAGAGCAAGGATTTTCCCGCCGGTACCCACCTTAGCTACCAGGTCGCGCCGGAAGACTGCACCGGTTGCGGCGACTGCGTCGAGGCCTGCCCGATCCATGACAAATCCAACGTTAGCCGGCGCGCGGTGAACATGGCGCCGGTTGGCCCCTTGCGCGATCTGGAGCGCGACAACTTTGCCTTCTTCCTTAAGCTGCCCGAGTTCGACCGCAGCCTGGTTAAGCACGGCACCATCCCGGGCTCGATGCTGCTCGATCCGCTATTCGAGTTTTCCGGTGCCTGTGCCGGTTGCGGCGAGACGCCCTACATCCGCCTGGCGACGCAACTGTTCGGCGACCGCATGCTGATCGCCAACGCCACCGGTTGCTCGTCGATCTACGGCGGCAACCTGCCCTCCACGCCCTACACGGTGAACGGCGCCGGACGTGGCCCGGCGTGGAGCAACTCGCTGTTTGAGGACAATGCCGAATTCGGCCTCGGCATGCGGCTCGCCGCCGACCAGCTGATGGCCTACGCGAAACAGCTGGTGCAGGAAATGGCCACGGACATCGGCGGCGATCTGGCCGAAGCGCTGGCCGGCGCCAATCAGCGCGAGGAGGCCGGCATCGTGGAACAGCGCGGCCGCGTTGCCTTGCTGCTCGAAAAACTGGCGACGTCGAAGCATCCGCGCACCAAAGAACTCACCAGCGTCGCCGAATGGCTGATCCGTCGCTCGGTGTGGATCATCGGCGGCGACGGCTGGGCCTACGACATCGGCTACGGCGGCCTCGACCATGTGCTGGCGCTGCCCTACGACGTTAACATCCTGGTGCTCGACACCGAGGTCTATTCCAACACCGGCGGCCAGACCTCCAAGGCCACGCCCCTCGGCGCCGTCGCCAAGTTTTCTGCCGGCGGCAAGGCGACCGTAAAGAAGGATCTCGCCAAGCTGGCGAGCGACTACGGCCACGTTTATGTCGCCACCGCCGCCTACGGCGCCAAGGACGTGCAGACCCTGCGCGTGTTCCACGAAGCCGAGGCCTACGACGGCCCCGCGCTGATCGTCGCCTACAGTCCCTGCATCGCCCACGGCTACGACATGCTCTACAACCAGCGCCAGCAGGAACTCGCGGTGAAGAGCGGGCACTGGCCGCTGTTCCGTTTCGACCCGCGGTTGGCGGAGGCCGGCGGCAATCCCTTCAAGCTCGATTCCGCCTCGCCCAGCCAGCCGATCAAGACTTTCATGGAGTCCGAAACCCGTTTCGCCATGCTCTCACGCAGCCATCCCGAGGCCGCGCAGCATTTCCTGGAACAGGCGCAGCAGGAAGCCGAGCGGCGCTTCAAGAGCTATCAGGACATGGCGCTGCGCCAAGACCGCCCTGAGGGCGAGGGTCTGGCGGCGTACCCCTCGCGGGTGCAGGGCCATGCAGACGAACCCAAAAAGGAAGCCTGACATGATTGACCTTTCCACCGACTATCTCGGACTCAAGCTGAAGAATCCGCTGGTGCCCTCGGCCTCGCCGCTGTCGAAAGACATCGACATCGCGCTGCGGCTGGAGGATGCCGGCGCCAGCGCGCTGGTCATGTATTCGCTGTTCGAGGAGGAATTGCGGACGGAAGATGCAATGCTCGACCGCTTCCTGCTGAATGCCGATCTGGGGCACAGCGAGGCGGCTGGATTTCTGCCCGATCATGGCGAATTTCAGGGCGGACTCGAACGCTATCTGGCGCATCTGAACCAGCTCAAGCGACGTCTCGAAATCCCGGTGGTGGCAAGCCTCAACGGCGTGTCGCCATCAGGTTGGGTGGAGCTGGGGCGCGAACTCGAACGGGCCGGCGCCGATGCGCTTGAACTCAACGTCTATCACGTTGCCGCCGATGCCGGCATTGCCGGCGAGTCGGTGGAAACCCGCTATATCGAATTGCTCACCGAGTTGCGCCAAGTGGTCAGCCTGCCCATCGCGATGAAGCTGTCGCCTTTCTTTTCCTCGCTGCCGCATTTCGTGCAGCAGCTTGAAACCGCCGGTGCGCAGGGCGTCGCCCTGTTCAACCGCTTCTACCAGCCGGACATCGACCTCGACGAACTGCGCGTGACCGATCAGTTGCACCTGTCGACAGCCGAAGAGGCGCTGCTGCGTATCCGCTGGATCGCCATCCTGCACGGCCGCACCCGTATGACGCTTGCCGCTACTGGCGGCGTTCACAGCGAGAGCGAGGCGTTGAAGTTGCTATTGGCTGGTGCCGATGTCGTGCATCTGGCGTCCTGCCTGCTGCTGCATGGGCCGGACAAGCTGACCGAAATCCTGGCGGGCATGCAGAACTGGATGGAGGAAAAGGAATATGTATCAATCGCCCAGTTGAAAGGCAGCATGAGCCAGCAGAACCTGCCCGATCCGTCCGTCGTGGCACGCGCAAGTTACCTGCGGGTGCTGGACAGTTTTTCACCGCAGCCCGGGGTGTGGACGTGAATTGAGACCAGCGAGAAGAAACGGCGAACCAGCGGGTGTCCGCGATGGCGATTGGTTACAGACCGAGCGCTTCGTCGGTTGCAATCGCCCCGTATTTTTTCTGCGGCGGCCACGGCCGCGACCGCCAGTCCGGCTCGAAGGCAAACGAAGACGTGCGGCGACCGGGCAGCAGCGCACCGTTGCCGGCTCCCTGTGCGTAGTCATAGTAGAACTTCACGATCTGTTCCTTCGTGACCTGCTGCGCTGCGGGATGCGTGATGCAGGCATCCCGCCATTCGTGGACCCGGGCGTACCGAGGCGCCGTGGGCAACTCGAAACCTTCGTAATATTCCAGGAACCAGAAGCGCATGAACATCGGCGTGAACACGGTTTCCGCCCAGCCGAAGCTGTCGAACAGAAACGGCCCGGACGGAGCGTGTTCCACCAGGAAATCGTTCAACAGGGCGAACTGCTTCAGCAAGCTGTCCCTGAAGGCGTCGCGGCGCGCGGGATCCTGGTTCATCACGTATTGGTAGCCCAGCGGCGTGAATTCCCCTTCCATTCTCGCCAGCATGTTTTCAACCGCACGGCGGTAGGGGTCGCGCTGGGCCACCGCGGGTTCGGGAAAACGATCTTCCAGATACTGCAGGATGACCAGGCTTTCCTTGATGATCCGCCCCTCGCCTGTTTCCAGAACCGGCAAGGCGGTCGTGCCGCGCGTCTTCTGCAGCAGCCAGTCAGGTCGCGGCTGTGTGATGTCGACGACCTGGAAATCAATTTGGTCTTGCAAACCCTTCAGCAAAACCAGAATTTCCAGTCGCTGGCAGAAGGGGCATACGGGAATGCTGTAAACGGTCAGTTGAGTCATCGTGGCAGGAGTGCGTTTCGGTGAAAAGTGGTGGGCTGTGTCGTCGCGCTACAGGGGCCACAGCTTATATGGATGATTCCGTCTCGCAAGCAATGTCAGGCAACCCAATATGGATTGCCAATTTTTGAAGTTTAAACCTTCAACACAGCCTCGCCATATTTCGCCACGGCCTTGTCCGCCGTCAATAGCGTTAATCCTTCCACGCGAGCCTGCGCCACGAGGATTCGGTCGAACGGGTCTTTGTGTAAAAGGGGAAGATCGTTCACGGTCACCGTGTGTTCGCTGGTAACAGACAATTCGCGGTAGCCGCTGACCAGCAGCATGCGCCACAGACGGCGTGCGTCAACGTTGAAATCCGAACGTTCAAGTCCGTTCTTGATCGTGATTTCCCACAGACTGGCGGAACTGAATACGAGCTGATGGGCAGGATCGAGCAACAAGGTGCGCGCTTTGGCCGACAGCCGCCTGGGTTCACTCGCCGCCCACAGCAACAAGTGGGTGTCGAGTAGAAGATTCACGCCTTGCGTCCCGTAAACTGGCTTTCGATCTCGCTGCTACCCATCTGATCAAAATCATCCGGCACAGAAAATTCCCCTGGCATAAAACCCAGGCGGCTGGCCGTTCCTGCCTCGGCCTCGCCCAGCGGGATAACCTTCACCATCGGCTTGCCCGCCTTGGCAATGATGAACGCCTCTCCCCGCGCAGCCTGATCCACCAGCTTGGACAGTTGGGTTTTTGCATCGTGAATATTGACAGTAAGCATGACGATCCTGGGGTGAACTAATTGGAGTTAGTTTACATCGGGCGGGCGAAATAGCAAGGGGCGAGCCAATCAGGGGTCGTGCGGACAATAATGTCTGCTCCTGATTTCCTTGGGAGAGGGTGGTAATCCTGATAGTCAACCAGCTCGGCGTCCTTCCCGTCAAAACGGAATGTCAGCGCTTTCAACTGGTATCCGCAGACGACGGTGGCGTTAAGAGATTCTCCCCGGGGGTCCAGGATTTGCGTGCCTGTTCTTTGATTTCCCCGGCTTCGCTTTCCAGGCCCGCCTCCCCCTTGGTTGCGACAGTTTCGGGCTCGACGGTCGGCTTCGCCTGGGCTGGGGCGGCTGGTTGCGCAGTCCCTTCGCTCTCTATCATGCGTACAGGCACCCCGTGAGGGAAGATGAGTTCGCGGGCTTCGTCCGGCAGCGAGATTCCCGAATCCTGGAAGGCCCGTTTGACGAGCCGAATGACGGACGATTTCACTTT
>JBPPMF010000162.1:0-5635 GCA_051305915.1 Thiobacillus sp. | reverse complement strand
CCGGTTCCGGCATGGGGGGCGGCTCCCGCCGTTAAATGGCTGAACTGATCCGGCCGCGTGCGGTCGGGCTTAGGACAGCCCCGCCGCTGAGTTGAAATGCAGGGTGGCGGCGAATCCGTGACCGCCATCTGGGCGCGGCAAACCATCACCCAGTTCCAGCCGGGCGTGCGATAGCGTCGCAATGCGGGCGACGATGGAGAGTCCCAGTCCGCAGCCTTCCCCCTCGACTTCCCCGCGTACAAAGCGCGCACTCAACTGGGCGCGCTGGTCGAGCTTCACCCCCGGTCCATCGTCTGCAACCGTGATGGCGCATTGGGGTCCGCTGCGTTCGAGGCGGACTTCGATGTGTGCACCGTCGCCGGCGTAGTGCAGGGCGTTGTCGACCAGGTTGCGCAGCGCAATCCGCAACCAGGCCGCGGTCACTGCGATCCTGCATCCCGGTGTGACGTCGACCGTCAGCGTTTGCCCATGCTGCTGCGCCTGCGGCAGCGATTCGGCACAGACCTCGGCGATGAGGTCCGCGGGGTCCAGTGCGGGCGGCGTGCTGGTCTGGCGGGCGGGGTCGACGCGTGCCAGCGTCAACAACTGCTCGACCAGGTGCGTCATGCGGTCGACGCCGGCAATCACCTGCGTTAACGCGCGTTGCTGGCTGTCGGTCGTTTGCGCGCGCATCGCCACCTGCGCCTGTACTTTCAGGGCGGCCAGCGGGGTGCGCAGTTCGTGTGCGGCATCCGCGGTGAAACGGCGCTCGTTTTCAAAGGCTTCGGTGACGCGCCGGATCAAGGCATTGAGCGCGGTGCGCAGCGGCGCGATTTCGTCCGGCAGCGGTGCCGATTCGTCGAGCGGAGCCAATGCCTGCGCATCGAGCGCGGCAACCTGGCGCGCCACCGTATTGACCGGCCGCAGTGAGCGGCCCACCCCCAACCATACGGCCAGCGCCATCAGCGGCAGCGCCAGCGCGGCAGGAAGCAGCAGCGACAGGCCGATTCCCTGTGCCAGGCTTTCGCGGGCAGCGTGCGCCTGGCCCACCACCACCCAGTATTCCGCATCGTCATCCGTCACGGCATAAATGCGCCAGCGCGCACCCAGATGCGGGAGCTCGCTGAAGCCGCTTGCCAGGCCTGCATCAAAGCCCGAATGGCCGGGCGAAGTCATCAGACGCCGCATTTCGCCGCGCTTGTCGCGCCATACCTCGAATGCGATGGGTACCGGATAGCGATGGCGATGTTCGTGTAGCTCCTCCACGAAATGCTCGACCTCACCGCCGGCCACAATCGCCAGCAGGGTGTCGGCGACCTGGCTCAATTGGGCGTCGAGCAGCACATCCGCTTCGTGGTGGGCGCGCTGGTACACCACCAGTGCGGACAGCAGCCAGATCACCGCCACTGCACTGGTCAGCAGCCAGACCAGCCGGCGGCGCAGCGAATAGGACGGCACTGCGCTCATGCGTTTGGTGGCGTTGCCGATGCCATGTAGCCGATGCCGCGCACGGTGCGGATCAGTTCGCTACCAAGCTTGCGCCGCAGGTGATGGATGTGCACTTCGAGCGCATTGCTGTCGACCGCGTTATTCCAGGTGTAGAGCTGTTCTTCCAGCGTACGCCGGGTCAGCACCCGTTCGGCGTTTTCCAGCAGCACCTCCAGCAGATCAAATTCACGCGGGGTGAGTTCGACCGCTTCGCCCATGCGCGTGACCGTGCGCGCCGCCGGATTGAGTTCGATCTCGCCCAGCGTCAGCACCGGTTCCGGGCGGCCATGTGCACGGCGAACCAGTGCGCGCAGGCGGGCGGCAACCTCATCCAGATCGAATGGCTTCAGCACATAGTCGTCGGCGCCCAGATCGAGTCCGCGCACCTTGTCTTCCAGCTGGTCGCGCGCGGTCAGGATCAGCACCGGTGTCGCATCCTTACGCCCGCGCAGCCATTGCAGCACTGACAGCCCGTCGCGCTTCGGCAGCCCCAGATCGAGCACTATTGCAGCAAAGCTTTCGGTCGACAGGGCGGCCACCGCCACTTCGCCGTCGCGCACCCAGTCGACGGCATAGCCCGACTGCGTCAGCCCGGCCTGCAGACCGTCGCCCAGCAGGCGGTCATCTTCAACCAGCAGGATGCGCATGGCGTCGCTTCATTTTGGGATCCTGACATTGTGCTCATCGAACTTGCCCTGTTCTGCCTGGCGGTGGCATGCCGCACAGTTCGCGGCAGAACCGATCGCCTTGCGTGACCACGTGGCGCGCGGCACCTCGTCGTGCTTGCGTACAAACCAGCGGGTTTCGGTGATGCGCAGCGGTGCCTCGTTTGCGCCCATGCGCTGCATTACCTTGCTGCCCATCCGGCTGTTGCCACTGTCGGCGGCGTTGGCTTCCAGAAAGCGCAGGATATCAGCCTGTGTGGCCGGATCAAGGCTGGCATTCTCGCCGAAGTGCTGCTCGAGTCCGCCCATCACGCGCCGCCAGGATGCCTTCGGCAGCAACGAAGGCCCATAGGCGAGATGGCAACTCGCGCATTCCTGCTGCCAGTTTTTGTGGGTGAGTTTGGGCAGCGCATTGTCGCCGCCATCGCCGCGCGCTTCGCCCGAGGGCAGTGAAAACGACAGCAGACTGACCGTGCCGACCACTACCAGCACACCGATTCCACGCAATAACGTATTCATGTGTCGCTCCTTATTTGACCTGATTCAACCAGGCGACGAAATCGCCTTTTTCCTGCGCGCTGCATTCGCGCTGCAGCACATCCTGGCAGTTGCGCCGGAACCATTTTTCGACCTTGGCCGCATCGGTGAAGCGCTCGGGATTGGCGGCCGGCGCCAGCGGTTCGATGCGCTTGCCGACCCGGGTTTGGCCGGCTTGCTTCGGGCTGGCGGTATGGCAGCTGGCGCAGCTGATGTTCTGGCCATTACGCCCGGGATGCTCGGTGCGATACAAGGCTTCGCCGCGCGTGGTGGAAAGGGCCGACACCGGGATGCCCGCTGCTTTTGCATAGTGGCTCATCAGGCTGGTTGGGGTGTCGGCGCCCCACGCCACGGCCGAAATCATGCCCAGCGCCACCAGGCCGCTTTTACCGATGTGTTTAATCATGTTGCACTCCTTTTTCCATGTCGAGGTATTGCCTGCCGGTGACCATGCTTTGCGCCACCCGTTCGCCGCGCAACTGGTGGAACACCAACGCCGCCATATGCAAACCGATGAAGCCGAGCAGCAGGATGAAACCAAATTCGTGCGGGTCTTCCATCACGTCTTCCACCCAGCCGGCGTTGCCCAGCCAGGCAGCCAGCGGGCCGGTCTGAAATTCGCTGGCGGCGAGCCCCAGCCCGGTCACTACCATCAAGGCCATCACGCCGTAGGCAAACAGGTAGGCCAGGCTGGCGATCGGGTCGTGGCCAACGCGATGCGCACTCGGCAGACGCAGTTTTTTCAGGCTGTCTTTCCACACCGCGGGATGCCACAGATCGCGCCAGCGCGCACTGTCCGGCCCCACCAGGGCCCACAGCAAACGCGCCAGCAAGGCCGCCGTCATGCCATAGCCGGAGAGGATGTGCAGATCCCATAAGGTGTTTTCATACGGGCCGTCTTCAAACGCTTCGGCCAACTGGCTGGTGGCAATCAGTGCCAGAATGGAGAGCGCAATTGCCCAGTGCAGCAATCGCAGCAACGGGTCATACACCCGGCGAACCTGCGTGCTTGAGTGCAACATGATGGACTCCTTGTGTCGTGCAATGAGGCGACTGTAGACGCGGATGCTTAGCGCATCCTTAAGCGGCCATCACGTCATGGGTTACGGACGCCCCGCTCTTGCGGAATCCGTAAGCCAATACGCCCATCAAGGACCGCATTGTTTTACCGTTAACGGTTTATGATTTCGAAGTTGCCTGCTGCCATCCCCCCATCCCTATGATTCGCTGCCAGAAAACCCGACCGTCGCGAAGCGTGCCCCTGGTTTTGTCGAGAGGCTTCACGCTCATCGAGTTGTCCATCGTCGTGGTCATCATTTCCATGCTGCTGTCGCTGGGTCTAGGTGTGCTGAACGCCCAACTTGTGTCGGCCGCCCACAGCGAAACCAAAAAGCGCCAGGCCATCATCAAGGATGCCTTGACGGCTTACCTTGGGGCCAACAAACGCTTGCCCTGCCCGGATGACCCAGACACAGATGGGGTGACTGGCGTAGAAAACCGGACGGGGGATGTTCCCACCGGGGCCTGTACCACGAATATCGGCGTCGTTCCCTATGAAACGCTCGGCCTGGGGCGGGATGTGGCCCTGGATGGTTGGGGCAACTTCATGTCGTACAGCATCCCAGCGGGTAGCGGCACCTGCCCGGGTACGGGGATCAACTGGAGCCTGACCGACTGTTTTGGCGCAGCAAAAACCTCTCCCTATTCGCTGTTCGAAGGCACGGTGGCCGCGCCGACGCTCGCCGCGTCCAACGCCCTGGCCGTAGTGATTTCACATGGCCCTAATGGATTTGCTGCATGGGGCCGGCAAGGCAGCCGCAATGTGCTGCCGAGTCGCTGTGAAGAGATACATAACGCGATTGCCACGGTGTCCGGCTGCACCCTGACCGCCAACGCGTTCTACAAGGGTGATCGTACCGATGTGGACGACGTGGTCATCGCCCTGACGCGCGACGAAGCAATCAACACGCTGGTGATGCAGGGCACGCTCAAATCGGCAGACGGTCAAGTTAAAGATGAACTGGTTCAATTGCGCAGCGCTTGGATGGATTCGTTGTTGAGTGAGTGTTCACCGTCTCCGCCAACGATGGTAGATGACCCATGGGGAAATGTTTACATCCCGACGAATGATGGTTGGCCTTATACGATTTGCTCTACGCGAGGGGGAGAAGGGGCAACACTCACCTGCGTTTACATTTACAAGACTGACATGATTAGCTTGGGTGCACCATGCTAAAAACTGTCTGCCTGCGCATAAGCTCTGCGCTATTGTCTGGCAGGGAATGATGTCGCCCCGTAAAGAGCAGGGCTTCACGCTCGTTGAAATCGCTATCGTGCTGATCGTCGTCACCCTGCTTTTGGGTGGCGTCATGGTCGGCGGCTCAGCCGTCATGGAAAACGCCCGAACGGCCAACTTGATCGGTCAGATCAAGGATCTGGCTGCGGCTTCCCGCGATTTCAAAAGTCGCTATGGTTACTATCCTGGCGACCTGCCCAATGCCCTCACGCTGATCACAACGGATGGTGGGGTTTCTGCCGGCTGTACGTACGTGGCAGTAGACAAAGTTGGCAACGGCATCGTCGATACCGTAACGGAAAGCGCCTGCGCCCTCGAACATCTGGTCAAGGCGCGCATGCTGAGCAAGGTGGAATTAAGCGGCAGTAACTACCGTATCCCGCATCCCTTTGGGGGCGGAGAGGTGTCGCTTTGGCATACCGCGAGCAATGAAAATGCGGTCAGGGTCACGAACTTGCCGTGCAAGATCGCGCTGCGGATCGACGACAAACTGGACAATGCGTCCACGACGCCTTTGGCATCGGGCTTTGTAACGAGTGGCAGTGGTTCTATCACCGGATGTGTTCCCGGGGGAGCCAATGACCCCCTCGGCATCCTCCTGATTCGCTATTAGGCGAACGGGAAATCTGGTGTTGAAGCAGCCGGCCTTCCGCCACCAAAAATCCCACGC
>JBPPMF010000006.1:0-4434 GCA_051305915.1 Thiobacillus sp. | reverse complement strand
GGCCAGGGGGCTCTGCTGCTTATGGCGGTGCTGGTGATGCTGGGTGGATTGTTCGTCTGGCTGCGCCGTCTTCGCCATCAGGCTCAGGCGGCCACCTGGGGTTGCGCTTATCCTTTGCCAACGGCGCGCATGGCCTATACCGGAGAAAGCTATGCGGAGTTCGTCTCACAACACTTAATGCCAAAGGTCATGCGCCCCAAAGTGAGTGGTGGCAAGGTCAGCGGGTTTTTCCCCATCGCCGGCAAACTGGCTCAATCATCCAGCGACCTTGTGCTGATGCGTTTTTTGCAGCCTCTGTTTATGGCTCTCGCTGATCGATGTCAGCGGCTGCGCTGGTTGCAGCAGGGCCAGCTGCCGATCTACCTGGTTTATATCTTTGTCGCCAGCGCAGTGCTGATGGTCTGGAGTCTCTGGGCTGGTGGGCATGGGGGGCAGGTGAGATGATCTGGCTTTTGTCAGGGATCGTGTTGACCTCGTTTGCCGGTGTTCCCGGGCTTTTCTGCAACCGGGACAGCCGCGGCGGTGAGCGTCTTGCCTGCATCTTGACGCTGGCCGGCAGCGTTTGCGGCCTGGTCGCCGTGGCAATCGTTTTGATCTCAACGGCAGAAATGCGTCTCGATCTGCCCTGGTCAATACCCGGTGGCGCCCTGGCTCTGCGCCTTGACCCGCTGGCAGCGGTTTTCCTGCTGCCGCTCTTTCTGGTCGTGGCGACCGGCTCCATCTATGGCCTGCGCTACTGGCCGCAGCACGAGAATCCCGGCAACGGCCGCAAATTGCGTCTGTTTTATGGTCTGATCAGCGGGGCAATGATGCTGGTCCTCTCGGCGCGCAACGGCATGCTGTTTCTCATGGCGTGGGAAGTGATGGCCCTCGCCGGATTTTTCCTGATCACCACCGAGGATCACAAGGAAGAGGTCCGCCGGGCCGGGTACATCTACCTGATTGCTACGCATACCGGCACCCTGGCCTTATTCGCTCTGTTTGCCCTGCTCGCCCATACGTCCGGATCGCTGATTTTTCCCGATGCTGGAACCATGCTGGCTGGTGGCAGCAGCCTGATCTTTATGCTCGGGCTGCTCGCCTTCGGCATGAAAGCGGGACTGATGCCGCTGCACATCTGGCTGCCCGGGGCCCACGCTGCCGCACCCAGCCACGCCTCGGCGCTCTTGTCCGGAGTCATGATCAAGACCGGAATCTACGGCCTGGTGCGCCTGACATCCTTTTTTGCCGAGATTCCGGCCTGGTGGGGATGGACCCTTCTGCTTCTGGGCGCTATTTCAGGAATACTTGGTGTGGCATTAGCGATCGCCCAGCACGACATCAAGCGGCTGCTGGCCTACCACAGCGTTGAGAATATCGGCATCATCGCGCTGGGCTTTGGCCTGGCCCTGCTCGGCCGAAGCTACGATCAGCCGGCCCTGATGATACTCGGCCTGTCCGGCTGTCTGCTGCACGTCGTCAACCACGGCCTGTTCAAGTCACTGCTTTTTTTGAGCGCCGGCTCGGTGATCCATGCTGTCGGAACCCGTGAGATCGATCAGTTAGGCGGCGTTCTCAAGCGTCAGCCCTGGACTGGAGCCCTGTTCCTTGGCGCAGCGATTGCGATTAGCGGACTCCCTCCCTTTAACGGTTTTATCAGTGAATGGCTGATTTATCTCGGAGCGCTCCAACCGTTAAAGCATCCGAGCTCAGCTCTCGGCCTGGCGGTACTGACCGCCCCGGTCCTGGCCCTGATCGGCGGGCTGGCGCTGGCCTGTTTCGTCAAGGTTTTCGGCATCGCCTTTCTGGGTGAAGCGCGCAGCAAAGCTGCAGCCCAAGCGCATGAAGCACCAATGTCAATGCTCGTTCCCATGGCGCTGCTGCTGGTCGCCTGCGCCTGGATCGGCCTGTTGCCGACGACCCTGGTGCCGCTGCTGCGCGGGGCTGTCGACAATTGGGCCGGAACCGACGGCGGCACGATGCTGGGCGGCAGCTTCGCCCCCCTGGGCTGGGTCAGCCTGATCGGCTGGTTATTGCTGGCGCTGCTTGCTGCTGTTGGTCTCTGGTTGAATCGCTCTAGCCGCAAGGTTCCGCGAGAGGCTGCGACCTGGGGCTGCGGCTTCCAGTTTCCTGCCCCGCGCATGCAGTACACGGCCAGCTCCTTCGCCGACTTCCTGGTGCGACTTTTTCATTTTGGACTTTGGAGTGAACGTCACGGCGGCAAGGTTGCCGGGCTGCTCCCGACCACAACGCGATTTGCCAGCCACACCCCCGACACGGTCCTTGACCGGTTGCTGATGCCGACTTTCCTCGCTGCAGCCTGGCTCTGCCGACAACTGCGTGCCCGCATTCACAATGGTGTGATCGCCTTCTACCTGCTCTACATCGCCCTGACCGTTATTGTTCTGCTGGCGTTATTTATATTTTGGAAGGGGAGCTTGTTATGATTACCAGGCTGTTTCTGCATCTGGCCCTGTTACTTTTATTTGCTCCGATGCTTAATGGCATCATCACCAAAACCAAAGCACTTTTCGCTGGTCGGGTCGGGGCGCCGCTGCTGCAATCCTACTACGATCTGGCCCGTCTCTGGCGCAAAGGATTCGTTTTCAGCCGCACCACGACCTGGGTCTTTCTCGCGGGACCGGTCGTCGGCGTAACAGTCCCCCTGCTGGCTTCCCTGCTTATCCCCTTCGGGGCGTTACCAGCTCCGATTTCATTTGAAGGGGACCTGATTCTGTTCGTCTACCTCTTTGCCCTGTCCCGTTTTTTTACCGTGGCGTCGGCTCTCGACACCGGTTCAAGTTTCGAAGGAATGGGCGCCGCGCGCGAAGTGACCTTCTCCTGTCTGGCCGAACCGACGTTGCTGTTTGCCTTGCTGGTACTGGCGCGCGTCTCCGATGGGCTCTCGCTGGACACGCTGCTCGGTTCACACCTGCTGACAGCCTGGCACAGCGATGCCGGCGCATCCCTCGGCTTGATCCTGGTGTGTCTGTTCCTGGTGCTGCTGGTGGAAAACTCACGGATCCCCTTTGATGACCCCAACACGCATCTGGAGTTGACCATGATCCATGAAGTCATGGTTCTTGATCACAGTGGTCCCGCCCTCGGCATGGTTCTTTACGGAGCCGCGCTCAAGATGATGGTGATGGGAGCCCTGCTGGTGCGCCTGGCTCTCCCCTGGCAGACGGGCTGGTGGCTGAGCGATGCACTGCTGTTTCTGGCAGGACTGGCTGGCCTGGCCGCGCTTATCGGTGTGGTCGAGTCGATCATGGCGCGGTTGCGCCTGCCGCGTGTGCCGCAAGTGCTGGTCGGCACCATGCTGTTATCAATTTTCGCTCTGGTCCTGGTGTTGCGATAACCGGCGGATGATGTCCCCAAGGTGCCCCTGATGTTCACGCTGCTGGAGAAAAAACCATGATGGAATTGATCAATCCTTTACTGCTCGCGGTGATCCTGATCAACTTTTACACGCTCGGCAGTGCTCGTCTGGTGGCCTGCATCCGCGTTGTTGCGCTACAGGGGGCCCTGTTGGCCCTGTTGCCCCTGCTCAGCCATGGGCTGACCTTCCACGCAATGCTGCTGGCGGCCGAAGCCTTCTGTTTCAAAGGCGTCGTGATCCCCTGGCTGCTGCTGCGGGCTATTCGCAGGGTGCGCATCCGGCGTGAGATGGAACCGATCGTCGGTTTTGTGCCAACCCTGATCTTCGGTGTGCTGACCACTGTCGGCGCCTTTTTGTTTGCCGATTTGCTGCCGTTAGCCCTCGAGCATCATGATGGCATGTTCGTTCCGACAGCCCTGGCGACCATGTTCAGCGGCTTTCTGTTGCTGATCACCCGGCGCAAGGCGATCACCCAGATACTCGGTTACCTGATGCTGGAAAATGGCATTTTCATCTTCGCCGTGCTGCTCTCCGCCGCCATGCCGGTCATGGTCGAGGCCGGGATTCTGCTCGACCTGCTGGTTGGCGTCTTCGTTATGGGCATTGTCGTCAATCAGATCAGCCGGGAATTTTCTACCATCAACACTGAGCGCCTGACAGCACTCAAGGAATAGACCATGTTGTTACTGCTGATTCTGTTTCCGCTGGCCGTGGCCCTGCTGGCTCTGCTGCTCCCCTGGTATCAGGCACGTTCCTGGCTGCTGCCGATCAGCGGTATGCTGCACCTGCTTTTAGCCGGAGTCAGCGTTGCCGGATCAGATTATGCGCCCAACCCCTGGATCGGCCTCGATGCCCTCTCCAGTCTGGTTTTGATCGTCACCAGTCTGCTCTATGCCGGCTGTGCCATTTATGCCGTCGCTTATCTCGATTTGCGCCGGGACCGTGGCAACAAAACCATCGTCCCGTGCCTGCTGGTCTTTCTCTCGGCGATGACCCTGGCGATATCGGCCCGCCACCTTGGCCTGCTGTGGATGGCGGTCGAAACAACCACCCTCGCCAGTGCACCGCTGATCTAC
>JBPPMF010000053.1:0-15728 GCA_051305915.1 Thiobacillus sp. | reverse complement strand
GGCACCGCCATGCGCCCAACCGCCGCGCCCTCCTCTACCAAAAACAATGTTTGCCAATCCACCACGCCCTTGACGTCGCGTGTCGCCGCGAACTTGCCGCCAACCAGGCTCACGCCTGCCACGTCGATCTGGCGTTTGGCCAGATCCAGGTTCGCATTGCTGACGCGCGCCTCGGCGAGCTGCAGCACAGGCACACCGCCGCCGCGCGGCGCCAGCACCAGGTCCTGAACGACCAGGTTGGCGCCGTTGACCTGCAGCCAGGGCACATCCTCGCCCGCCTTGTCGACCACCATGGCGAAGCGGTAGCGCAGGCCGGCAGCCAGCGTGCCGGATGGCAGCTCGAAATTGCGCGGGCTTTTAATCACACGCAGCAGATTGGTCAGCCGCACCCCTTCCAGCCCGATCTCACCCCTTGACGCGACAGGGTTCAGCCCGACATCGCCCTTCCATTTGAGGGTGCCGCCCTGCTCCGGCAATTTGGCGGCGATCAGATAATCACCACGATCCTCGGGCAGGGTGGACAGGCCGTCGAGCTCGATGCCGAGCGGTGCCAATGCTGCCTTGAAAGGCTTGCCCGGTCGATTGGCGTCGGTGTATTCGATGTCGCCGTTGTCGATTTTGATATGCTCGATCAGCACCCGTGCAATGGTGTCCGACGGCGGCTTCTTGTCCTCGTTGAGCCTGGCGATCAACGCCGCCCAGTTGAGCTTGCCGCCGGGCCGGACCTCGATGGTTGCACGCGGGCGATCAAGCTGGATGCTCTGGACACGCCAGGCCCAGCGGAACAGGCCGGCAGTACCAAGATTGACGTAGAGCCGCTCGAAACTTGCCAGCGGCGCACCGTTCATCTCGGCCAGTTTGAGGCCGTCCACCGTGGCTTCGAGTGTGAGGGGGTTGAACTTGACCTGCTCGGCGCTCAACTGACTGGCGAGTTTGTTTTCGCCGATCCAGGGCAGCAGTTTCTGCGCCAGCGGGTTGACCAGGAAAAAGCCGAACACCAGATACAGGCCGAACAGGCCGGCAATGATCAAAAACGGCAGGCTCAGCGCAAATTTGACGATGCGGCCCCACATGCGGTCTCTCCTTGCTTAACTCCGTTGTATCCGCGAAGTGCGCGAAGGCACGCCAAGAAAATTGTGGGTTTTTCCTTCGTGTATTTTCGCGTTCTTCGCGGATCAATCCGGTTTTTGCATCGCCTCGCGGACCACCCGGAATATCTCGCGGAAAGCTTTCGGCGGCTTGCTGTGCGCCGCCTCATCGCGCGCATTGCGGATGAGTTGTCGCAAATGCGTAGCGTCGGTATCGGGATAGCTGTTGAGGAAAAGCGTCAGCGCCTCGTTGTCGGCGATGAGTTGCTCACGCCACTTCTCGGCTCGGTGCAGCTTGGCGTTTTCCTCTGCAGACACACCATTGAAGGCATCGATCTGGGCCTGGATCGGCACCGGATCGACACCGCGCATCAGCTTGCCGATGTATTGCTTCTGGCGCCGCAGCGCACTGTTCTGGGTGATCTTGCGGCAGGCAGCCACCGCCGCACGCAATTCTTCCGGCAGCTCGATGCGTTTGAATTGCGCGTCGGGCAGCTTGACCAGTAGGGTACCCAGATCCTGCAAGGCTTCAACCTCGCGCTTCTTCTGGCTTCTGCTGGGGCCGTCATAGACCTCATCGGGGTCAAATTCCAACTCGGCATCGGGGTCGATCAGTCGCACGGCGGGTCTTTCGGTTGCTGTTATTATCGTCATTGTAGTTTCTGTGCAGACAAAACGTGCTGCCCCGAAACCTAATGCGCCCCTAATTCCTTTTGTAAGCCGACATGTCCCGCTCCCAATTCAGCTACACCCGCGACCAGCTCATTGCCCTGTCTCAGATCGTCATCGAGCACGCCACCCGACAGGGGGCCACCGCCGCCGACACCGAAGTTTCCGAAGGCGTTGGGCAGAGCGTCAGCGTGCGCCAGGGTGAGATCGAAACCATCGAATACAACAAGGACAAGGGCGCCGGCGTCACCGTCTACATCGGGCAGCGGCGCGGCCATGCCTCGACCTCGGATCTGTCGGAAGCGGCCCTGAAGAGCGCGGTGGAAAAAGCCCTGACCATCGCCCGCTACACCGCCGAGGACGAAGCGGCCGGCTTGCCCGATGCCGACCGTCTGGCAAAGGACGTACCCGATCTCGACCTCTACCACCCATGGGCGCTCAGCGTGGAAGAAGCCGCCGAGCGCGCCCAGGCCTGCGAAGCGGCGGCACTGGCGGTGGACAAGCGACTGACCAATTCGGAAGGCGCCGGCGTCAGCCTGCATACCTCGCAGTTCATCTATGCCAACAGCCTCGGCTTTTGCAACGGCTACGCCGGCTCGCGCCACGGCATGTCGGTCGCGGTGATCGGAGAGGACAAAGGCGGCATGCAGCGCGACTACTGGTACACCAGCGCGCGCAACGCCAACGATCTGGACTCCGCGGAAACCGTCGGCCGCATCGCCGGCACCCGCACGGTGCGCCGGCTCAACGGCCGCAAGCTCGACACCCGCACCTGCCCGGTTATTTTCGAAGCGCAGATTGCCACCGGCCTGATCGGCAACTTCGTCGCCGCCGTCTCCGGCGGCAGCCTCTACCGCAAATCGTCGTTCCTGCTCGACAGCCTGGGCCAGCAGGTGTTCGCGCCGCTGGTGACCATCCGCGAGCAACCCTTCATTCCCGGCGGCCTCGGCAGCGCCCCCTTCGACAGCGAAGGCGTCGCCTGTCTCGAACGCGACATCGTGAAGGACGGCGTGTTGCAGGGCTATTTCCTGTCGACCTACTCGGCGAAAAAGCTCGGCATGGCGACCACCGGCAATGCCGGCGGCACCCACAACCTGATCGTCACCCCCGGCGAGCACGATCTCGACGGCCTGCTGAAGCAGATGGGCACCGGACTCTTCGTCACCGAACTGCTAGGCCACGGCGCCAACATGGTCACCGGCGACTACTCGCGCGGCGCCGCCGGCTTCTGGGTGGAAAACGGCGAAATCCAGTATCCGGTCGAGGAAGTCACCATCGCCGGCAACCTGGCCGACATGTTCAAGGGCATCGTCGGCATTGGCAAAGATATTGAGCGACGCGGCTCCAAGCAGGTCGGTTCCATCCTGATCGACAAGATGACGGTGGCGGGCAACTGAGATGTATTCCGCCAGCCGCTTTTTCATCGCGGTTTGCGTTGCCTTCCTGCTCGCCGCGTGCGACCGCGCGCCGACACTGCCCAAACTCTATTCGCACGACGTCATCGTCGCCTTCGGCGACAGCCTCACTCACGGCACCGGCGCCAGTGAGGACACCGCCTACCCCGCTGTGCTCGCGGCCCTGACCGGCCGCACGGTGATCAACGCTGGCGTGCCTGGTGATACCACGACCACCGGCCTTGAGCGCCTGCCGGCGATACTGGATGAACACAAGCCACGTCTGGTGCTGCTGTGTCTGGGCGGCAACGACATGTTGAAAAAACAATCCGCTGCCGCCACTGAAAACAACCTGCGCCTGCTGGTGCAGACCATCCGCACCAGTGGGGCCGAAGTGGTGCTGATCGGCGTACCCGAACCAAAACTGTTCGGCGGCGCACCGGATTTTTATGCCCGACTCGCCGAAGAGATGCAGCTACCGCTGGAACAAGACATCTTCAACGATGTGCTGAAAGACTACCGCCTCAAGTCCGACCCCATCCACGCCAACGCCGCAGGCTATCGCGTGGTTGCCGAGCGGCTGGCCGAATTCCTGCGCGAGGCCGGCGCGCTGTGACGGCGCATCAAAAAAACTTGATCCGCGATGTAGGCGAAGGAACACGAAGAAAAATCAGAAAGAATAGTGATCTTTGGGGGGGTGCTTCGCGCCACTTCGCGTACTTCGCGGATAAAAAAGGGTTCCCGGAATGAAAATCCTGCTTGCTCTGGCCCGCCGGATCGACGCGCTAACCGAGCGTGTCGGCCGCCTCGCCATCTGGCTGGTGCTGGTCGCCACGCTGATTTCGGCGGGCAATGCGCTCACCCGCTATCTGCTCGGCGCAAGCTCCAACGCCTGGCTGGAAATCCAGTGGTATTTGTTCGGCGCGATGTTCCTGCTAGCCGCGGGCTACACGCTGAAGCACAACGGACACGTGCGCATCGACATCTTCTACAACCGTCTCGGCCCACGCGGGCAGGCCTGGATCGACCTCGTCGGCGGCCTGCTTTTCCTGCTGCCGATGGCGCTGCTGCTGGCCTGGCTGGCGTGGCCGATGTTTTATGAAGCCTGGGTCACGCAGGAGCACTCGCCCGACGCCGGCGGCCTGCTGCGCTGGCCGGTGAAACTGCTGCTGCCGGTTGGCTTTGGCCTGCTCGCCTTGCAGGGCGTGGCCGAAGTGATCAAGCGGATCGGCGTGCTCTCCGGGCACCTTGTCCTCCCGCGCGAAGCGCCGGAAGAGGAAGTCTGATGGAAGCCGCGTCACTGGAATTCCTGGCGCCACTGATGTTTCTCGGGCTGGTCGCCTTCCTGCTGTTGGGCTACCCGGTGGCGTTCGCGCTCGCTGCCAATGGCCTGCTGTTCGCCGGCATCGGCATTGCCGCTGGGCTGTTCGACGTCTCGCTGCTGCAGGCCCTACCCGAGCGCGTCTACGGCATCGTCGCCAATCCCACGCTGCTGGCAATCCCCTTCTTCGCCTTCATGGGGCTGATCCTCGAACGCTCCGGCATGGCCGAGGATTTGCTCGACACCATCGGGCAGCTGTTCGGCTCGCTGCGTGGCGGTCTGGCCTACGCGGTGATCCTGGTCGGCGGCCTGCTGGCGGCGACCACCGGCGTGGTCGCCGCCACCGTCATCGCGATGGGCCTGATTTCATTGCCGGTGATGCTACGCTACGGCTACGACAAGCGGCTGGCCTCCGGCGTCATCGCCGCCTCCGGCACGCTGGCGCAGATCGTCCCGCCCTCGCTGGTGCTGATCATTCTGGCCGACCAGCTCGGCGCCTCGGTCGGCGACATGTACAAGGGCGCGCTCATACCGGGCCTGGCGCTGGTCGGGCTGTATCTGCTCTATGTGTTCGGCGTGACGCTGTTCAGGCCGCATGCCGCGCCCGCCATGCCGGCTTCCGCGCGCACCCTGCACGGCTCGGTGCTGCTGCTGCGCGTGATGACCACCCTGGTGCCGCCGCTGGTGCTGATTTTCCTGGTGCTGGGCACCATCTTCCTCGGCGTCGCCACCCCCACCGAAGGCGGCGCGATGGGCGCAGCCGGTGCGCTGCTGCTGGCGCTTGCGCGTGGGCGGCTCTCCCGCCTGCAGCTGACGCAGGCGATGGACAGCACCACCCGGCTCACCACCTTCGTCATCTTCATCCTGATCGGATCGACCATTTTCACCCTGGTTTTCCGCGGGCTCGATGGCGATGTCTGGGTCGAGCACCTGTTCGACCAGCTGCCCGGCGGCGTGCTCGGTTTCCTCATCGTGGTCAACCTGATGGTGTTCACGCTGGCGTTCTTCCTCGATTTCTTCGAGATCGCCTTCATCGTGGTGCCGCTGGTGGGTCCCATCGCCTACAAGCTCGGCATCGACCCGATCTGGTTCGGCGTCATGCTCGCGGTCAACATGCAGACCGCCTTCTTGCACCCGCCGTTCGGCTTCGCGCTGTTCTACCTGAAGAGCGTCGCGCCGAAATCGATCCGCACCGCCGACATCTACTGGGGCGCGATTCCTTTCCTGGTCATCCAGCTGTTCATGGTCGCCGTGGTGCTGGCTTTCCCACAGGTGGTGCTGCGCGACGCGCCACCGGACGCCAGCAGCGTCACCGAAATCCCCATTGACGTCGATCCCGACGCCCACTACCTGCCCGCTGAGTGGCGCTGAGGCCGGGTTCCGTCCCTGCCTGGAAACGTGAGAAAATGAACGACTTCGCGCATCGCCTGTCACATGCGCGTCAATCAAAAACCTCACCTTTCAGGAACAGAATTCATGAGCGAACTCATCATTGAAGACCTCGTCGTCGGTAGCGGCGACACCGCCAGCGCCGGCCAGTACGTGACCGTGCACTACACCGGCTGGCTCACCGACGGCAAGAAATTCGACTCCAGCCTCGACCGCAACGACCCCTTCGAATTCCGCCTCGGCGCGGGCCAGGTCATCGGCGGCTGGGATCAAGGCGTTTCCGGCATGCAGATCGGCGGCAAGCGCAAGCTCACCATCCCGCCGGAACTGGGCTACGGTTCGCGTGGCGCCGGCGGCGTAATCCCACCGAACGCGACGCTGGTATTCGACGTAGAGCTGCTGGCGGTCAAGTAAACCTTTTTTATCCGCGAAGTAGCGCGAAGAAATTCTTCAAGGTTTTTTCGCGTACTTCGCGTATAGCTCTTTATGACCCAGCCCCTGTTCTCCCAACGCAAGCACTGGGCGGCACGCCTCGGCACCGCCCCCTTCCTGCCGATGTCGCGCGCCGAAATGGCCGCGCTCGGCTGGGACGCGTGCGACATCATCCTGGTGACGGGCGATGCCTACATCGACCATCCCAGCTTCGGCATGGCACTGGTCGGACGCTTGCTGGAAGCGCAGGGCTACCGCGTCGGCATCATCAGCCAGCCGGACTGGCACTCGGCCGACGCCTTCCGCGTGCTCGGCCAACCGACGCTGTATTTCGGCGTCACCGCGGGCAACATGGATTCCATGGTCAACCGCTACACCTCCGAGCGCAAGATCCGCTCCGATGACGCCTACACGCCCAACGCCGAACCCAACAAGCGCCCCGACCGCGCGGTCACGGTTTACGCCCAGCGCTGCCGCGAGGCCTTCCCCGGCACCCCGGTCATCATCGGTTCGATCGAGGCGTCCTTGCGCCGCATCGCGCACTACGACTACTGGTCGGACAATGTGCGTCGCTCGGTGCTGCCGGATTCGAAGGCCGACCTCCTGATTTTCGGCAACGCCGAGCGCGCCCTGCTGGAGATCACCCACCGCCTCGCCAAGGGCGAAAAGATCGGCGACATCCGCGACGTGCGCGGTACCGGCTTCATGGTGCCGCGCGACTGGAAGCCTGAAGAGAGCTGGATCGAGGTGCTCTCGACCGAACTCGACACCCCCGGCGCGATCGACGCCCACGTCGACCCCTACGCAATGACGGCGGACGGCCCCACCGCGCAAACGCCCGAAGGAACCACGCCCATCCGCATCGTGCCGAAGGCCGAGCGCCTCGCGGCGAAGCAGGACGTGCGCGCGCACACCGTGATCCGCCTGCCCGATTACGACCAGGTGAAGAATAATCCGACGCTGTACGCCCACGCCTCGCGCGTGTTCCACCTCGAATCCAACCCCGGCAACGCCCGCGCGATGCGACAGGCGCACGGCGAGCGCGACGTCTGGCTCAACCCGCCGCCGATTCCGCTGACCACGCCGGAAATGGACGCGGTGTACGACCTGCCCTACGCGCGCGCGCCGCACCCGAGCTATGGCGACGCCAAGATTCCGGCGTGGGAGATGATCCGTTTCTCGGTCAACATCATGCGCGGCTGCTTCGGCGGCTGCACCTTCTGCTCGATCACCGAGCATGAAGGCCGCATCATCCAAAGCCGCTCTGAGGATTCGGTGATCAAGGAAATCGAGGCGATCCGCGACAAGACGCCCGGCTTCACCGGCGTCATCTCCGACCTCGGCGGGCCGACTGCCAACATGTACCGCATGGCGTGCAAGTCTGAAAAAATCGAGAAGGCCTGCCGGCGTTTGAGCTGTGTTTTCCCCGACATCTGCGACAACCTCAACACCGACCACACGCCGCTGATCCACATGTACCGCCGCGCTCGCGCGCTGCCCGGCATCAAGAAGATCCTCATCAGCTCGGGCCTGCGCTACGACCTCGCAGTGCGCTCGCCGGAATACGTGAAGGAACTGGTGCAGCACCACGTCGGCGGTTATCTGAAAATCGCGCCCGAGCACACCGAAGCCGGCCCGCTCTCCAAAATGATGAAGCCCGGCATGGGCGCCTACGACCGCTTCAAGGACATGTTCGAGGCGGCGTCAAGGGCGGTCGGCAAGAAGCAGTACCTGATTCCCTACTTCATTGCCGCGCACCCCGGCACCACCGACGAGGACATGCTGAACCTGGCGCTATGGCTGAAAAAGCACGACTTCCGCCTCGACCAGGTGCAGACCTTCCTGCCGACGCCGATGGCGCTGGCGACCGCGATGTACCACACGGAAAAAAATCCGCTGAAGAAGGTGCTCGGCGGCAAGGCCGAAGCCGTGTCCGTCGTCAAGCAGGGCCGCACCCGCCGCCTGCACAAGGCCTTCCTGCGCTACCACGACGCGGACAACTGGCCGCTGCTGCGCGAGGCGCTGAAGGAAATGGGGCGCGAAGACCTCATCGGCAACAGCAAGAAGCACCTGATTCCGCTATACCAGCCCGCCGGCACCGGCAAGCAGCCGGAAGGCGCCCGTACCCCGCGTGCGGAAGGCGGCCGCGCCAAACCCGGTTCAGCCAAACCCCATGCGGCCAAACTGGGCGCTGGCAAATCCGTGCCGACCAAAGCGGGCTCAGGCAAATCCGCCACGGACAAACCGGCAACGGGCAAGCCCGCACCGGCCAGCCGCGGCCGCCCGCCGCAAGTGCCCAAGCACCCCTTGAGCCAGCGCCGCGGCGGTGGCAAGGCGCGGTAAGAGCGGCGCCTCGCCTCGAATTTCAAACCTTCATATCAACCCATTTGGGGCGAGGCGCCTCTCTTACACATGATGACCAGCCCCAGCGACATCCTGCGTGCCAAGCTCAACCTCGAAACCGCCCAGCTCGCCTGGTCTGAACTCGAACGCCACTTCGCGCGCGGCGACGTCATCAAGGTCGCCATTGGCGTGGACCTGATCGACGCGGCCCTGCATATCGCCGAGAACGATGCGGCGACCGTCGAAGCCTGGCTGGCGGATGGCCGCATTGCGCGCGCCGAAATGCGTGATGCCGAGGACTGGCATGCGCGCCAGCCGATGTTCTGGGCGGTGGTGGTGGCGCCGTGGGTGCTGGTACAGGAAGTGCAAAAGAAGCTGGATTCTTAGCCCAAGCAAAAAGCCCGCAGCTGCGGGCTTGGGGTGTGTTACCCCCTCCCCCTTGCCCCAAGGGATACCGTCCCTGCGGGACATAAGGGGGGAGGGCTGGGGATAACCAGCGACTTGCCCGCTTGCGGGCTTAGTCGAATGGTTAGGGGCTTTATCAGAGGGTGAGCAGTTGCAAGGTTTACGCAACTGCTTGATTTTAAATCCCCCCTCTCCCTAACCCTCTCCCACAAGGGGAGAGGGAGTCTCATGAACTCTAGACGCTCAGGCAGCCAGGCTGTCCTTCACTCGCAGCAGACGCGCGCGCGCTTCGTTGGCGACGCCGTGCACGGCGGTGTTGGAAACCAGATTGACCATGATACCGGGGTCGAGGAAGGACACCGTCACCTTGCCGTCTTCCTCTTCGCGCACGACGACGTTGCACGGCAGCAGCATACCGACATCGGGCTCGGCGCTGATGGCCTGGTTCGCCAGCGACGGGTTGCAGGCGCCGAGGATGCGATAGGGGCGCATGTCGACGTCAAGCTTGGCCTTCATCGTGCTCTTCACATCGATGTCGGTCAGCACGCCGAAGCCTTCGGTCTTCAGTGCGACGGTGACTTTCTCGATGGCTGCGTCAAAGGGGCCGCCGATCTTGGCTTCGAATCCGTATTCACTCATGGGGTTGCTCCTGGGTTGGTCGTTTCAATTGCGTCATTTTACCTGCCCTGCCCGGCAGGCGACAGCAAAGCGCTCAGTCTTCCAGCGACTGCTGCTCAATTTTCCACCATAGCTGGTACACCGGCTCGGACCACAGCGATTTAATATAGGCCACTACGTCCTGCATGGCCTGTTCGGAGAGTACTCCCTCCCAGGCGGGCATATTACCCTCGCCGGGCGGGCTACCTTCGCGGATGGCTTGCAGCAGCACCGTGGTGGGGTGATGCCAGGCATGCGCGCTGTCATCCAGCGGCGGCGGCGGGTAGTGGCCATCCGCATCGCGGACGCGCCAATCGCCCGGCTGGCCCTTGCCGTCGAGGCCGTGGCACCCCGCACAATGCTGTGTGTAAACAGCCTGTCCGCGCGCGATTTGCTGAGCGTCCTGGTAGCGATCAGGCGGCCCGGAGTCGGTCGCAGCTGCCAGGTCGAGTGTCCGTTCGCAAGCGGACAGCGCCAATCCCGCCAGCAAGACTGCCCATTTGTGCCCGCTTGAATGATTCATCCCGTTTCTCTCCCTATTCAGGAAGACCCCGCACGCCTCATTCGGTTCCACCTGATTTTTTTAGACAGTAGTCCTTGCCACTCCGGGCGGCTATTCCCCGACCTGCTGGGCCCAGAGCATGGCGTCGACATGGAGGCTGCTGACCCGCCAGAGATCCAGCCCGATCGCTTCCGCAAGCACGCCAACCTGCTCATTATCGGACTGCTCGCAGGCAATCGCCAGATCCAGATAAGGCGCATATTTTCCCTGCTGATACAGCAGCGCCTCATCGATCATGGGCGGCAAACTGACCTGCTTCAGTACGTCCTCCATCGGCATCGACAGCACCACGTCCAGCAGGGAGAACATGCCCGCCACGAACAGTTCATCCCGCTCTGCCGGGGACAGCGCATCCTGGGCGCACAACTCGGCCAGCCGCGCACGAATCAGGGCGTTTTCCATCACCGCCCGGTCAAGCCCCGTCGTGTCTCCGCTGGTATAGAGCAACAGGGTCAGCCAGCGATAAAACTTTTGCCAGCCCAGCACCAACAGCGCCTGCTCCAGCGTGACCACCTTGTGCAGCAAGCCGATTCCCGGGGAATTGATATAACGCAGCAATTTATAGGACAGCGCCAGATTCTGCTTGAGCAGCGCAGTCAGTTCCGCCGTCCCCGCATCGCCTCGCAGCTTGTTCAGCAATTCCAGAATTTTGAGGCGACCGGCATCCATCTTCGGCGCGTCCAGCTTTTCCCGACTGGTGATGAAATTCCCCTGGTAATAAGCGAACGGCAGGCTGACGCAGACGTTGTACTCCTCTGGGGTCTGGAGATTGGTCGCCACAAATTTGATTGCCGGAGCCAGTCTAAGGGCGGCATTCATCCGATCGCTGATGATGGGGATATCGCTATTGCCGACATCGATGAACAGAAAATCAGCCAGTCGCAGAAAGGGGGCCATGGCAGGGGTTTCCACGGCATCCGCGCGCAGCGCCGTTTGATATCCCAGCGCCCGCAAACGGGTCAGTCCAGCCAGGCTGGCTGCCTGGTTTTCGACGAGCTGCGTGTTGGTGCCCACCACGTACACGATACCCTGCGGCTGTGGTTCTTCGAGAAAGGGCATTTCCAGTGAACTGGCCGACACACCGACGAAGGCCAGCCGATATGCCAGCAAGCGCTGAATCCCCATTTCTTGCAGATTGCGCACCAGCACCTGGTCATACAGGCGCTGCATACTGATGCTCGAGGCCCGCACCCGCGGGTTGATCTTGTACCCCAAACCCAGGGTATATCCCGCCACGCGCTTGTTCTTGCCCAGCACCGCTTCACGGCACATGATCGACTTGGTGGGCGGAGGTGCCAGCGGGCTGGTCGAATGGGTCACGACTTGGACAGGCACGTTATCCACCTCGCTCACCAAAGGCGCAACAACGTCCAGCTTGCGGAAAGCGGCCTCTTGGGCCATTGACGCAAACAGGCCTTCACGCCCGGCATCTTTGCGGCGCCGTGCCTTTTTGCCCAAAAACATCCTGATAATACGAGCCAGCATCAAACCCATTCCCACCGGGGATTCATCGATCGAACATTTCTTTAAAAAGCGGCTTCATGGCCTTGCCGATCTGAGGCCCGGAGTAAAAAAAGGATTGGCTTCAATTCCAACCCTGAAAAACCGTTCCCCTGAACTCCACTGCATCATTATTCTGCCGTTTATCGTTTTCAGAATCAGCGCCACCCAATGGCAGCGCACATCCCGCCATCGTAACGCCTTGTGGCAGCAGACCGCACGCGCCAAACAATGCCTCCGGGGCCTCCGGGCTTGTGCTCACAGGAAGCCCGCAGGGGAAAGTGCAAACCATTCATCGCCGCCATTTTAACGACGCTGGAAATCCCCAGCGCTTCGACCAAATCCCGGCAAAACCTCCCGGACGTGAAAACGCCACCTTGACGGTGGCGTTTGCTCGGACTTCAGCAAAAATTACCCCGGAACCTTGATCGGTTTGCCGGATTTTGGCGGCGTTATGAACGACCCCACCGGAACCACAACCTGTTTCGGTTTCTTGGGTTTCTTGGCTTCCTTGTTTCCACGTACTTGGCCTTTAGCCATGGTGCTCTCCTTGCAACAACTTCGTCAAAGGCCGGGGTTGCCAACAGGGCAAACACGGCACCTCCCGATCATAGGCGCTTATGCGGGAAAGGGTGGTTTTATCTTCAGCCGGCGGCGGATGAAGCGTCCGCCAGATAGCTGCGGGCGAACACGGTAAATGCCGCCAGCTCACGCGCCTGCCAGGCGGCATCGCGCCCCAGTATGCCGGCCAGCAAGGACGCCACGACAGGCGCGGCCTCGATACTGGCACGCGCATCGAGCAGCAAGGCGCGAGTGCGGCGGGCGAGCACATCCTGCACGCTGCGCGCCATTTCATACTGCGCAGCCCACACGACTTCTGCGCCGATATACGGTAGCCCCGTGTGCAACAGGGCAGTTAGCTCCGGCCGTGACTGCGCCAGCGCCTGCACGGCAGCGGCGTCCGAACCGTAGGATCGCAGCGGAGTCGGGAGGTTTTCGGTGGTGGCGCCGTGCAGGGCCAGGTTGGCGGTACAGCATGGACGACCAGGCAGGTGCGCAGCCCGCGCGGCGATGTCGACGGCCTGTTCGGCCATTTCGCGGTAGGTCGTCCACTTGCCGCCGGTGATGCTGACCAGCCCACCCTCCTCGCGCAGCAGATGGTCGCGCGCCAGCGCAGAGGAGCTGCGCCCGCCGGCGCGCACCAGCGGGCGCAGGCCGGCGAACACGCTCAGCACGTCCTGCCGGCGCGGCGCTTCCTGCAGGTAGCGTCCGGCGTGTTCGAGCAGAAAATCAATCTCCGCCGACTGCGCGCGCGGTTCGGTCTCCGCGTCCTCGACCGGCACATCGGTGGTACCGACCAGCAGCCGGTCCTGCCATGGAATCGCGAACAGCACGCGACCGTCGTCGGTCTTCGGCACCATCAGCGCATTGCGGCCGGGCAGGAAACGTCGATCGAGCACGATGTGCGCACCCTGGCTGGGCGCCACCCAAGCGGCGGCCCCCGGCTCGGCCATGCGCCGGATCGAATCACAGAACACGCCGGTAGCGTTGATCACCACGCGCGCGGGGATCTCGTGCTCAGCACCGGTTTCGCGGTCGCGGGCCACCACCCCGGCGACCGGCGTGCCGACGCCGCCCGCGCGCAGCAAGCCGGCGACCTGGCAATAATTGATCACCGTCGCGCCATGATCCCAGGCGCTGGCTGCCAGGCAGACCGCGAGGCGGGCATCGTCGAACTGGCCGTCGTGATACAGCACGCCGCCGCGCAGATTATCGCTGCGCAGTCCCGGCAACTCGCGGCGGATTTCGCCCGCGTCGAGCCGGCGCGAACGCCCCAGGCTGGCGCGCCCGGCGAGACGTTCGTACACGCCGAGGCCGAAACCGTAGTACAGGCTTTCGCCGCGCTTGTAGGTGGGGATGACAAAGGGCTGTTCGCTCGACAGGTGCGGGGCGTTGGCCAGCACGCGCCCGCGTTCGCGCAACGCGCCCATCACCAGCTTCAGGTTGCCCTGGCGCAGGTAGCGCACGCCGCCGTGCAACAGCTTGGTACTGCGGCTGGAGGTGGCCTGGGCGAAGTCATCGCGTTCCAGCAGCAAGGTTTCATAGCCGCGCGTGGCGGCGTCGAGCGCGATGCCCAGCCCGGTGGCGCCGCCGCCGATCACGATCATGTCCCAGGGCGTGCAGCGGGCGGCGAGGCGCTCGATGGCTTCGTCCCGATTCATGCGGATCCTGCTTCCGACTTTGCCCAGCCCTTGGAGCGACCCACCGCGCGATCCCAGCCGCCACGCAGCGCATCGACCTGCTCGCGCCCCATCGAGGGCTCGAACACGCGCTCGACCTGCCATTGCGCGGCGATCTCGTCGAGCCCGCTCCAGTAATCGACCGCCAGGCCGGCCAGATAGGCGGCACCCAGCGCCGTGGTTTCGGTGACTTTGGGACGCACTACCGGCACCCCCAGCAGATCGGCCTGGAACTGCATCAGCAGGTTGTTGGCAGTGGCGCCGCCGTCGACACGCATTTCAGTGATCGTGAGTGCGGCATCGCCCTGCATCGCAGTGATGAGGTCGGTCGACTGGTAGGCGATGGATTCGAGCGCGGCGCGCGCCAGATGGCCCGCCGTGGTGCCGCGCGTGATGCCATGGATGGCCCCGCGTGCATAGGGGTCCCAGTGCGGCGCACCCAAGCCGACAAAGGCCGGCACCAGGTAAGTGCCAGCGTTGTCGGGCACGCTCGCCGCCAGCGCTTCCACCTCGGCTGCGCTGCGGATGATGCCAAGGCCGTCGCGCAGCCACTGCACCACCGCGCCGGCGATGAAGATGCTGCCTTCGAGCGCATAGCTCGGGCGCCCCGCAATGCGCCATGCCGTGGTGGTGATCAGGCGGTTGTGCGACGGGATCGGCGTGTCGCCGGTGTTCATCAGCATGAAGCAGCCGGTGCCGTAGGTGTTCTTCACCATGCCGGGCCGGGTACACGCCTGCCCGAGCAGCGCGGCGTGTTGGTCGCCCGCCACGCCGGCGATGGGGATGCGTCCGCCGCCCAGCAGATCGGTGTCGCCGTACACAGCGCTGGAGTCGCGCACCTCGGGCAACAGCGCGCGCGGCACGTCCATCACCGCCAGCAGTTCGTCGTCCCACGCCTGCCGCGTGATGTCGAACAGCAGCGTGCGCGACGCGTTAGTTGCGTCGGTGACGTGCAGCGCGCCGCCGCTCAGCTTCCACAGCAGCCAGCAATCGACGGTGCCGAACGCCAATTCGCCCGCCTCGGCGCGGCGCCGCGCATCGGGCACGTTATCGAGGATCCAGCGCAGCTTGGTGCCGGCGAGATACGCGTCGAGCACCAGCCCGGTCTTGCGCTGGAACAGTTGTTCATGGCCCGCCGCACGCAGCGCGTCGCACAGGCCGGCGGTGCGCCGGTCCTGCCACACGATGGCGTTGTAGATGGGCAGGCCGGTGCGGCGATCCCACACCACCGTGGTCTCGCGCTGGTTGGTGATGCCGATCGCGGCGATGTCGCGTCCCGACAGCCCGGCGCTGGTGATCGCCTCGGCGGCAACGCCGATCTGCGACGACCATATCTCGTTGGGATCGTGTTCGACCCAGCCCGGCTGCGGAAAAATCTGCCGGAATTCCTTTTGCGCGATGGACTGGATTTGGCCCGCGCGGTCAAAAACGATCGCGCGTGAACTGGTGGTGCCCTGGTCGAGAGCAAGCACGTATTTCATCTTCTTCTCCGGTTGTGAGCCGTGAGCGACCCTGGTTTTCAATCAGGCGGATGCGAGTGTGCTGACAGTGATTGGATCGAAGCGTTGAAGGATTCAGTGCGTCCGTGACACAAGCATATCGATGCCGCCTGGCGACAGAATGTCTAGGGTCATGCTAACACGCAGGGTTTTGACGCCCCCTCGGAGCGCGTGAGCCGCCATGATCAACGCGAGTAAAAAACGCCAGCCGATACCCACCGACTGGCTA
>JBPPMF010000018.1:0-2396 GCA_051305915.1 Thiobacillus sp. | reverse complement strand
CCACGGCCCCACCCAAGGTCGGTCCCACGCAGGGGCTCCAGACCACCCCCAGCACCAGCCCCACCAGGAACTGCCCGCCCAGCCCCTGGGGGCTCAGGCGCGCCAGCCAGCCTTGTCCCGCGTTGCCGAGGCCGGCCGCAACGCCGGCGAAACGTGTCTGCAGTCCTGGGGCAAGCAACAGAATGCCGAACACGATCAGGATGACCGCCCCCGCCACGCGCAGCGTGCCCTGGCCGAGGCCGACCGTCTGGAGCGCGAGACACAACGGAATGTGGAGTTGATGTGGCTGGCCGAGCGACTGACGCCAGATTTATCGAATGACTCAACAGCTTGTCCTGTACCGCAGCATTCGCCCGCGACGCACACACCGTCCAGACAACGCCCGCGTTCACGTTCCTGTGGGTTCTGGTGACGCATTCGGCGATTGCGCGTGCAGTCGCAGGTATTCCGTACATTCGTCCGCAGGAAAGGGCTTTGCGTACAGATAGCCCTGTCCCGCGTCGCACCCCACCGAGCGCAGATGATCCTCCTGCGCCTGTGTTTCCACGCCTTCGGCCAGCACGTTGAGGCCCAGGCTGTGTCCCAGGCTGATGACCGCTTGCGTGATCGCGGCACTTTCGCGGTCGTCGAGGAGGCCACGCGTGAACGACTGGTCGATTTTCAGCCGGTAAATCGGAAACTGCTTCAGATAGCTCAGGCTCGAGTAGCCGGTGCCGAAGTCGTCGATTGCCAGCTTCACACCCAGCAGGTCCAGGCGGTTGAGCTTGTGCAGGACCTCTTCAATGCCATGCATGACGACGCTCTCGGTGACTTCGAGTTCGAGAAAGCCTGCTTGCAGACCGCTGCGGGAGAGAACCGCCGACACAGTGTCGACGAAGTCCGGCTGACGGAACTGGTGTGCCGACACGTTCACCGCCAGGGTGCCGGTAATCAGGCCCTCCGCCACCCATCCCGCGTGCTGGCGGCAGGCGGTCGCGAGCACCCATGTCCCGATCGCCCCGATCTGACCACTGTCTTCGGCAATGGAGATGAACTGGCTGGGCTGCACCACACCGTGCGTCGGGTGCTGCCAGCGCACCAGTGCCTCGAGCCCGATGACTGCGCCAGAACCCAGATCCACCTGTGGCTGGTAGACGACGAACAACTGCTCGCGCTCGATGGCGTGGCGCAGATCGCCCTCGATGAGCAGGCGCTCGTGCGCGCGCACGTTCATTTCGGCCGAGTAGAACTGATAGCGACCGCGCCCCCGGTCCTTCGCCACGTACATCGCGACATCGGCATTGCGCAGCAGCGTTTCGGTGTCACGCCCGTTCTCCGGACAGCAGGCAATGCCGATACTTCCGCTCAGCACAACCTCTGTGCCGCCGAGCATGAAAGGGGCGGCGACGGCGGCGATGAGCTTTTCGGCAACTCGCGCCGCGTCCTGCTCGGTTTCGATCTCCGGCAGGACGACGAGAAACTCGTCGCCACCCTGCCGGCTCACCGTATCCGCCGCGCGTACGCAAGCCGTGAGTCTTGTTGCGACTTCGCACAAAACGCGATCGCCCAGATCGTGCCCGAACACATCGTTCAGTTTCTTGAAATGATCGAGGTCCATGAACATCAGCGCGAGACGCTTGCCGGAGCGTTCCGACTGCGCGAGCGCCACATGCAGGCGGTCGGTGAACAGCAGACGGTTGGGCAGGTCGGTGAGCGCGTCGTGCTGGGCCATGTACGCAAGGCGCTCGTCCACGTGTTTGCGCTCGGTATTATCCATCACCGCACCATAAAAATTCAACGCGGTGCCCGTCTCGTCGCATTCGACCCGCCCTCTTGCCAGCAGCCAGCGAATATCGCCTGCCTGTTGGCGGATCCGGTACTCGACATCGTATTGGCTGCAGTCCTGGATCGCGCGTTCCAGGGCGCGTGCGACACCCGGCCGGTCCTCCTCATGAACGGCCTGGAGATAGTCTTCTGCGGGCAGGCCGTTTGCCGCCGCGCCCGCTTCGATCGAGAACATGCGGGCAGTGAATTCGTCCGCGACCAGACGGTTGTTGACAATGTCCCAGGCCCACGTTCCGATCGCGCCGGCTGCAAGCGCCGAATTCAGCCGTGTCTGTGCATCGCGCAGCGATTCGCCCATCCGCTTCAACTCATCGACATCGGTGTTGGTGCCGAACCACTGCACGACGCGACCCTGCGAATCCTTCAACGGCTGCACGCGCGTCAGGAACAGGCGGAACCGTCCGTCCGCCCCGCGCAAGGGGAACTCCATCTCAACCGGCTGCCCCGTGGCAATCGCACCCCGCCACTGCTCCATCACCCTCGGCAGCGCGTCGGGATCATGCACGCTCTGCCAGCCCCAGCCTTCCATCTGCTCCGGCGTCGTGCCCGTGTAATCGTGCCAACGCTGGTTG
>JBPPMF010000015.1:0-6884 GCA_051305915.1 Thiobacillus sp. | reverse complement strand
TCTATAATCCCGGGCGCGTCACTATGGCGCGTTTTTTTGTGCTCAACGATGACCGACCCGACCTTGCTGCTGCACGCCCTCATCCTCGGCCTGGTCGAAGGCGTCACCGAATTCCTGCCGATCTCCAGCACAGGGCATTTGATCCTGGCGGGGCAGCTGTTGGGCTTCAATGGCGAGAAGGCCAAGGTGTTCATGATCGCCATCCAGTTGGCGGCGATTTTTGCGGTGGTGTGGGAATACCGGGTGCGGCTTTCGCATGTAGCGGTGACACTGCGTACCGAACCGGCGTCGCAACGGCTGGCTATCAACCTGATGGCGGGCTTTCTGCCAGCGGCGGTGCTGGGCTTCCTGTTCTACAAGGAGATCAAATACTACTTATTCAACCCCATTGTGGTGGCGTCGGCGCTGGTGATCGGTGGCGTGCTGATACTGTGGGCGGAGCGCCGCAGGCACGTCATCAGCACCGAGACGGTGGATGATCTCAACTGGCGTCGTGCGCTGGCGGTGGGCTTCGCGCAGGCGCTGGCGATGATTCCCGGCACCTCGCGTTCGGGCGCAACCATCATCGGCGGGCTGTTTCTCGGCCTCTCCAGAAAGGCGGCTGCGGAGTTTTCGTTTCTGCTCGCGATTCCCACCATGTTCGCTGCGACGGCCTACGATCTCTACAAGAACTGGCACCTGTTCGATGCCGGTGACATTCCGCTGTTCGTGGTGGGTGGGACGGCGTCGTTCGTCAGTGCGTTGATTGCCGTGCGCACCTTGATCAAGTTCGTCAGCCGTCACGACTACACCGTGTTCGCCTGGTACCGCATCGTGTTCGGCGGGGTGGTGCTGGCGACCGCCTACTTCGGGCTGGTCGACTGGGGTGCGGTGCACTGAGACATCAACCCGCTTTGGGCGGGTGCTTGTCGAGTTTGCGCTGCAAGGTGCGGCGATGCATTTTCAGTGCGCGCGCGGTGGCCGAGATGTTGCCGTCGTGCTCATTCAGCACTTTCTGAATGTGTTCCCATTCCATTCGAGCAACCGTTAAGGGCTCGGGGCTGACTTCCAGTGCTGCGTCCGGCTCATCGCGCAGCAGCGCGGCGAGAATTTCGTCGGCATTCGCCGGTTTCGCCAGATAGTGTTGTGCGCCGAGGCGCACCGCTTCGACCGCGGTGGCGATGCTGGCATAGCCGGTGAGCACGACAATGGCGGCGGGCGCGGGGTTGCGCGCGGCCAGTTGCGCGACGACTTTCAGGCCCGATTCGCCGGGCAGTTTCAGGTCGACGACAGCGTGCGTGGGGGCAAAGGCTTCCGCCACGCTACGGGCTTCATCGGCATCGTGCGCCAGCGCCACTTCGACGCCGCGTTTCTTCATGGCGCGTGACAACGCAGCGGCAAAATCAGCGTCGTCCTCGACGATCAACAGTTTCATCGCAGCAGCATTCATGCGGGTTGGCTCCAGGGCAATTGAATGTGCACGCGGGTGCCGCCGCCGTCGCGTTCGGCGAGGGTGAGATTGCCGCCCAACCGTTCCAGCGTGGCGTGAGTGAGCGCCAGACCGACGCCCCAGCCGCGCCCCGGCTTGCTGCTAAACAGCACGCGCCCGGCCTGGGCTTTTTGCTCGGGCGTGAAGCCGGGGCCGCGGTCGGCGATGTCGATGTGCAGCATGTCGCCGGCCACTTCTGCGCTGAATTCGATGGCATCGGGCGCGGCGTCGGCGGCATTGTTCAGCACGTTCATGATCGCCTGTTCCAGGCCATCGGGCGGGGTGAAATCACGATAGTCGGGCGGCAACGTCGGCGTGATCGGTGCGTCGGGGCGCAGCACCTGCCAGCGCTCGATCAGCGCGGCGAGCCAGGCATTCAGCGGCTGCGCGGCGGGTGCGGTGTCCTGCGCGCGCGCGGCGAGCTGGGTGAGGATGGTCTTGCACGCCTGTGCCTGTTTTTCGAGCAGGCGGCAGTCGGCGCCGATGTCGGGGTCGTTGGCGAATTCGGCGGCAAGTTCGTGCGCGGTGGTCTGGATGGTGGCGAGCGGGGTGGCGAGTTCATGCGCTGCCAGTGCGGCCTGGGTGCCGAGCGCGACGATGCGTTCGTCGCGCAGCTGTTTTTCGCGCAGGGTCGACAGTTCCTGGTCGCGCGTGCGCAGCGCGGCATGCATGCGGGTGACGAAAAACGCGATCAAAGCCGCGCTGATGAGGAAGTTGAACCACATGCCGCCCAGGTGCATGGCGGAGGCGGCGACCGGGTCGGCGATCGCCAGCGGCTGGTAAACAAATAGCAGCAGCGCGTAATAGCCGCCTGCCACCGCTGCCAGCAGCCACACCCATCGCGGTCGCAGGCTGATCGCTGCGATGATGACCGGCACCAGCATCAATGAAACGAAGGGATTGGTCGCGCCGCCGCTGAAAAACACCAGCACCGCGAACGCGGTGAGATCGGCCAGCAGGTGGGTCAAAAATTCCATCTGCGTGGCGGGTTCGTCCTGCCGCAGCCGCCAGGCGGTGGACCGCGAGAACAGCCCCATCAGCGCCAGCACCGCGGCCATCGGCAACAGCGGCAACTGGATGCCCAGGCCCCAGTGCAGCCAGACGATGCCTGCTGCCCAGCCGGCAATCAGCGACACGCGCACTGCCAGCAGGCGGCCCAGCAGGGCACGGGCGGGCAGGGTGGACAGCAGCGTGGAATCGGGCGCAGACGACATGGCGGCATTGTAATGCGCGCGCCGCCAGGGGCTGCGACGATATGCCGCATTCCCGCGTGGCAAGTGAAAAGGGACAATTCAATCCTTTTTTTCGTCACCGTGAATCATGCCGAATCCTGCTTTCGCTCCCCGTCTTCTGCCTTTGCTGATTGCCGCCAGCCTGCTGCCCGCGGTGGCGTATTCCGAAACGCCGGAGCCGCTGATGACCATTGTGGTGACCGGTACGCCGGAAGTCGTCGTGCCATTCGGCGTTGAGGTGGAAAATTTGCAGTCCATACGGCCCGCGACCAGCGATTCGGCGAGCCTCCTCAGGGACGTCCCAGGCGTGAGCCTGTACGGCTCCGGCGGCGTTTCCAGCCTGCCCTCGATTCACGGCCTGGCGGACGACCGCCTGCGCATCAAGATCGACGGCATGGACCTGATCTCGGCGTGCGGCAACCACATGAACCCGCCGCTCTCGTATATCGACCCGACCAGCGTCGACGCCATCACGGTTTTTGCCGGACTCGCCCCGGTGAGTTCGGGCGGCGACAGCATCGGCGGCACGATCCTGGTGGATTTGGCCGCACCGGCGTTCGCGAAGGCGGGCGAAGGCGTATTGAAGAAGGGCGAGGCCGGCGTGTTCTACCGCAGCAATGGCGACGCCCGCGGCGGCAACCTGTCCGCGACGATCGCCAGCGAAAAGGTGAGCGTGACCTACCGCGGTTCGACGGTGAAGGCCGACAATTACCATGCCGGCGACAATTTCAAGTCGACCTACATCGATGCCGATGACGGGCACATCGTCGAAGCAGACGAAGTCGGCTCCAGCATGTACAAGTCGACCAATCAGTCGATCGCCCTGGCCGCGCGCCATGAAAGTCATCTGGTCGAACTGAAACTGGGCCTGCAGGACATTCCCTACCAGGGCTGGCCCAACCAGCGCATGGACATGACCGGCAACGACAGCAAGCAGTTCAATCTGGGCTACAAGGGGCAATACGACTGGGGCAAGCTGGAAGCGCGGGCCTATCACGAAAATACGCGCCACAAGATGCAGTTCTTCGATGACAAGCTTTACTGGTACGGCTCCAACGACGGCGACCCCTATGCCGATGGCGACTCGTCTTGCATTCCTAGTGCAGGAATGGACGGTTGTGCGGCGGGCATGCCGATGGACACCGAAGGGAAAAACACCGGCGCAGTCGTCAAGGCGGACATCCCGCTGTCAGCGCGCGACCTGCTCCGCGTCGGCGGCGAGATCCAGCGCTACCGTCTGGATGACTGGTGGGATCCGTCCGGCAAGGGCATGTGGCCCAACGTGTTCTGGAACATCAACAATGGCGAGCGCGACCGTTTGGCGGCATTCGGCGAATGGGAAGCGCGATGGAACCCGAAGTGGTTGACGCAGTTCGGCTTGCGCTACGAAAAAATCGACATGGATGCCGGCGTGGTGCAGGGGTACAACGCTACTTACACGGTCGACTCGACCGCTTTCAATAATGCCGACCGCAAGAAAACAGACCACAATGTCGACCTGACCGCGCTGGCCCGCTTTATGCCGGCCAAAACACAGACCCTCGAATTCGGCTATGCGCGGAAGACCCGCTCCCCCAACCTCTACGAGCGCTACACCTGGTCGACCGGCGGCATGGCGATGCGCATGATCAACTGGTTCGGCGACGGCAACGGCTATGTCGGCAACCTCGAACTGGAACCGGAAATTGCCCATACCGTGAGCGCGACGTTCGATTTGCATGACGCTGCCCAGGAAAAATGGGGGTTGAAAGTCACGCCCTACTACACTTACGTCGATGATTTCATCAACGCCACGCCAAACATCGCGCCGGCCACCGATACGGAGTTCGTCTATCTGCGTTTCGCCAACCAGGATGCGCAGCTCTACGGTATCGATATTTCCGGTCGCCTGCCGCTGGCAAAAACCGGGCGTTACGGCAGCTTTACGGCGACCGGGATGCTGAATTACGTCAGGGGCGAAACCGCTTCAGGTGAAAAAGACAAGCTCTACAACATCATGCCGCTGAACGCGAAACTGGCTGTTGTGCAGCGCCTGCGCAACTGGACCAATACCGCCGAGGTCGTTCTGGTCGACGCCAAAGATGACGTCTCGGATGTCCGCAACGAAATGGAAACCGCCGGCTATGGCCTGCTGAACCTGCGCAGCAGCTACCAGTGGAAGCAGGTACGCCTCGATCTCGGCGTCGAGAACGTCCTCGACCGGTTCTATGAACACCCGCTGGGCGGCGCCTACCTCGGCGAGGGCAAGACCATGTCCGGAACTGCAGTTCCGTGGGGCGTTCCCGTTCCCGGCATGGGCCGCTCGATCTACACTGCGCTGAATGTCCAGTTCTGATTTTTACTTTGAGGAGAGATCGATGAAAGTTCTTATTGCCGCAGCACTGCTGGCCAGCGCCACCAGCCTGCCCGCCTGGGCCGCCAACATCAGCGTCAGCGACGCCTGGGCGCGCGCCACCATGCCGGGCCAGAAGGTCAGCGGCGCCTACATGCAGATTCGCTCGGACGCCGATGCGCGCCTCATCAGCGCATCCAGCACGGCAGTGCCGCGGGTGGAAGTGCATGAGATGAAAATGGACGGCGATGTGATGCGGATGCGCGAAATGAAGGCGATCGACCTGCCGAAAGGCAAGACCGTTTCGCTCGAACCCGGTGGCTTCCACATTATGCTGATGAACCTGCCGAAGCCGATTGCGGCCGGCGAGATCATCCCGCTGATCCTGACGGTGGAATCAGGCGGCAAGCGGCAGACGGTCGAAGTGAAGGCGGAAGCCCGCTCGCCTATGGGCGCCATGCCTAATCAACCCATGCAGCACCACCATCACTGAGTCGAACCGAGGATCGCGCCGCGCGTGCGCAAGTCGTCAAGCAACTCGCCGCCGGCCTGAACCACGAGCGCCGGGTCGGGATGGCAGCTCTCTGCCGCAATCTGTTCCAGCGCCGCGCGCCCGTTCAGGGTGCCGGGTTCCAGCAGGGTCAGCAGGCGCGCAGTGAAGGCATTGACTTCGCTGAACTGCACCTGGTCGTCCTGATCACGGAACACCAATAAATACGTTTCCGCAGGCTGCACCTTGCGCCGCGGTGCGATGCGGTGCACCGGCCAGTCGTAGCGCAGGTTGGCCCGCACCGGATTCAGCAGCGGCACGCCCGCCATCAAATCGCCCGCCGCATCGAACGCGCGATCTTCGCTGCGATTCGACACCGACAGCACCAGCTCGATCCATTCGTAATGCGCCAGCGCCAGGGTGAACGGCGGATAGCCTTCGGGCGGCGTCCATTCGTTCTGCAGGAACTGGATAAATTCATCTGGAATCTGCCGGAAGTAGGGCGTGCGGCTTCGATGCGTGGCGAAAAACACGCGCACCAGCTTCGCCCACTTGCGCGTTCCCAGCACCTGTCGCAGCACCGGAAAGCACGCCAGCAAGAAGCCCTCGAGGTTGTTGTAGAGCAGCTCGTTGTAGATTTTCATGCGCCGCGCTTCGACCCCGGCTGGGCGCGGATGCGCTTTAGGATCGCGGATGTGCGCGGTGAAGGCGAGCTGGTAGCGCTGGAATTCAGGAAGCACGGGCAGCGTTTTCATTTCGATGATGTTGAGCCTGGATGCGCGCGATGTGTTCGACCTCGCACACCAGTTCGGCCAGCGGCGGAATATTGAAGTCGCGTTCCAGCAGCGTCGGCACGACGCCATGGATGCGGTAGGTCGCATCGAGCAGCGCCCACACCGGATCAATCACATCGGCACCGTGGGTGTCGACGATCAGGTCCTCGGCTTCGACGTAATGCCCCGCCATGTGCATATAGACGATGCGTTCGCTCGGCAGGGCACGGATGAATTCAAGCGGGTCGTAGCGGTGGTTCACGCTGTTGACGTAGACGTTGTTGACGTCCAGATGCAGGTCGCAGCCGGCTTCGTCCAGCACTGCGCGGATGAAGGCGATCTCGTCCATTTCGGCAATCGGCGACGGCGTGTAGTAGGAGGCGTTCTCGACCGCGATGCGACGTTCGAGAATGTCCTGCGCGCGACGGATACGCGCGGCGACATATTTCACTGCCTCTTCAGTGAAGGGAATCGGCAGCAGGTCGTACAGGTGCCCATCATCCGAGCAGTACGACAGGTGTTCGGTATAAAGCTGGATGCCGTGCGCATCCATGAACTGCCGCGTCTTGTGCAGCAGCACTTCGTCGAG
>JBPPMF010000005.1:0-2204 GCA_051305915.1 Thiobacillus sp. | reverse complement strand
GCCACTGTTGTGGTGCCCGGGTCGCCCTCTGCTGGTTGCGGCGAACGTTGATACGCCGCAATCATCATGCCGCCGACCAGAAACAGCCCCACCGCAATCAGCCAGCGTTCACCGAACTCCGTCGCCAGGTGCGCCGTCAGCACTCCAAGCAGTGCGGTCAGCGCAAAGGTGCGCAGTCCCGCCTTCGCCCCCGGGTTGCGCTCGCGCTCCAGTCCCATCAACAGCCCGATCGCCAGCGCCACCACATAACGCGGCAATGAGGCCAATTCGGCGGGCAGCCAGGCGATCAGTTCATCCATTGGGTTGCGTGTTTTTCAAAAGTGGGGCGTGAATCATTATTTCAGCATAAGCCTCTTGTCGTGTTCTTGCAGGATATGGGCAAGCTGTTTCACCTATGCGGGGTCAAGAAAAGCTCAGGCAGGCCGAAAATAAGGTACTAGATTCAGGGGCAATCTTGAATCCGATTTCCAGGGAGTGGAGAAAACGATGAACGAAGGACGCCACCGTTTCATGCTGGCCAGCGCGCTGGCGCCGCTGATGCTGGCGGGCGCCTGCAGCACGCCGCCGCCCCTGACGCGCATCGGCGGCATCCTCTGGATTGGCTATGAACCCCTGTTTCTTGCACGTGAGATGGGCTTCTATGACGACGGCATGGTGCGGCTGGTGGAAATGCCCTCCAACACGGCCAATCTGATGGCGCTGGCGACCGGCGATCTGGAAGCCGCCACCCTGACCCTGGATGAATATCTGCTCGCTCGCGAAGGCGGTCTCGATCTGCGCGCGATTCTGGTGTTTGACGATTCGGCCGGGGCGGATGTGATCATGTGCCGCGCCGGCATCGACCAGCTGGCCGACCTGAAGGGGAAACGCATCGGGGTGGAGGAAACGGCCTCGGGTGCGTTGATGCTGGCCAAGACGCTGGAGGCGGCCGAACTGACAGCGGGCGATGTCGTCAAAAAACGGATTACCGGCGACCGTCATCTACGTGCCTATGTGGCGGGGGAAGTGGATGCCCTGGTCACCTGGGAGCCCTTTGCCACCCAGCTGCAGGTTCAGGGCGCGCATCGTTTGTACGACAGCACGCATTTTCCCGGGCTGATCGTCGACGTGCTGGTGGCGCGTGCTGACGCACTGGAACGCTCGCCCGACACGTTTCAGCAATTGCTGGCCGGCTATTTCCGGGCGCTGGATTATCTGCATGCCTCGCCGAACGACGCGATTCCCCGCATGGCGCCGCGCCTGGGGGTGACGCCGGACGAGGTTCGTGCGGCGCAGCGGGGCATCCGCACCATGGATCTCGCGGCCAACCGCGGCTGGTTGGACGGGTCGCGTCCGGAGCTGCTGCGGGCGGCCGACAATGTGGGCCGCATCATGACGGCCAATGGCCTGCTGCGCGGCGTTCCCGTGCTGGAGCAGTTGACCGCCCCGCGTTTCCTGCCGCAATCGGCATGACGGTGCGGCGTTTACCCTTCCGCATCACCTTTCCGCTCGGGCTGGCGCTGCTGCTCTGCGTGGTGCTGGTGGGGTCGGTCGCGAATGCGCTGCACAAGCGTCTGGGACAGCTTGACCACGAGGCGAAGTCGGCGTTGCTGGTTCATACCGCGCATCTGGCGCGCATGGCCGAGCAAGGCTGGGAGGCCAACCGCGGGCTGGTCGAGGCGGATCTGGCCGAGGTGGCCGCCAACCCGCGAGTGGAAACCGTGCTATTGCTTGATGACGATGGCCGCATCATGGCGGCCCATCGCTATGCCTGGCGCGGGCAGCATGTGACAGATGTGCTACCGGGTTTCGACGCGCACCGGTTCGAGCGGGTGAGGCAGGGCAAGCTGCCGCTGTTCTTCCCGGTCAGTGCGGGCGGCGCGCACATTGCGGCCATGCAGCCTTTTTCAATGCCCGCCGACGCACAGCAGTTGCGTAGCCAACAGCAGGGCGTGGTGTATGTCGGACTCGACCTCACGCGCGAGCGCCAGATGATGCGCACTTTCGTGTTCAAGGCGCGCGCGCCGGACGTGATCGCCACCCTGCTGGCCATCGTGCTGCTCGGCTGGCTGTTGCACCGTTACGTGGCATCGCCGCTGCGGCGTCTGGCGGAAGCGGCCAACAGCTTGCGGGAGGGTCAAATATACGTGACGGTGCCCGAGCAGGGCGCAGAAGAAATCGCCAGCCTGGCCGAGAATTTCAATGCCATGGTGCATGCTGTGCGG
>JBPPMF010000002.1:0-6739 GCA_051305915.1 Thiobacillus sp. | reverse complement strand
TTATGCAACACGGATTCGACACCCGCATCGTAACGCGTCGAGTTCGTCAGCCCACCTTATATCTCGTTGTTTGGTATGGGGTTTCGCTTAAGGTAGTGCCATTGGGTAGCGCCCCCCTTTTTTCCTTTTTTTTCCGGCGAACGCTGGACCACACTTGTGGCAGAAGGGTGGCCTATCTATAGCGCATATCCTATCGATATGTTCCACAGATGGCTCGTCCCCTTGGCATTCAGCCAAAAATCCGGATAATGGTCGATGAATTGATCATACCGTGGTGGTATGGCTTATAGATGACCCAGTTCAGACCATGCCCCGTATCGAAAACAGAACTTATTCCCGGCACACGCGCGACGCGGTCACGCTGCTTGGCAAGCTTATCCGGCTTGCCCGCAAGGAACGCGGGCTGAGCGCGGCGGAACTGGCAGAACGCACCGGCATATCGCGCGGCACGCTGCAGCGCATCGAGAAAGGCGATCCCAAGGTCGAAATCGGCATCATGTTCGAGGCCGCGACCCTTGTCGGGGTCAATCTGTTTGAGGCCGACAATGGGCGGCTGAGTGGAAACATCGCTCGCACCGACGACAAGCTCGCCCTGATGCCCAAGGCGATCCACAAACCCTCCGCCAAGGGGGTAAAAGATGACTTCTGATGCTTATACGGAAGCCTACGTCTGGATATGGCTGCCTGGTGCAACCGAGCCCGTCGTGGCTGGCCGCCTGGTTGCGGAAGGCCGCTCGGCAAGCCTGGAGTTCAACTACGGCCAGTCCTATCTAAAGCGCAAAGACGCGATCCCGATCTATCTGCCGGAACTGCCGTTGCAATCCGGCACATTGCCCCTGCTCGACGGGCTGTCCATGCCGGCCTGCATCCGCGATGCCGCCCCCGATGCCTGGGGGCGGCGCGTCATCCTCAACCGCAAATTCGGGGTAAAGGGTGCAGGGCTTGACCGAACGGACCTGTCCGAACTCGCCTTTCTGCTGGAGTCGGGATCCGACCGCATCGGCGCATTGGATTTCCAAGCCTCGCCGACAGAGTACATCCCGCGCGCTGCGCAATCCGCCAGCCTTGAAGACTTGCTGCAATCTGCCGAGCGCGTTGAAAAGGGGATCCCGCTCACCCCCGAACTCGATCAGGCCCTGCACCATGGCAGCTCTATCGGGGGGGCACGCCCCAAGGCGCTGATCGAAGACGGCGACAAAAAATACGTTGCCAAGTTTTCCGCTTCGAATGACCTCTACAGCGTCGTGAAGGCCGAGTTCATCGCCATGCGCCTCGCCGCGCTTGCTGGGCTGAAGGTTGCCTCGGCATCTCTTGCCCGCGCCTCAGGCAAGGATGTGCTGCTTGTAGAGCGGTTTGACAGGAAGCGGACCAAGACTGGCTGGGAGCGCAAGGCGATGGTCTCGGCCCTGACGATCTTCGCCCTGGATGAAATGATGGCGCGCTATGCCAGCTATCAGGATCTGGCCGAGATTGTCCGCCGGCGGTTCACAAATGCGCAGGACACGCTGCGTGAACTCTTTGGCCGCATAATCTTCAACATCCTGTGCGGCAATACCGATGACCATGCCCGCAACCACGCCGCCTTCTGGGATGGGGACATGCTCACGCTCACCCCGGCTTACGATATCTGCCCTCAGGGGCGCACCGGGCAGGAAGCCAGCCAGGCCATGCTGATCCATGACAATGACAATATGCGCCGCCTGAGCACCTGTCTGAAAACGGCCCATCATTTTCTGCTGTCCGAAAAGCAGGCGATGGAAATGATTGACGCGCAAATGCGCATCATCGCTGCCCACTGGCGTGAGGTCTGCGCCGAAGCGGATTTATCCGAAGTGGACCGCAATCTGTTCTGGGGCCGTCAGTTCCTCAATCCTTACGCCTTTTACGATCTGGAGGGTGGCGCCGCATCGTTGAGAAAATTTGCGGATGAGGTGCGGCGCTAAGGAAAGCCTGAACAAGTCCACGACGTCATTCCGGCGCACACAGCAAAAAGAACAATGTCAAAAGGGGACGCTACACTTTGTTTCCTTCGTCAGCCTTACTTGGTCGACCTTGCGGGCGATATTCAAGCAAACACCCAGCCAACAGATGCCGTCATATTGACAATGCGCCATTGATGGCTTTGCAGTAGTGATATTCGTCTTGCTACTCAAATCACAAAGCGTAGTAACACCCTCGCACTGCTTTTTTGTGCCGCAGGCGAGTGTGATCGCTTAGGCGGACATCCCGGCTACGGCCATGGTATTGTCGCGCTAGCGCGGTGGGTTCTATCCCGGTTTTTGGGCGAATACCCTGCCTTTTGGACAGTCAGGCCTGCGGCCCTCAATGAGACCATGCTGAAACTCGCCTTATCCAATTTCACTCGCCGCCTGATGCAGCCAAAGCTGCTGGGGCTGAAGACGGCAATCGGCCTGATCGTGGCGATCCACCTGCTGGCGGGCATATTCCTGCTGCGGCTGGATTTCAATAACGCGCCTGAGTTGTATATCCCCAAGCAATCGCCGGCTGCCGTGCTGGAGCGGCAGTTGCGCGCGGAATTCCCCAATGACGAGGTGCTGGTCAGCCTGTTTTCCGGCGCGGATATGTATTCCGCCGAGTTTCTGGCGGCGCTCGACCGCGTGGGTCAGCGCCTGGAGCAGCACCCCGATGTGGACCGGGTTTTTTCCATCACCCATGTCGATCACATCGCGGCCACCGAGGATGGCTTTACGGTCGAGCGCCTGATCGATCCGGATACGCTGGATGACACCACGGCGGCGGAACGCCAGGCGCAGGTGCTGGGCGACCGCTTCATGCCGGGCTGGCTGGCGTCGAAGGATGGCCAGAGTTTGGCGTTGGTGGTGCGCACGAAAAAGCTGGCCGAAAGCCGCCAGCGGGCAGCGATTGAAACGGCCCTGCACGAGGCGGTGCAGGCCGAGCAGTTGCAAGACCGGTTGGTGGCGGTTGCTGGCCCGGTGCCGCTCGATGCGGCCGAGTTGCGATCGATGATGCGGGACAGCATGATGTTTACCCCGCCGGTGGTGACGCTGGGCCTGTTGTTGCTGTGGTGGGTGGTGGGGCGCATCGCGCCGGTGGTCATCGGCGCGGTGGCGATGAGCACGGTGACGGTCACTTCTGTGGCGCTGATTGCGGCCATGGGGCAGCCCTATACGCTGGTGGCCGCGATGTTGCCCACGCTGCTGTCGGCCTACACGGTGGCCAATATGCTGCACCTGTATGCGGCGCTGCAGCGCATGCGCAATGCGCGCTATCACCGGCCCAAGCGGGTCATCCTGGCGGTGCAGCTTGTCCACAAGCCGGCCGTGTTCATTATGCTGACTACGGCGGCCGGCATGATCAGTCTGGTGCTGGTGCCGATTCCGCCGATTCAGGTGTTCGGCGTGGTCAGCGCGTTTGGCACGTTGATGATTTATCTGGTGGTGTTCTACCTGGTGCCGCCGCTGCTGGCGAAATACGACCGCGGCCTGTGGCCGAGCAAAAGCAACGGGTTTGCCTGGACCAAGTTGATTTCTTATGGGCTGGCGAGTTTTGGCATGCGCCATGCCGGCTGGGTGGCGGGCGGGGCGGTGTTGCTCGTGGCACTGGCGGTGCCGCAAATCCTCAAGGTGCAGGCCGAATCCGATCTGCTGAAGTTTTTTGATGAATCGCACCCGCTCACCCAATCCACCCGCTTGATCGAGGATCGGCTGGTGGGGGTGACCGCGCTTGAAATCGTGGTCGACGGGCCGGGCCGCGATGCCTTCAAGGATGTCGGACGGCTGCAGCAGCTTAAATCGGTGCAGGACTGGGTCGAGACACTGCCGGAAGTCGATCGCACGCTGTCGATGATGGATATCGTCGAGGAAATGAACTGGGCTTTTAGCGGCGAGGAAGCGGCCGCCCGCGCGCTGCCGGACAGCAACAATATGCTCAGCCAGTTGCTGCTGATCTACGATGGCCGCGACCTGCAGTAATTGGTCAACCACGAATATCAGCGCACCCGCATCCTGCTCAATGTGAACGTGCATGGCGCCAACCAGATTCAGGCGGTGATCGAGAAGATCGAGGCGCACCTGGCCACGGTCGACACGCCCGGCGTTTCCTGGCAGATCGGCGGCGCCGGTCGCCTGTTCGCCGATCAGGAAGACCTGCTGGTGGTGGGCCATCTCAACAGCTTCATGGGCGCTTTCGGCCAGATTTTCCTGATCATGCTGATGCTGTGGCGCTCCGTGTCGGTGGCCGTGATCAGCATGCTGCCCAACCTGGCGCCGCTGTTTGTGATTTTCGCGGTGATGGGCGCGGCCGGCATCTACCTGGACATGGCCACGGTGCTGATTGCCAGCGTGATGCTCGGCATCACCGTGGATGACACGATTCACTTTTTACACAATTACCGGGAACTACGCCTGAAAGGCCATGGCGAGGTGTTTGCCCTGGCGCGCAGCTTTCAGGCATCCGGCCGCGCCGTGGTCGCCATTTCCCTGCTGCTGGTTGCCCAGTTCATGCTGCTGGTGGGCTCGAGTTTTCAGCCCACCTCGCATTTCGGCATGCTCGTCGCAGTAGGCCTGCTAGCCGGGCAGTTCCTGGAACTGATCCTGCTGCCGGCGCTGATCGTGCTCTGGAGCAAGCTGAAAATCCGCCACCGGCTGGCGGCGGTTTAGCGCAGGGCGCGCAGCAACCGGATCGAGCCCCTGCTCGCATCTGACCGCAGCGCGGGGCGTTACCTGGGTTCCACTCAAATCCGCCTCCGATTCCAGGCCCCAGCCCCTCTGGAACCGGGGGTTTGGTGAAATTGGGCTACAATGTAGCTCACATATCTGGAGAAAATATCATGGCTTCAAATGCAGTAGTCCGTGCCCGCATAGACGAGCACATCAAGGAAGAAGCGACCGTCGTGCTGGCGGCGATGGGGCTGACCGTGTCCGACGCTTTTCGCATCATGCTAACCCGCGTTGCCCGCGAGAAAGCCTTGCCATTCGAGCCGCTGGTTCCAAACACCGCCACCATCGAGGCAATGAAGGAGGCTCGTCGCGGCAATCTGGAAACGGTGACACTCGACGAACTCCAGGCCGTACTTGATGCGGACGATTGAGCAGTCGGGCCAATTTAAGCGAGACCTCAAACGCGAAGCAAAAGGCCCGCATCGGCACGCGCTGCAAAGCGATTTCGTTGCCATCATCACGAGCTTGGCGAACGACCAGGTGCTGGCCGAGAAGCACCGCGACCATGCGCTGACCGGCGACTGGAAGGATCACCGGGATTGCCATGTCAAGCCCGATTTGGTGTTGATCTATCGAAAGCCGAATGACACTGTGTTGCAACTCATCCGCCTTGGATCGCATAGCGAGCTTGGCCTGTGAGCGGCTGACTCCGCGTCCGACTTGAAAAGACGGGTGGCGGTTTTAGGCTGGAACAGGCTTGCCGACCGCCACCGTCGCCCCGCCAAAGCGGGACAAAGCACGATCCAGTCCGGTTAAACCGAGATTATCCATTAGCCGATTTGTGGCGCGTAGGGTGCGCCGTGCGCACCGATCCATGCTCCATGACGCGCACAGCGCACCCTACTGAACCCACCTCGCCCCCGGTCACACCGCCATCGTGTGCCTAATGAACAATCCTCGGTTAAAGGTTTTTCAATTCTTCCCGCGCGGCCGCTGCTTCGGCGAAGTCCGGGCTGTCCTTGAGCAGTTTTTCAAGTGCCTTGCGGGCCTCGACTTTGTTGCCGGTGCGGGCCAGGGCGACGGCATGGTGGTAACGCAATGTCGCCGAATCGGGGGCTTTGGCCACGGCCTTGCGCAATAGTTCGAGCCCACGCTGGGCTTGTCCCTGCTCAACCAGAATCCAGCCCAGGGTGTCCTGAATGGCGGGGCTGTCCGGCGCGGCTTTCAGGGCCTGCTCGGCCGTTGCCAGGGCGCGTTTGTCATTTTCGCGTTGATACAGGTTCGCCAGGTTGTTGAGGACGATGGGGTTGCCGGGCATCTGCCGCTGGATTTCGGTGTATTGCGCGATGGCTTCCTGGTTGCGGCCGTTGGCCAGGTAATACTCGGCGGCATTGGCGCGCACGGCGTTGTCCTTGGGGTGCTGCTTAAGCCAATTGTTGATGCGCTGCTCGGCTCGCTTGGCGTTTCCCGCCACAAGCTCGGCACGGAACAGCTTGACCATTCCGGTGGACCCGGCACCGCGTTCGAGCGCTTGTTCGTAAGCCTTGATGGCTTCCGGCAGGCGCTTTTTGGCAATCTGAATGTCGGCTTCGCGGTCAAAGCCCAGCGCCGACTTGGGATGCTGGGTCTGGATTTGCCGTGCGATCTGCAGGGCGGCATCCGGTTTCTTTTCCAGCAGTTCCAGGCGAAGCAGGGCGTCCTGGCTTTGCGGATGGTCGGGCTTTAGTCTCAGCGCAGCTTGCAGGGAGGCGCGGCCCTCGGCCAGCTTTTTATCTTTCAACTGGGCAAGGGCCAGGCGCAGGTAGGCATCGGGCGACTGGTCTGCCTTTTGCGTCAGCTGGGTAAAGGTTGAGATGGCGTTGGTGTCGTCACCTGTTGCCAGTTGGGTGCTGCCCAGCAGGTTGAGTGCCGCGGGGTTGTCCGGGTTGGCATCCACCGCTTCGCGGGCGATGGCCAGCGCCTTGGCTTTTTCGCCTTTTGCGAGCAGATGGCGCGTCAGGCCTTCACGTGGTGGCAGGGCTTTTGGATGCGCTTTGATCGCTTTTTCGAGCCAGCTCACATAGGCTTTTTCATCCTTGTCGCGCTGGCTCAGGTCGGCC
>JBPPMF010000385.1:0-4835 GCA_051305915.1 Thiobacillus sp. | reverse complement strand
GCGGTTGACGCCCAGCGTCGGCGGCTCGGCCACCTACACCGACAACGCCAATCAAAGCGCAAGCAATCCGGAAAGCGCAGTGATCCTTGGCGTCACACCGGGCTTCAACCTGCAATCCGAAGGTTCGCGCCGGGTTCAGGCCACCCTGCAATATGGACTGCGTGGCGTGACGCGCTTCGGCGATGACAACGACAGCGATCTCTATCACAACCTCAACGCCATCGGCAAAGCCGAACTGGTCGAGGGTTTCCTGTTCATCGACGGCAGCGCCCGCATTTCGCAGGAACTGATTTCGCTGCTAGGCTCGCCCGCCGAGGCCGACACCAACGACAGCAACCGCGCCACCGTCGGCACGTATTCGATCAGCCCCTATATCGAGAAACGCCTCGGCACCTTCGCCGATGCCCAGGCGCGCTACACCGCCAGCGGCGCCATTTTCGAGAACGACGTCGCCACTGCATCCGATTCCACTGTGAATGCGTTCAACGCGGGGCTCACCAGCGGCACCCACTTCAACGACCTCACCTGGGGGCTCAACTACTCCATCCGCCAGGCGGATAACCGCAATGCAGCCGACACCACCTTTGAGCACGTCGTCCTCGATCTAGGCTATGCGCTGACCCGCAAATTTCGCGTGCTGGGCTCGGTGGGGGAAGAGTGGAATGATTATCCCAGCCTGACCGAAACCAGCGGGCCGGCCTACCGCCTCGGTTTCGGTTTCGCGCCCAACCGCCGCACCAGCATCGAAGTCCTGGCCGGCGAGCGCTATTTCGGCCCCACTTACAACCTGTCCGCCCGCCACCGCACCCGCAGCACGAACTGGAACGCGAGTTATAGCGAGGATATCAGCGACACCACCCGGCTCCTGGCGGCAAGCGGCACGCTTTACAACTTCTGGTGCCCGAGCCTCCCCTCACCCCTCGTCCTGGATTGGCCGTTCAGCACCCCGCCCGATGCGAGTTGTGTTCCCCATGGCAATTCGATGGGACCGGTGTTCGACCTGCGCAGCGGCGCGTTCATTTCCAAAACCCTGCGTGCCGGCGTGAACTGGCAGCTCCGGAAAATGAACTACGCGCTGAGTGTTTCGGATTCCAAACGCCTGTATACCTCGGCCGATGCCGAGGATCAGACCCGAACCGTTAGCGCAACGGCGGCCTACCGCATGACGCCGCACACCACGGTCATCGGCAGCCTCAACCTGACGCGGACAAAAGTCCCCGAGCAGTTGACGATTTTGCAGCCGACGCCGGAGCCGGCCCGGGAAGACGACCTGGTCAGCCTCAGTCTCGGCGTCAGCCACCAGTTCGCCGAGAAACTCAATGGCGCGTTGACTTTCCGCCACAGCCAACGGGATTCAAACGTCGCCACTTCCAACTACGACGAAAACAGCATCATGGCCTCGGTCAACCTGCGCTTCTGACCGCCATGCCGGCATGGCACAGTCATTGCTGCGCATCCTCTGCGCACACTGGCTGTGCATCACTCAGATAACGGACTATCCATGTACGAAGAATATTACCGTTTCAGCGCCAAGCCTTTTCAGCTCAATCCCGACCCGCGTTTCTTCTTTGGCTCCAAGGGGCACAAGCGGGCGATGGCCTATCTGGATTACGGCCTGTCGCTGGGCGAAGGCTTCATCGTCATCACCGGCGAAGTCGGTGCCGGCAAGACCACGCTGGTGCGCAACCTGTTTCGCCAGCTCGAATCCCACAACCTGGTGGCCGCGCAACTGGTATCGACCCAGCTGGATGCCGAAGACACCCTGCGCAGCGTCGCCGCCTCGTTCGGGCTGCAGCACGAAGGGCTGACCAAGTCCGCGCTGCTGAAAAACCTCGAAGACTTCCTGGCCGCCGCCACCCGCCAGGGCAAACGCGCCCTGCTGGTGGTCGACGAAGCGCAGAACCTGACCCCGCGTGCGGTGGAAGAACTGCGCATGCTGTCCAACTTCCAGAACAACGAACGCTCGCTGATCCAGACTTTTCTGCTCGGTCAGCCCGAGTTTCGCGGCATCCTGCAAAGCCCCGACATGCAGCAGTTGCGCCAGCGCGTCGTCGCCTCCTACCACCTCGGCCCGCTCGACCCGGACGAAACCCGCGGCTACATCGAACACCGCCTGCGCACCGTCGGCTGGCAGGGTTATCCTACCTTCGATGGCGAAGCCTTTACCGCGCTGCATCACTTCACCGGCGGCATTCCGCGTCGCCTCAACACCACCTGCGACCGCTTGCTGCTGTTCGGTTTTCTCGAAGAAAAAACCCATTTCGGCGAGGACGAGGTCAACGAAGTCATCGCCGACCTGAAGAACGAGATCGCACACCAGGATTACCATGGCGCGACCGGCGTCAGTGGTGTCAACAATGGCAGCGATGCGTTGCACAGCGAAGACACCCAGCGCCTGACCCAGCGGGTCGAGCAGATGGAACGCTCGGTCAACCGCATCCTGCCCATCGTGCGCAAGATTCTCTACACCGTCAGCGAGCGTCAACCGGCAGCGGATGACAGCGCAGCGGCAGAGGGTTCCGACACCCCACTGAATCAAGGATCGTGATGACCCAGGTTTTATGCGTCGCCGGCGCGCGCCCCAACTTCATGAAAATCGCCCCGGTGATGGCTGCGCTGGCCGAAACCGGCATCGCCGCGCAACTGTTGCACACAGGCCAGCACTACGACGCGGCGATGAGCGACAGCTTCTTCGCCGACCTCGGCATCCCGGTACCCGACCATCACCTCGAAGTCGGCTCCGGCAGCCATGCCGTGCAGACCGCCGAAGTGATGAAGCGCTTCGAGCCGGTGCTCGACAGCGTCCAGCCGCGTGCCGTGCTGGTGGTGGGCGACGTCAACTCCACCATCGCCTGCGCCCTGGTCGCCGCCAAGCGCGGCGTCCGAGTGATCCACGTCGAAGCCGGCCTGCGCAGCTACGACCGCTGCATGCCGGAAGAAATCAACCGCGTCCTCACCGACCAGATTTCCGATTTGCTGTTCATCACCGAGCGCAGCGCGCTGGCCAACCTGCAGCGCGAAGGCATCGATTCCGCGCGCGTCGAATTCGTCGGCAACGTCATGATCGACACCCTGCATCGCAACCTCGAACGCGCCGTCCCCGCCAGCCAGACGCTTGGCGCCAGCCTGCCGCAATACGCCGTGCTGACCCTGCACCGGCCATCCAACGTCGATGACCCAGCCATCCTCGGCGCACTACTCGACGTCGTCGGCGAAATCAACCAGCGGCTGCCGGTGGTGATGCCGCTGCACCCGCGCACCCGCGGCAACATCGATAAATTCGGCTTCACCGCCAAGCTCGACGGCCTGCGCATCCTGCCGCCGGTCGGCTACCTGGAAATGCTCGGCCTCATGCGCGACGCCAAACTGGTGCTCACCGATTCCGGCGGCATCCAGGAAGAAACCACCGCGCTCGGCGTGCCCTGTCTTACCTTGCGCGACAACACCGAACGCCCGATCACCATCGACGAAGGCACCAACACCCTGGTCGGTTCCGACCCCGCTGCCATCCGCGCCGCCTTCAACGAAGTCATGACCAACGGCGGCAAGGCCGGCCGCGTCCCCGAATATTGGGACGGCCGCGCAGCCATGCGCATCGCGCACCTACTCAAAGCCTGGCTGCCCTTGCAGAAGGGCATTCATGCCCTTTCGGGTACGCGGGCAGCATGATGGCAGCTGCAATCAAAAACGCCATGTCGATCGACGTCGAAGACTACTTTCAGGTCTCCGCGTTCGCCCCCTACATCCGCCGCGAAGACTGGGACAGCCTGCCGTGCCGGGTCGAGCGCAACGTCGACGTCATCCTCGGCCTGCTCGACGACGCCGACACCAAAGCCACCTTCTTCACCCTTGGCTGGATCGCCGAACGCTACCCGCACGTCGTCCGCAGCATCGTCGACAACGGCCACGAACTTGCCAGCCACGGCTACGGCCACCAGCGCGCCAGCGACCTCACCCCGGCCGAATTCCGCGACGACATCACACGCGCCAAAAGCCTGCTCGAAGACCTCGGCGGCGTCGTCATCCGCGGCTATCGCGCCCCCAGCTTTTCCATCAGCGAAAAAAACTGGTGGGCGGTCGAAGAACTCGAAAATGCCGGCTACGTGTATAGCTCCAGCATTTACCCGGTCAAACACGATCACTACGGCATGCCCGACGCGCCGCGCTTTGCCAACCGCCCCAACGGCGCGGCCGGCATTCTCGAACTGCCGCCCACCACCGTCCCGCTGATGGGCCGCAACCTGCCCGCCGCCGGCGGCGGCTGGTTCCGCCTGCTGCCCTACGAGCTGTCGCGCTGGATGCTGCGCCGCGTCAACACCCAGGAGCAGGCCCCGTGCATGTTCTACTTTCATCCCTGGGAACTCGACCCCGGCCAGCCGCGCCAGGCGGGCATCTCCGCCAAAACGCGCTTCCGCCATTACGTCAATCTGCAACGAATGCCCGGCAGACTGCGACAATTGCTGAACGATTTTGAATGGGACCGCGTCGACCGCGTGTTCCTCGCAGACCAGTGAATTTTGATTTTGGGTTAGATCTGAGCGATTTGTGTGGGAGCGGCGTCACGACGCGATTGGCGTACCCACGCGACCACCACGGCATCGGGCCGGGACGACCGAGCGTGGTTGTTACCGCTTCAGCGGTTTTACAACCACGGCCTGCCCTTCTCGGGTGCTCCTTCAAACCCGGTTGGCACCTGCGATTCCCTGTAGGAGCGGCGCCCCGCCGCGATTTTCGCACCCACGCCAACGCACCGGCCTCCGCCCAACCCACCACCGCTTCCTGTGGGAACAGCGCCTCGCAGCGATTGGCGTACCCACGCGACCACCACCGCATCG
>JBPPMF010000380.1:0-4391 GCA_051305915.1 Thiobacillus sp. | reverse complement strand
CAGCCATGTCAGCAGCGTGGAACGTAACTGATCTTCCTGTACCGGCAGCATCAAGGTGGCATCGATGCGCAGGCGGTCGCGGACTTTGTCGAGCACGTCCTGGTGTGCCGCCTCGTAAAAAACCAGGATGCGGGTGGCGGGCGTGCTTTGCGCCGCGGCGAGCAGGGATTCGAGGTTGGACAGGCGGTCGCGGAAATCGGTCTGGTGGTAAAAGTCCGCGACGATAACGGCAGGCGGGGATTTTCGCAGCAGGCTGATGGCCTTGCGCTCCGACCATTCGGTGACGACGGTGTAGCCCAGTTCCTGATACAGCTTCTTGTAGCCGGCTGTGCCGATGAAGGCATTGACCATGAGCAGGCTGGGGGGCGAACTCATGCAGCGGCTTTTTTGCTGGCCGGTTTCTTGGTTGTGGCGGCTTTGGCGGGCGCTTTTTTGGTGGCTGCCTTCTTGACGGCGGGTTTCTTCGGCTCGTCAGCGTCAGCGGCTTTTGTTTTCTTGGCTGCCGCGGGTTTGGCGGCGGCTTTTTTCACCGGCTTCTTGGCTGGACCTTTGGCGACGCGCGCGGCGATCAGGCTGAGCGCTTCGTCCATTGTGATCTCTTCCGGCGTGATGTCCTTGGGCAGCGTGGCGTTGGTGCTGCCGTGCTTCACATAGGGGCCATAGCGGCCGCTGCGGACGGTGATGTCCTTGCCGTCGTCGGGGTGTGGGCCGAGGGTTTTCAGCACCGATGCGGCAGAGTCGCCACCGCGAGGTTCGCGTTCCATCGCCAGCACTTCAAGCGCGCGCGGCAGATCGATTTCGTACACGCTGTCGGCCTTGGGAATCGACTTGAACTTGCCGTCGTGCAGCAGATACGGCCCGAAGCGGCCGTTGTTGGCGACGATGGGCAGGCCGGTGGTCGGGTGGTGGCCGACTTCGCGCGGCAATGACAGAAACTTCAGCGCCAGTTCAAGCGTCGCATTTTCCAGTGGAATGTCTTTTGGCCATGACGCGCGGCGCGGTTTGGGCGCTTTCTTGTCTTCCGGCATCTCGCCGATCTGCACGTAGGGGCCGAAACGGCCCGACAGCAGTTTGACGTCGAGCCCGCTGGCGGGGTCCTTGCCCAGGATGTTGTCGCCTTCGGCGGTGGCGGCATGCAGCGGCCGCGTGTAATCGCATTCCGGATAGCCGGAACAGCCGATGAAGAGGCCGCGCTTGCTGGCCTGCATGAACAGCGGCTTGCTGCACTTGGGGCAGGCTTCCGCAATCGGGCAGCCGCGTTCGACGTCCTGCTTGGATTTCAGGTCGCCGTCGAACTCCTTCCAGAATTCGCCCAGCAGGCGCGTCCACACCCGGTTGCCGTTCGACACGTCGTCGAGCTTGTCTTCCAGCTTGGCGGTGAAGTCGTAGTCGACATATTGGCCGAAATGGCGGGTGAGGAAGCAGTTGACCAGCCGACCGACGTCGGTCGGCTGAAAGCGCTTCTTCTCCAGCACCACATATTCGCGGTCCTGCAGGGTGGAAATAATGCTGGCGTAGGTGGAAGGACGGCCGATGCCGTACTCCTCCAGCGCCTTCACCAGGCTGGCTTCCGTATAGCGCGGCGGCGGCTGGGTGAAGTGCTGTTCGCCGTAGAGCCGGTCGACCGGCAGGGTCTCGCCTTCGACCAGAGCGGGCAGTTTGGATTCTTCTTCGTCCTCGTCGTCCTGATACACCGCCAGAAAACCGGCGAATGCCAACGTTTGGCCGGTGGCGCGGAAGGTGCCCTCGCCCACCGTGATGTCGGCGGCGACGGTGTCGAACTGCGCCGGCGTCATCTGGCAGGCAACGGTGCGCTTCCAGATCAGCTCGTACAGCCGCGCCTGGTCGTGCGAAAGAAACGCTTTCACCGCTTCGGGGCTGCGGGTCACCGAGGTCGGGCGCACGGCTTCGTGCGCTTCCTGCGCGTTCTTGGTCTTGGCCTTGTAGGCAATGGCGGTCGGGGGCAGAAAATCCTTGTCGAAGTTGGCGCCCACATATTTGCGGATGTCGGTGATGGCTTCCTGCGCCAGGTTCACCGAATCGGTTCGCATGTAGGTGATGAGGCCGACCGGGCCTTCGCCGAGGTCGATGCCTTCGTACAGCTGCTGCGCCGTGCGCATCACGCGGTCGGTGGTCATGCCGAGTTGGCGCACGCCGGCCTGCTGCAGCGTCGAGGTGGTGAACGGCGCGCCGGGATGGCGGGCGCGGCGCTTCTTTTCGATGCGCATCACCGTGGCATCGCGGCCTTCCAGCGTGGCCAGCCATTCTTTGCTGCGCGCTTCGTGCTCGACCGAGAACTGGTCGAGCTTTTCGCCTTTGAAGTGGGTGAGTTTGGCGACGAAGGCCTGCGTGCCTTTGTGGCTGTCGAGATGCAGCGTCCAGTATTCGCGCGGGTCGAAGGCTTCGATTTCGAGTTCGCGTTCGACGATCATGCGCAGCGCGGGCGACTGCACGCGCCCGGCGCTCAAACCGGGACTGATCTTGCGCCACAACAGCGGCGACAGGTTGAAGCCGACCAGATAATCCAGCGCGCGCCGCGCCTGTTGCGCGTTGACCAGATCGGTTGCGATCTCGCGCGGATTGCGCACCGCGTCCTGAACAGCGGACTCGGTGATCTCGTAGAAAGCCACCCGCTTCATCGGCGTCTTGACCTTGCGCTCCTTGAGGATCTCGCTGATGTGCCAGGAAATCGCCTCGCCTTCGCGGTCCGGGTCGGTTGCCAGCAGCACTTCGTCGGCCTTTTTGGCGGCCTTGACGATGGCCTCGACGTGTTTGGCGTTGCGCTCGATGACCTGATATTTCATGCTGAAATTTTCGGTATCGATCGCGCCGGTCTTCGGCTCCAGGTCACGCACGTGACCGTAGCTGGCGAGGATGTCGTAGTCAGCGCCGAGGTATTTTTTCAGCGTTTTGGACTTGGACGGCGATTCGACGATGACGAGTTTGGACATGGTTGTTTGATTAGGGCAGCACGACCACGTCGTCACCCCGGCGAATGCCGGGGTCCAGGTGCTTGATTTGGCTGGATTCCGGCGAATGCCGGAACGACAAAGTGTACTTGTTCGGCATTTTCTTCTTAATGAAGACGTCCTGGCTCGTGGTTCAGCAGCATGTCTTCCAGGTGGGTGAAATGTTCGATCAGTCCGCGGCTCCACAGCACGATCAGCGTCATCCAGCGTACGTGTTCGGGTTCGATGTCTTCGCCACCGAGCGCCATCAGCCCGGAAATCACCCATTCGCGCGATTCGGGGTCGAGCACATGCGCGCTGACCAGATAGGTCACTTCGCTGCGGCAGGCGCTGTTCAGGCGCTCCAGCTCTTCGGGCGCGTAATGGCGGTCGTAGGCCAGCGCCAACCGTTCGTGGGTGGCGCTGCCGGTCAGATTGGCGTACCAGTCGAGCGCGGCATTGATGTCGGTTTCTTCAAAACCGGCGGCAAACAGGCGCTTTTCCAGCGCGTCGCGATCGGGCGCCAGTTCCGCCATGCGGAAGCTTTCGTAGAGGTAAACCAGGATGTCGAGCATAGTGTCAGTGAATTTTTTGGTAACGCCCGCCGGGCAAGGGTGCAATACGCCCATCCAGTTCAAGCGTCAACAGCTTCGCCGAAAGCGCTTCCAGCGTCAACCCGGTTCTTTGTGCCAGCGTGTCGAGCGTGGTTGGCGCGCCGTCCAGCGCATCCAGCACCGGATCGGAGAGGGTTTCGCGCAGCACCGGCGGCGCTAGCCGCTGTTGCCAGGCCAGTTCATCGAGGATGTCGGCGGCGGATTCGACCAGCTTGGCGCCCTGCTTGATCAGGGAATGGCAGCCCCGTGAAAGCGGCGAATGGATCGAGCCTGGAATGGCGAATACTTCGCGCCCCTGCTCGGTCGCCACCCGGGCGGTGATGAGCGAACCGCTGTTGGGCGCGGCTTCCACCACCAGCACACCGCGGGAGAGGCCGCTGATCAGCCGGTTGCGGCGCGGAAAGTGGCCGGGCAGCGGCGCGGTGCCAAGCGGGAACTCCGACACGATCAAGCCGTTTTCGGCCAATTGGTGCGCCAGCGCCTTGTTGCGCGCGGGATAAATACGATCGAGTCCGGTGCCGATGATGGCGACGCTCGAACCGGCACCGGCCAGCCCGCCGCGGTGCGCCGCCGCATCGATGCCGAGCGCCAGTCCGCTGACGATGGTCAGCCCGGCGTCGGATAAGGCATGGGCAAACGCTTCGGCGTCACGCACGCCCTGCGGCGTGGCATTGCGGCTGCCGACAATGCCGAGGCTGGGCTGGCTCAACAGGCTGCGCCGCCCTTTGCAGAACAGCACGGCGGGGGGATCGGCAATTTCCAGCAGGTTTTTCGGATAATCCTCGTCCGCCAGCGTCATCAGGCTGTTGCCGGGCTGGGCCAGCCAGGC
>JBPPMF010000373.1:0-3856 GCA_051305915.1 Thiobacillus sp. | reverse complement strand
TCCTTGTGGCCGCCGACATCGGACGCGACCATCAGCCGCCCCTGCGCCATCGCTTCCAGCGGCTTCAGCGGGGTGACCAGTTCGGTCAGCCGCATCGGGTGGCGCGGATACACCAGCACATCGACCAGATCGTAATAGCGGTTGACGTCGGCGTGCGGCACGCGCCCGGTGAAGATCACGCGGTCTTTCAGGTCTAGCGCCATCACCTGCTGTTTCAATGCGGCGTCCTGCGGCCCGCCGCCCACCAGCAGCACCTTCACATCGGGCATCTGCTTGAGGATGGTGGGCAAGGCGGCGATCAGCAGGTCCAGCCCTTCGTAAGCGTAGAACGAGCCGATGAAGCCGAGCACGCGGCTGCTGCCCAGGCCCAGCTTCATGTTGAGTTCGGGGTCGGGCTTGCCGCCCATTTCGAATTTCTCGACGTCGACCGCGTTGGGGATGACGGTGATCTTGCTTGCCGGGATACCGCGTGCAGCCAGATCCTTGCGCAGGCCTTCGCAAATGACGGTGACGGCATCGGCATTTTTCACCGCCCAGGTTTCCAGCGCGCGGGTGAGCTTGTAGCGCAGGCTGCCTTGCTGGGTGCTGCCGTGGTCGACTGCGGCATCTTCCCAGAAGGCGCGGATTTCATAGACCACCGGGATGCCGAGCTTGCGGCCGACGCGGTGCCGGCCATTCGCGTCGAGCACCGGCGAATGGGCGTGGATGATGTCGGGCTGCAGTTCGCGGGCCAGGCCCAGCAGGCGTTTTTCGATGGCGCCCATCACCGCGAAGGGATCGCCGCCGGGGAGTTTGGCCAGCAGGCCGGTGGGTTTGGGCGTGCGGTAGAAGTGCAGGCCGTCGGCGTCTTCTTCCATGACGTCGCAATTGATCTGCTTGGGGCCGGACAGATGGTAGGTGTCCCAGCCGAGTTTGCGCTGGTTGCGCAGGATGGCCGCGCTGCGGAAGGTGTAGCCCGAGTGCAGCGGCAGCGTGTGATCGAAGACGTGGAGGATTTTCATGATGATTGGGGTGTTGGCTTTCGGCAAACCAGCCAGAATCCAAGCCAGGACAAGTCTTCTTCAGACAAATCTTTGAAGGGCATGGCAAGTTCAGCGCGGACAGCACGGACATCGTCCAGCGAAGCCCGCAATGTGGGTTTCAGTGTAAGCAGTTCCAGACCGCTTTGCGCGACTGCGTCACGGTAGGCATTGACGCGCAAGCGATTGGGCACGCCTTTTTCGCTATACATCAACGACCATAGCCAAGTGGGCCAACACAAGAAATCCAAGGGGTTCACGCGGTGCAGGCCATGGCTTTTGAGGTCCACCTGGTGAATGGCGATGCCACCGGGTTTGAGTGCCGCGTACATGTCACGAAAGGTCGCGGGCAGATCATTCACATGTTCAAGCACGGCCCGTGAAATGACCAGATCCACTTCATTCGACAGTCCGGACAAGCCACTGGGCCGAACCAGGTAATCAATAAACTGAGGGTTGAGTCCGGATTCCGGATGGCCAGCCTGTTTGAAGCAGGCTGAAGCGCGATCACGCTGTCCCTGCGGCAAACGGTCCAACATGAGTTTCACAATTTGAACGTTCTTGGGCGACATCTTCACCAGCGGGAAGCGATCTACGCATTGCACCTGATCGGCGCCATGCGCGACCATCAGCATTGCAACCCCGGGGACATCTCCGGGACCGTATTCCAGCAGACGCTTCCCGTGTAAATAGTCTGTTTGCTCTGATTTCGAAACGCCAAGTTGCTCGAAATATTCTTCAAAGCATGTCTCGAAATACTCACCCACCTCGTCAAGATGCACTTCGCCAGCACCCCGCCCTGTCTGGCCGGTGAGTTGCACGTAAAACGATGGCGCAAATCGGGCGATCTGATTCGTCAGGGTGGCCTGAACAATTCGACGAAGCGTACTGATCAGGTTATGGGTGCTCATGCGGCTTGCCGCTCTGATTCATCCATGCCCATCACCTGCCCGAGGAAGGCGTCAAACATGAGCACGGTCCACAGGATGACGGAATAGTCGCGGCGGCCGGATTGGTGGGCCTCGACGACTTCGCGCAGGAAGTCCTGGTTGAACAGGCCGGTGGAAGCCAGGCGTTCGCCGAGGACGACGCTGCGGATGGTGATGGCGAGGGGGCCGCGAAACCAGGCGGCAAGCGGGACGGAGAAACCCATTTTCTTGCGGTACAACACGTCGTGCGGGAGGTAGGGCTCCATCGATTTCTTCAGCAGGTATTTGCCTTCGCTGCCGCGCAGTTTGAGGTCGACCGGCAGGCCGGAGACCCAGCCCATCAGTTCGTGGTCGAGCAGCGGTTCACGCACTTCGAGGGCGTGGGCCATGCTGGCGCGGTCGACTTTGGTGAGGATGTCGCCGACGAGGTAGGTTTTCATGTCGAGGTATTGCACCAGCGAGAGTGGGTCGTCGGTGGGGGATACGGCGGCGTGACGGCGCAGCACTTCGACGGCCTGATAACCCTGCAGTTCGCGCTTGAAGGACGGCGAGAACAGCTGTTTGCGCTGGGCATCCGACAACAGCGAGACGCCATGGAAATAGCCTTCGACGGTGTCGCGCGCGAGGGCTTCGAAGGTGGTTTTGGCGCGCAAGACTTTGGGCGCCCAGTCGGCCTTGGGATACAGCTTGCCGAGCGCGCCGAACAGCGGGCGGCGCAGCATCAGCGGCATCACCGAGCGCATCCGCTCTTCGTAACGGAACCAGCGATAGCGCCGGTAGCCGGCAAAATGTTCGTCGCCGCCATCGCCCGACAGCGCGACTTTCACATGCTTGCGCGCCAGTTCGCAGACGCGGTAGGTGGGCAGCGCGGACGAATCGGCATAGGGCTCGTCGTACACGCCGGCCAGCTTGTCGACCAGGCTGAAATCGTTGGAGGCGACGGTTTCGACGTGATGCTGGGTGTGGTAGCGGTCGGCCACCTGCTGGGCGAATTCGATTTCGTTGAAGGCCGGGTCGTCGAAGCCGATCGAGCAGGTGTTGACCGGGGTGCTGGATTGCGTGGCCATCATCGCCACCACCGCGCTGGAATCGACGCCGCCGGAAAGGAAGGCGCCCAGCGGCACGTCGGCAATCATGCGCAGGCGGATCGATTCCTGCAGGCGATCGACCAGTTCGCTCATCGCGTCGGCTTCGCTCTTCACCGCCACCGGGGTGAACGGCATGTCCCAATACTGTTTGGGCAATGCGCGCGTTTCGCCCCGCTTGAGGGTGAGGGTGAACCCCGGCGGCAGCTTGTACGCCTGCTTGAAAATGGTGCGCGGCTCGGGCACGTAGCCGTAGGCAAAATATTCCTCCACCGCCAGCGGGTCGATGTCGCGGCGCAAGCTGGGGTGCACCATCAGCGATTTCAGCTCGGACCCGAAAATGAATTCGCCGCTGTCGAGAAAGGCGTAATACAGCGGCTTGACGCCAAAGCGGTCGCGCACCACGAACAGCGTTTCCTGATTGCGATCCCACAGCGCGAACGCGAACATGCCGCGAAAGCGGTTGACGCAGGCTTCGCCCCAGGCTTCCCAGGCGTGGACGATGACTTCGGTGTCGGAATGGGTGCGGAACTGGTGGCCGAGCGCTTCGAGTTCGGGCACCAGTTCCTGGAAGTTATAGATCTCGCCGTTGAACACCACCACCACCGAGCCGTCTTCATTGAACAGCGGCTGCTGGCCCGTGGACAGGTCGATGATCGACAACCGCCGGTGCCCCAGGCCCACACCCGGTTCCAGATGCAGGCCGCCTTCGTCTGGACCGCGATGGAATTGGGTTTCGTTCATGCGATGCAGCAGATCACGCGAAATCTCGTTCACGCCGCGGGTATCGAAAATGCCGGTTATGCCGCACATAGGGTTAGGG
>JBPPMF010000314.1:0-23119 GCA_051305915.1 Thiobacillus sp. | reverse complement strand
CACATCGCCCTCCTCGATGATCGACATGCGGCGCCGACGCTCGATGTCGCCCGGCCATTTCACCGACACCTCGCGCAAAAAATGCGCATTGATTTCGTAGATGATTTCCAGCAGGCGCGGCAGCAGATGCTCGAACAGCGCCACCGACCAACGTTCCAGCGCTTCGGGCAGCAGCGTGTGGTTGGTGTAGGCCATGCACTGCGACGTGATCGCCCAGGCCTCATCCCACAGCAAGCCTTCCTGATCAAGCAACAGGCGCATCAACTCGGCCACCGCGATGCTCGGGTGGGTGTCATTCATCTGGAATACGTTGTCCTGGGCGAAGCGGTGCAGGTCCGTATTGCCGGCCGCGCGCCATTGGCGCAGCGCATCCTGCATGCTGGCCGACGCCAGAAAATACTGCTGGCGCAGACGCAAGCTCTTGCCGCTCTCACTGGCATCGTTGGGGTAGAGCACCATCGAAATATGCTCGGCGTGGTTTTTAGCCTGCACCGCTTCGGTGTAACTGCCGGCATTGAATTCATTGAGGTTGAATTCGTCGGTGGCTGCAGATTTCCACAAGCGGAGCGTGTTCACGGCGTGGTTGCGGTAGCCCGAAATCGGCATATCGAACGGAATCGCCAGCACATCGTGGGTATCCGCCCACCGCACACGATGATGGCCCGCCTTGTCGTGAAAATGCTCGGTATGGCCGCCGAACGGCACGCGGCAGGTAAATTCGGACCGCTCGACTTCCCACGGATTGCCATCGCGCAGCCAGTGATCGGGATCCTCGATCTGATAGCCGTTTTCGATGTGCTGACGGAACATGCCGTATTCATAATGGATCCCATAGCCCATCACCGGCAGGTCCAGCGTAGCGCAACTATCCATGAAACAAGCCGCAAGCCGCCCCAGGCCGCCGTTCCCCAGTCCGGCATCGGGCTCTTCTTCGACGAGGGTTTCCAGCGTCTGGCCAAAACTGTGCAAAGCCTCACGCGCAGCTTCGTCCAACCCGAGATTGAGCACATGGTTGGACAGCGCGCGTCCAATCAGAAACTCCAGCGACAGGTAATACGCACGGCGCTTGCCTGGCTGGTCACGCACCCTATAGGTATTCATCCAGTCCGCCATCAGCCGGTCACGCAGCGTCCTGGCCAGGGCCTGATAGGAATAAATGGGCGGGCAACCATGAAGACGGCCCAGATGATAAAACTGGTAACGCTCAACGTCCTTGGCCAGCGCTTCGCTGCTGCTCGGCAACGGCTTCAGGACGGTGGAACAGGGAGGGGTGGTGTTCTCGGCTGACATGAGGGCTTCCGCTTAAATTATTTGGAATAGAGTGCAAGGTAGTGGTCGGCGCTTTCCGACCAGTCGAATGTCTGACGCATGCCGCTCTGCTGAAGCCGGCGCCACTGCGCAGGTTGGCGATACAGATCGAGCGCTCGGCGGATTGCTTCCAGAAAAGCAGACACACCAGGCGTGTCGAACACGAAACCGGTGGCACTGGCGTCATCCAGCGTGGTGGCATTCGCGTCGACCACGGTATCGGCCAGTCCGCCGGTCTTGAACACGATGGGGGGCGTGCCGTAGCGCAGGCTGTACATCTGGTTCAGCCCGCATGGCTCGAAGCGCGAAGGCATCAGAAACATGTCGGCGCCCGCCTCGATCTGGTGCGCCAGCGGCTCGTCGTAACCGATTTCAACGAACACCCGCTGCGGGTGCTGTTTGGCCAGGCGCATCAATTTCTGTTCATACGCCACCTGGCCGCTTCCCAGCAGCACAAAACGCACATCGGTCTCGGCGAGCAGCACCGGCAACACCGCCAACACCCAGTCGATGCCTTTCTGTTCGACCAACCGTCCGACCAGGCCCAGCAGCGGCGCCTGCATCGCCGCATCATCCACCTGCGGCAGAAAGCGTTCGAGCAAGGCCTGCTTGTTGCGCCGTTTGCCGGGCTGGATGCGGCCCATCGAAAAATGCGCCGGCAGATGCGGGTCGGTGGAGGGATTCCAGATCGTGGTGTCGATGCCATTCAGAATGCCGTGCAGCTTGTGCTGCCGCGACAGCAGCAGGCCATCGAGTCCGTAACCAAATTCGGGGGTGCAGATTTCGGCGGCATAGGTGGGGCTCACCGTGGTGACGGCGTCGGCGAAAACAATGCCCGCCTTCAGCATCGAAAAGCCGCCATGAAATTCCGTCCCTTCGGGCGACCACCAGTGGCTCGGCAATTGCAGGCGTACAAAATCGCTGTGCGAGAAATGGCCGCCATAGGCGAGGTTATGAATGGTGAAGACGGTTTTCGGCCGCAGCGGCTGATCGGCCAGAAACGCGGCAACCAGCCCGGTCTGCCAGTCGTGCGTATGCACCACCGCCGGCTGCCAGCCCAGGTCCAGCGCGTCCTGCGCCAGCAGCGCCGCCACCCGCGCAAACACCGCGAAGCGTTCGGCATTGTCCGGCCAGTCCTGGCCGCCGGCACTGACATAAGGGTTGCCCGCTCGGTCGAACAGCCGCGGACAATCGACCACCCACAGCGGAAATGCATAATCGGGGTGGCGCGTTTCCAGGATGCGTGCGCTGACGATACCTTCGGCACCGCGCACGTCGAGCCAGCCGAGAATGCGCACCTGTTCGAGTTGGCGCAATAACGAGCGATACCCCGGCAGCACCAGGCGGATATCGGCGCCGCGCTCATGCAGGGCATGCGGCAAGCTATAGAGCACATCGCCCAGTCCGCCGGTTTTTACCAGCGGGTAGGCTTCGCTGGCCACAAACAGGATTTTCATTGCTCCGCGCTTCATTATTGTTTTCCGTCGTTTTTATTGATTGTGGGTCAACTGCAAGACTTCAGAAAGATGGCGCCGAGTGGCGGCAACGTGACCTCCACGGAATGCTCGAAGCCCATCCACGGCAGGTTCTGCGGGCGCAGCGGCTGGCCATTGCCGAGGTTGCTGCCGCCGTAATACGTCGAGTCGGTGTTCAGTACTTCGCACCATGCCGTGCCCGATGGCACGCCAATACGATAGGCGCGACGCGGCACCGGGGTGAAGTTGAACAACGCCACCAATTGCGCGGATGCGTCCTGCCCCTGGCGCACCAGACTCAGCACCGACTGGTCGGCATCGTGGCAGTCGATCCAGCGAAACCCGCGCGGATCGAAGTCGTATTCATGCAGCGCCGGCTCATTGCGGTACAGATGATTGAGATCGCGCAGCAGCGTACGCACGCCATCGTGCGCGGGAAAATCGAGCAGCATCCAGTCGAGCTGGCCGGATTCCTTCCACTCGTTCCACTGGCCAAACTCGCTGCCCATGAACAGAAGCTTCTTGCCCGGGTGCGCGTACTGCCACGCGTAGAACAGACGCAGGTTCGCGAAGCGCTGCCAGGCATCGCCCGGCATCTTGTCGAGCAGGCTCTTTTTCAGATGAACCACTTCATCGTGCGACAGCGGCAGCACGAAGTTTTCGGTCCACGCGTACATCTGGCTGAAGGTCAGCTGGTTGTGCTGGTACTTGCGATAGATCGGTTCTTTTTCGATGTAAGCGAGGCTGTCGTTCATCCAGCCCATGTTCCACTTCATCGAAAAGCCCAGCCCGCCGAGTTCGACCGGACGCGACACCGCCGGCCACGCGGTGGATTCCTCGGCGAAGGTCAGCACGCCAGGAAAGCGGCCATGCACCTCGGTGTTCATTTCGCGCAGAAACTGCACCGCCTCGATATTTTCGCGCCCGCCATACTGGTTCGGCAGCCATTCGCCCGGCTTGCGCGAATAGTCGAGGTAGAGCATCGAAGCGACGGCATCGACGCGCAAGCCATCGATGTGGAATTCGTCCAGCCAGTACAGCGCGTTGGCGACGAGGAAATTGCGCACCTCGTTGCGGCCGAAATCGAAAATCAGCGTGCCCCAGTCCTGGTGCTCGCCACGGCGCGGGTCGGCGTGTTCGTACACCGGCTCACCGGTGAAGCGCGCCAGCGCGAATTCATCTTTCGGAAAGTGCGCTGGCACCCAGTCGAGCAGCACGCCGATGTCGGCCTGATGGCAGGCATCGACAAAGGCGCGAAAGTCGTCCGGCGAACCAAAGCGCGCGGTCGGCGCGTAATAGCCCGACACCTGGTAACCCCACGAGGCATCGAGCGGATGCTCAGCCACCGGCATCAACTCGATGTGCGTATAGCCGAGATCCTGCACGTAAGGAATCAGCTCGGCGACAAGTTCGCCCCAGGAATAAAAACTGCCGTCGTCGTGGCGGCGCCAGGAACCAGGGTGCAGCTCGTAAATGCTGATCGGCCGGTGCTGCCAGTCGAAGCGGGCACGTGCATCGATCCACACGCTGTCCTGCCAGGCGTACACCGTGTCTTCGGGCACGCGGCTGGTGGTCTCGGGGCGCAGGAACATCTGCCGCGCATAGGGATCGGTTTTTCTCGCCAGCTGGCCGTGCTGGCCGAGGATTTCATATTTGTAGGCGTGGCCGGCGTCGAGGCCGGGGATGAACAGCTCCCACATGCCCGAGGTACCACGGCAGCGCATCGGATGGCGACGGCCGTCCCAGTCGTTGAAGTCGCCGACGACGCTGACGCGCTGAACCGCCGGCGCCCACACGGCGAACAGACAGCCGTCGACACCGTCGACGGTTTTTAGGCGCGCGCCAAGCACTTTCCAGGCTTCGAAATGGCGCCCCTCGCCGAGCAGATAGAGATCCATCTCGCCCAGCTGCGGCGCGAAGCTGTAGGGGGACTGCGACGTGTGCCAGTCGCCTTTGCCCTTGTCCTGCCAGCGCATGACCGGATGCGGCTCGACCACCGCACCAGGCGGCAACAGACGCTCGAAACAGTCGGTGCCGGTCACCCGCGTCATGCGGCCGCCGGCGATTTCGACCGCTTCGGCCGCCGGCAGAAATTCACGGATCAGGATGCTGCCGTCCGGCTGGACACGCACCCCCAGCACCTCGAAGGGATCGTGATGCGTGCCGGTCTGCACGCGCAGGATCGACGGGCCGATCGCAGGCAAGCTGCTGCCGAGCGGGGCTTGCCGGGGAGGATTCGTGGACGGCGTACTCATGGACGGGGCTGGCTCTCGCATCGATTGGCTTTCTGATTTTTTTGGAGCAAACGGGTGGCCAGGTCGGACGGAAGTGCATCCCACTCAAAGCGCCAGGCCCAGTTGCCGTTGTCGGTGCCCGGCGTGTTCATGCGTCCCTCGCTGCCAAGACGCAGCACATCCTGCAGCGGCAAAATCGCCAGGGCGGCGCGGCTTTGCAGCACCGTGTCGATCATCGCATCCGGCACCACGTCGGGATCATGAACACCCAGTTGCTGCATCACCTGCTGGCGAACTCCATCGGGCAGTGCACGCCACCAGCCCAGCGTAGTATCGTTGTCGTGGGTGCCGGTGTAATACACCGTGTCGGGCTGCACATTTTCGGGCTTGTGCGGATTGTCGGCATGCTGGTCGAAGGCGAATTGCAGCACCGCCATGCCGGGCAGGCCGAACTGGTGACGCAAGGCAGTGACGTCAGGCGTGATGATGCCGAGATCCTCGGCCACCAGCGGCAGTTCACCCATTTCGCTGGCGATCGCCTGCAACAGCGCCGCGCCCGGTGCCTCGACCCAATCGCCGTGAATGGCGGTGGGTTCGCCAACGGGAATTTCCCAGGCTGCTGCCAGCCCGCGGAAATGATCGATGCGTACCAGATCGAACCACTCAAAATGCGCGGCGAGCCGCGCCCGCCACCAGGCAAAACCGTCGGCCTGCATCGCAGGCCAGTTGTAGTGCGGATTGCCCCAACGCTGTCCGGTTGCCGAGAAATAATCCGGCGGCACCCCCGCCACCACCACCGGATGGCCCGCGTCATCCAGCAGAAACAGACCGCGCTGCGCCCAGACATCCGCGCTATCGTGGGCGACGAAAATCGGCATGTCGCCAAATAACTGGATGCCGCGCGCCGCCGCTTGTTCACGAATGCGCTGCCAATAAAAAGCCGCGCGATACTGCTCGACCATCATCGCATTCAGCTTGTCGGCGTGACTGATATCGAACGCAGCCAGCGTCTGCGCATCGCGGTCGCGCAGCGCAACCGGCCAGTCGGTCCAGGACGCGCCGCCCTGCTCCGTCTTGATCACCATGAAGCGCGCAAAGTCCTCGAGCCAATGCGCCTGCTGGCGACGCCAGTCGGTAAAGCCATGCAGATCAACCGGCTCGGTGGAAAACAGCCCGGGATTGACCGCGAATGCCGACGCGCACTGATAGGGCGACAGGCCCGCAAGTGGAACCCCCAGCGGCAACATCTGCCACACGCTGAATCCTGCCGCCTGCAGGAAATCCAGCCAGCGTTCGGCATCGACCAGCGTGCCAGACGGCAGTGAGGTGGGGTGCAGCAGCAAACCGGCGCGATGGGTGTCGAAGTTCATCTGGAAAGGTCAAAGGCGATTCGCAAAGGAGCGCGAAGTAAAACCGGACGAGGATAGGTGCTTTTGTATCGGTTGCTGCGCAGGCACAAACAAACGCAGGCTATTGTTTTACTTTGCGTTTCTTCGTGGCCTTCGCGGACAAAGGTTTTCACCAGCCCCATCAGGCATTCCTCCGCATGGTGCCGGCGTTTTCCACCCAGCCGCCACCGCTCGACAGGGGCACGTCGAGCAGGGCAGGCGGCGCCACGCCGAGCAGGCGGTACAACTCACGCAACTGGGTCCGATACAACTGCTCGAAGTCGCTGACGCTGCCCGACGGGTTGTAGTCGCCGAACCACCAGAACCAGTCGGACCCCTCGCACACGGCAAGCTGGCGGGTGGCCAGCGCCTGCTGATCGGCGTTCAACCTGCCGGCGGCCATCACACTGTCGTAGGCCTGCTTGGCGGCGACCAGATAGTCCCAGCCACGGTTCTTGTCGGCCGATCCGATCCAGGTCGAGAAGCTGCCGTAGACCCAGCTGCCAGCCGCCAGCCGTTTCATCTGCCTGGCGGGCGCATGCCCGGCCTGCTCGGCAAAGGTGCTGACCTTGAGCGTGGGATGACTGGACAGCGCCGCATACAGTGCGTCCAGAAAATGATGACCGTTGTCGGGGTAATATTCCCATGCGTTTTCACCGTCGAGAATGATCGAGACCACATGCTGGTTGGCGTCCTTGCCGAAGAAGCTGGCGATGTTCTCCAGGTGCTGGACAAAGTCACCCACGGCATCATCGGCGTGCCAGTCGCTGTATTTGAAGCCAATCAGGTCCGACAGGCCATCATCGCGGAAAAACACCCGCGACTTGAAGCCGTCGATGCGGGCCGGCGAGAACAGCCCTTGCCGGCTTTGCACGTCTTCTTCCGGGCAGCCCGATTTGGCACAGCTGTTGCGCCACACCCCCTCGCCCGAAGCGGTCCAGGCAAACTCCATGTCGTCGAGCTGAGCCAGCGCATCCTCGCTCACCCCACCTTCCGACAGCCAGACGCCGGCCGGCTTCCTGCCGAAATAGCGCTCAAACACTTCGACTCCATGCCGGAGATGCCAGCGCGCGCGTGCCGCACCGCCCGGATAGGCGGGCGCGTCGGGTACCGGAACGTCTGGCAGCGCGTCGCGCAGGTTGCCGAAATCGTTCAGCAGCGGCACGATGGGATGGCCGTACGGCGTCATCGACAATTCGATTTGCCCGCGATCGGCGAGCGCGCGATAGCGCGGAATCAGACCGGCCATGCAATGCTGCATCAGGTGTAGCAGTTCGTGGCGATCGGCAGCGGAGAAGCTCTTTTCCTGCGCCAGCAGCCGCTGTACCAGCGGCTGCTGGCGCAGCGAATTCCCCAGCCAGACCAGGTGATACCAGGTCAGCAGATCGAGAAAATACTGCTCGGACAAATAGCCCAGGTGCCACTGTTGATCGGCGCTACCGGCTTCGGCGGCGCTGGTCGTGCGCACCAGACGATGGAACGCGGGATACGGATGGATCATGCGCGGGGCGTGGCAGCGCTGGCAATCCTGGACGATGCGCTGGCGGCTGGCGGCGTCCGACGGAATGCGCTCGGCGCCGGACAACAGGTTCAGCATGTGGTCCTGGGTCGGCTTGCCGTGTTTCAGCAACGCATCGAGTTGCTGCGCGTAGTCGTCCAGTTGCTCCAGCAACACCGGCGCGAAATTCACCACCGCGTGCATCGCCGGATGCCGCTCCAGATGAGCGGCCATGTCGCTGTAATCCTTGATGCCGTGCAGGTAGACCCAGGGCAGGTGATACGCGCCCTTGAGACCTTCGCGGTAATACGGCTGATGCATGTGCCAGCACAGCACCACGTTCAGCGATTTAGCCGTCATAGTCGTTTTGCAGCCTCGCGTACAGGTTCTGGCCGAGCATCGCGGGGGTCACCAATACGATGCCCTCCTTGGTGACGTGGAAGCGCTTTGCATCCTCGACCGGATCTTCGCCGATCACTGTGCCGTCGTGAATCACACACCCCTTGTCGATGATGGCGCGGCTGATGCGGCAATGGCTGCCGATGCTGACCTTGGGCAGGATCACGCTGTCCTTGATCAGGCTGTAGTTTTCCACCGTGGTGGCGAAAAACAGCACCGAGCGTTTGACCCGCGCGCCCGACAGGATGCAGCCGCCGGCGATCAGCGAATCGATCGCCTCGCCGCGCCGCCCCTCGTCGTCGAGAATGAATTTGGCCGGCGGATACTGCGGCTGGTAGGTCCAGATCGGCCAGTCACGGTTGTACAGGTTGAGCTCGGGTTCGACCGAACACAGTTCCATGTTGGTTTGCCAGTAGGAATACAGCGTCCCGACGTCGCGCCAGTAAGCCGGCTCGCCGTCCTTGTTGCGGAATGGGAATGCCATCGCACGGGCTTCGCCAATGTTGTCCGGAATGATGTCCTTGCCGAAGTCGTGGCTGGATTCGATATTGCCTGCGTCCTCGATCAGCGTCTTGTACAGAAAATCCTTGGAGAAAATATAAATCCCCATCGACACCAGTGCGATGCCGGGCTTGCCGGGTATGCAATCGGGCTGTGCGGGTTTTTCGGTGAAGCGGGTGATGCGCATGTCCTCGTCGACCGTCATGATGCCAAATCCACTCGCCTCGTCCGCCGGCACCTCCATGCTGCCGACGGTGAAATCCGCGCCGGTCTGCACGTGATGCAGCAGCATTTCCGAGAAATCCATGGTGTAGACATGATCGCCGCCCAGCACCAGCACATACTCGGGGTGGTGGCGCTGCACGATATCGATGTTCTGAAACAGCGCATCGGCGGTGCCCTGGTACCACTCCTTCTTGTTGGTGCGCTGCTGCGCCGGCAGAATTTCCACGAACTCGCCGATCTCGGCGCGCATGAAGCCCCAGGCCCGTTGCAAATGCCGGATCAGCGAATGCGACTTGTACTGGGTCAGCACGCCAATGCGACGGATGCCCGAGTTGACGCAGTTCGACAGCGCAAAGTCGATGATGCGGTACTTGCCGCCGATCGGCACCGCCGGTTTGGCGCGCCACGCCGTCAGATCCTTTAACCGCGATCCCTCACCGCCGGCCAGCACCAGCGCCAATGTCCGGCGCGTGAGATCGGTCACCATTTTAGGCTCGGTGTAATAACGGTAGAGCCGTGTCTGTTCTTCCTTGGAAATTGTCATGTCCCGCTCCTGGTTGCTGCTGTTTTATGGATTAGTAATGAAATGTGATTCGAAAAATAATATGGGTCAAGGCGGAGCAAGCGCAGTCGCGATTGCGCCCTGCACGCCGAGCCGGTGATTGGTGATCAAATAAATCGGGGTGCGTTCGACCACGCCACGCATCCGTCCCTTGTCGCTGGCGGCTGCCATGAAGCGCGGCGACCGCATTCGGGCCTGTAAATGGATCGCCACGCCGCCCGCAACATACAAGCCGCCGCGCGGCTGGAACAGCAACGCCACATTGCCGACCCACGCTCCATATAAATCGACGAACAAATCGAGCGCAGCCCCGGCAACAGGATCGCCCGCTTCGGCATGCGCAACCAGGGCGGCGCCATCGACTGGCGCATCGGGCAGTGCGATATTGTGCTCGGCACAGCAGAACCGATACAGATCGTTCATGGCCAGCCCCGACACCACCCGCTCCCATGACACATGGCCATGCTCAGCGCGCAACCGTTCCAGCAGGCGCGTCTGCATCGCATTGGCCGGCGCGAAGTCGATGTGTCCGCCCTCACTGGCAAAATTGCGGGTGCGGCCGCTGGCATCTGCCAGCAAGAAAGCCAGCCCCAGTCCGGTACCGGCGCCGGTAAGGACCCGCACGCCATCCAGTTCGACCGGCTGCGGATTGAGTGCGACCACATCAGCCGCTGTCAACGTCGCCACGCCGGCGGCGGCGGCCTGGAAATCGTTGATGAATCGAACGCTGGGGATGCCGAGGGTGGCCTGCATGTCGGCTGCATCGAGCACCCAGTCCAGATTGGTCAATGCGACGTGCTGCACCTGCATCGGTCCCGGCAGCGCCAGCAACAGGGCGGTGGGCGCAACCGGCAGCCGGGCATCGGCCATGAACTGACGAATCAGATCATCCGCTGTTGCGAATGCAGCACTCGGATATTCGCGCTCGAACCGCACTTGCCGCGCGCCCGTCTCCTCGCCCGCCACCCATGCCAGCCTGCATTTTGTCCCCCCGATATCGCCTGCAATCAACTCCATATTTAAACTATAAACCTGCTGGCTTGCTCATGCGCCGGTAGTAATTGATCAACGCATTGGTCGATGCATCATGGCCATCCACCGGTGCGTCCGCATGCAACTCCGGCAGGATGCGGCTGGCAAGCTGCTTGCCAAGCTCCACCCCCCATTGGTCGTAGGAATTCAGGTTCCAGATCACCCCCTGCACAAAAATCTTGTGTTCGTACAGCGCAATCAACATCCCCAGCGCATGTGGAGTCAGCTTCTGCACCAGGATGGCATTGCTCGGATGATTGCCGTCGAAGATCTTGTGCGAGACAAACTGGCCGGTCTGCGCCTCGGTCTCCTCGCGTGTGCGACCGCGCATCAGCGCCTCGGTCTGCGCCAGAAAATTGGCAATCAGGATATCGTGGTGTGCCTGCAACTCGGTGTGCGGCTCGACCGATACGATGAAATCGGCCGGAATTATCTTGGTGCCCTGGTGCAGCAATTGATAAAACGCATGCTGGCCATTGATACCGCTGGCGCCCCAGACGATGGCGCCGGTAGCGTAGTCCACCGGCTTGCCGTCGCGGTCGACCGATTTGCCGTTCGACTCCATATCGGCCTGCTGCAGATACGCCGGCAGGCTGCGCAGATAATGGTCGTACGGCAGGATCGCCTGCGACTCGGCGCCGAAAAAATTGTTGTACCAAACCCCTAGCAAGGCCAGGATCACCGGCATGTTCTGATCCAGCGGCGCATGGCGGAAATGCTCGTCCATTTCGTGTGCGCCCGTCAGCAGTTCGGCAAAATGCTCCGCGCCGACTGCCAGCATGATCGACAGGCCGATCGCCGACCACAGCGAATAGCGGCCGCCCACCCAATCCCAGAATTCGAACATGTTGACCGGATCGATCCCGAAGGCAGCGACCGCTTCACTGTTGGTCGACACCGCAACGAAATGCTTTGCAATATGCTTTTCAGCCTGCGACTGGGCCAGAAACCACGCGCGCGCAGTATGCGCATTCGTCATCGTTTCCTGCGTGGTGAAAGTCTTGGACGACACGATGAACAGCGTCGTCTCCGGGTTCAGCGCTTCCAGCGCTTCCTTCACATGCGCGCCGTCGACGTTGGAAATAAAATGCGCCTTGAGGTGCGGATGACGGTACGGTTTCAGGGCCTGATAAACCATCTGCGGGCCCAGATCCGAGCCGCCGATGCCGATGTTCACCACATCGGTAATGCGCTCGCCGGTATAGCCGCGCCACTCGCCGCTGCGCACCTTTTCGGCAAACGCACCCATGCGCTCGTTCACCGCGTTCACCTTCGGCATCACATCCTCGCCGTCCACAATGACAGGGCGATTGCTGCGGTTGCGCAGTGCCCCATGCAGCACCGCGCGGTTTTCCGTGTTGTTGATTTTCTCGCCGGAGAACATGTGCTCGCGCCAGCTTGCCACCTCGGCTTCCTCGGCCAACCGTACCAACAGCTTCATGGTCTCGTCGGTGATGCGATTCTTCGAATAATCCAGCAACAACTCACCCACCGGCAGCGAAAACCGCTCGAATCGGCCTGGATCGGACGCGAACAGATCGCGCATATGCATCGTCGCCATTTGCGCATAATGCGCCTGCAACTGTCGGCACACCGGTCGGTGTAATGACCCCGGTTCGTCCGTTTCGCCACGAATGGCCTGTTCTGCTAAAGACATCTTGGCCCCTTTCGGACGCTTATATCGCCATCTGACAATTGACTAGCAACGCCTGTGCCACATGCACCCGCCATGACGTCAACCTATTTGGACTATAGAAAAGACCTGTGAGACGTTGATGACAGGCGGTGAGAACCTGCTACAGCCTGCGAGAAAAACCTGATGACCGTTATACACACGGGCAGAAAATGCCCTCAAATAGTGCCCTAAACCAACAAAGGCGGGGCAAAGCACCAAAACGGTAAGCCTGCTGTCAGTTGGGAAAACTTGTCTGGTGCCGGGAGGGGGACTCGAACCCCCACGCTGTTACCCGCGGCGGATTTTGAATCCATTTTAGGCCCCAGAGCCCATACAGACTTGCAAGGAATATCGCAATAAAACCAGCAAGATGGCTTACTGTTTGATCCCGTAGTTTACCGGAGTTTTCTACTCAGACTCCTCCCGTTAAGCGGGGAGGACTGGAATAAACAATTACTTTTCTGAAGAATCCACGCCGGCAGGAACGGAACATTTCAGACAATTTCCGTGGCTGGATGACATCTGTCCGGCCATGCTGGCCAACAGTTCGCACAGCGCATGCCCCTCGACAGGCTTGACCAGGAAATGATCGCAGCCTGACGCCTGGGCGCGCAGCCGGGTTTCCGTGTCGCCATAACCGGTCAGGTGGATCAGACAGAGATCCTGCCCCTCCGGCAGCGCACGCAGCCGTTTTGCCGTTTCAAAACCATCCATGCCTTTAAGGCCGATATCCAGCAGCACCACATGAGGCCTGAACAGCGGAATCAGCGCCAGGGCGTCCTGGCCCGTGTGGGCGATGCGCACCTCATACCCCTCCATGTCCAGCAGCATCGCCATGCTGCCGGCCACGTCGGGTTCGTCGTCCACTACCAGGATCCGGGTGCCTGCGGCCGGGCTGCACGAATTCCGGGCATCGTTGACCGCTGGCCCGGCGGGGGCAGGCGCGATCGGCAACCAGATTGTGAAAGTCGCTCCCTGGCCCGGCCCTTCGCTGCGGGCTTCCACCCGTCCGCCGTGCATGCCGACCAGGCGTTGCACCAGCGTAAGCCCGATGCCGAGCCCGCCCTGCGCGCGATCCAGCGTGCGCTCGTCCTGCTGGAACAGATCGAACACCTGTGGCAGCAGGTTTGCCGGAATGCCCATGCCGTTGTCCTGCACGGCGATCTCGATTTCCGCTCCGACCACGCGGGCATTGACCTCGATCTGTCCCCCTTCTTGCGTGTACTTGACGGCATTGTCGACAAGATTGAACAGCGCCTGGGTCAGACGCACCGGATCGCCTTCCAACCACACTGGCTGCTCGGGCACCCGGACGACCAGCCGCTGTCCCTTGCGCTCCGCCAGCGGGCGGGCGGACTCCATGAAGTGTTCAATCAGCGCGGCGAATTCGATCGGTTCCTTCTTGAGCGCGATCTTGTTGCGCACGATGCGGGATGCATCCAGCAGGTCATCCACCATGCGGGTGAGGTGGGTCACCTGACGTTCGATCACGTCCTGCGCCCACTTGATCCTGGGCTCACCATGGTCCAGACGCCCGAGCACGTGCGCAGCATTGCTGATGGGTGCCAGGGGGTTGCGCAATTCGTGGGCCAGCATGGCGAGGAATACGTTCTTGCGCTCATCGGCCGCCTCGGCGGACTGCATGGCCTGCAGCAGCGCGTCTTCCGCCTGCTTGCGGGAAGTGACATCCTCGTATATCGCCACCAGTTCGCCCGAATCCAGGCGGTAAACAAAGTTCTCGCGCCAGCCGGAAATGCGGCCGTCCTGGTAGAAACCCAGCGGAAAGTGTTCAGCCTGCCCGCTCTGCAATACGCGCCGAAGAACCGCCATCAGCCCCATCTCTTCCACACCCGAAAAGACGACGCTCAGGCGCTGGCCGATCAGTGCTTCTCGGCGCATGCTCTCGATTCGCTCCCCCGCGGCATTGATGTCCCTGATAAGGAAATCGGCCCCCCCGTCCAGCGCCTCGTACACCACCACGCCGCTGCTCATGCTCTCGAACATCTGGCGGTATCGCTGTTCGGAAGCACGCAGTTGCCCGGCGAATGCCTCCCGCTCCTGTTCGCGCTGGTCGATGGTGGTCACAAACACCTCAATGGCATCGGCCACCTCGGCGATTTCGTCGGTCTGCCCATTGTGGGCGCTGGCGAGCGAGGTCGCCATGGCCTCATTGACGTGCTGGGTGGCGGTGTATTCGTCGACCGCCTGCCCCAGGCTGGTGACCCGCCGCGTCTGGTGCATCAGCCACAGGCCGATGGTCAGCCAAAGCAGGAGGCCGTCGACGACCGGAATCATGCTCATGCCCACGCTCAGTTCAGTCGTCGAGAACAAGGTCGCCACCGGCGCCTCGATGCGCAGGCGGGTGTGGATGTCTGCCTTCCCTGCCCACGGCAATTCGCGGATTGTCTCGTCTTTCCCGTCCACGCCAGGGCTACGGCGCAGAAGATCGATGGCCTCCTGGCCGCCAGAGCTGGCTACCGGCTCGCCCTGGTGCAGGGCGCTTAGCATCAGGCCCGGCGTACTCATTTGCCTGAGCAGCGCATTGTCGATGCGAAAGAACACGGCAAAACGTCCCATGCCACGCGCTTCCCCCAGCCAGATCGGGTGCTCGAATACGCGATAGAACTGGCCGGTCGTCGGCTCCAGATAGTGCCCCAGGCCTTCCCCTGCGCTCGCCGGAATCGACGGCAGCGAGAGATCCTTGCCGAAGTCGAACAGCTTCTTTCCGTCCCTGGTCTGGATCAGCAGGTACTGGAATGGCCGCTCCGATCCCTGGATGGTCATGAATGCCTGAAGATTCGTCGTCGCGTTCGCGGGATCTTCCAGTGCGCGCGTGGTTTCGATGCGCACCTTGAAATCCCGGCTGCGGATTTCCCACTCCCGCTCGATCTGATCGAGACGCGCGCTGTAAAAGTCGACCAGTTCCTTAGCCCGGTTCTGGGCGGCCTTGTGCAGCACCACCTGGTAGATGGCAACCGAACTGACGGCAATCAGCGCAACCAGCAGACCGAGGCTGATGACAAGCCGGGTGACCGCCTGGCGGCCGATGGAGTTGCGCTTGGGCTCCGTCACTTCACGCGCCCGGCCCAGCGATCATCCAGCATCTGCTCGATGCTCAGCGACTGGCCGGCATCCCCCTTCTCCAGGCCGCTGCGGAAGAAAACATCGGTTTCCTTGAGCTGCGCGGTGGAAAACCTGCCGTCGCGGCTGAAGGATCTGGGGTATTTTCTCAGCGACAGCAGCAAAGCCTCGCGCTCCTCCGGGTCCTTGATGCCAAGCGCATCGACCACCTGCTCCGGCGTGTGGCTGGCGATCCAAGCGAGGCTCTTCTTAACCATGCGCACCATCTTCGCCACTTTCTCCGGCTCATTGGCGATCACATCGCTGCGGGTTTCCAGCGCGGCGTGCAGGAAGTTGACGCCCTTGATGCCCTTGACGGTTTCCGGCTCGGCCAGGTGCGCAAGAAAAAACACGCGCTTGTCAGCCAGCAGGCGCGAGGCAAAGGGCTCGTCGCCGAGCACGGCGTCGGCCTGGCCGGAAATCATCAGCGAGGACTGCTCCACCCAGCTCTGCCCCGCCGGCACGATGCGGAAGGAATCGAGGCTCACGCCGTCGGACTTGAGCAGCATCTCGGCCAGTTGCTGGGAAGTGGTCTTGCTGTGCCGGGTGCTGGTGTTGACGCCGATCACCTTGCCCTTGAGGTCGGCGATGCGCTTGACCTTGCCCTTGAGCCCGGCACGCACCATGAGCACGAACAGCGGCGCATCGTCGACCGGCGCAATCACCACCACGTCGCCGCCGCCGGCCCGGAGCGACATCGCCGCCGGCACGCCGGCCACGGCAAAGTCGGCGTTGCGCGTGACCATGTTGTTCAAGGCCACGATGCCGCCGCCGGTGTGGAGGATTTGCAGGCTGACGCCCTCCGCCCGGTCGGCGCCGATGGCCGGAATCAGGTCGATCGGCAGGTAGGAAATGTTGCGCGGACCGGGTGCGCTCAGAACGATTCTGGCCAATGCACCCTCGCCCGCCGCCACCGCCGCCTGGGACACGGCGAGGGTCAAGCCCACCGCCAGACCGAGCAGCCGCAAGGCCCGTTTCGAATGACTGTTTCCAGACATGATTCAGCCTCCTACTTGAATGTTATAACGTGTTGGAGATCATAACGTTATTCAACAATGCATTAAACGCAGGCGACGCTGAATCTTAAAGGGACGTTGCAGGTGTTGCATTCCTGACGCCACAAGGATTCGCTGTGTTTGCCGGACATCGTCACTTGGTGCCGGGAGGGGGACTCGAACCCCCACACTGTTACCAGCGGTGGATTTTGAATCCAAGCTCTTAAATTCTGGAAATCAAACGCCTACAGGATTAAACTTTTACCAACAGCCATGCGACACCATCCCGCAAAGCCAGCAACCACGCGGGGTGGTTTCGAATAGTAGAAGGATTTGACACCATGAAAACCGATCTCACCCCCGCCATGCAGCGGCGACTTGCCAAGCTGGCTGCCGCTGCCGGGCGCACCCCGGCTGAAATGTTGCCCTACGTCATGCAGGACGGCTTCGATTACACAGAAGAATTCATCCGAAAGGTGAATGAGGCTTTGGATGAAGTGGATTCGGGCGACGGCATCCCGCACGAAGTCGTCATGCACGAAGCACAAGCCATCATCGACGCCCATGCCGCCAAGCGCAAAAAAGCGGCTTGAGTGGCGCAAGACCGCACGACTGGAATTCATTGAAGCCATCGCCTATTACGCCGATCTGAACCCCACCGCAGCCCAGCGGATGCACAATGAAATTCACCGGGCCGCGCTCTCGCTGATCGACACCATCCCCACCCCCGGCAGGCCGGAACGCAAAGCCGGAACCTTCGAACGCATCCTGAGCCGCCGCACCCCGTTCATTTTGGTGTACCGTGAAGCAAAGGGCGTGGTGCATATTCTCCGCGTCATTCACCACGCCAGAAAATACCCGTGATTCTTTGCAGCCAGAAAACCTGTAAAACGTCTGAATTACAGGGGTTTCCAAGAATTGCATGGCCGCCAGAAACGACACCAAGCATGACTGACAAGAAAAAAACCAGTAAGCCCAAAGCAAAGAACCCCGCCCAAAGGGAAAAGCTGGTCGCGTCCTGAGCCATCCGCGTGCCGCTTCCGGCCAAGCCAGTGGGCGAAGCCGGAAAAATTGTAGAAGTCGGCCCGGAATTGCAGAAGTCCTGGAAAGCGGGAAACCACAAGCCTGCGTGTTTATTGGTGCCGGGAGGGGGACTCGAACCCCCACACTGTTACCAGCGGCGGATTTTGAATCCGCTGCGTCTACCGATTCCGCCATCCCGGCAAAGGGGCCGCACGCGAACGCGTCCGGCAACAGAAGGCGCGCATTATCGCCGAATCGGGCGGCCTGCCGCAAGGCGGCAGCTATAATCGCGCCCCATGCGTGTCGCCGATTTTGATTTTGACCTCCCCGACGAACTGATTGCTCAGTTTCCGCCCGCGGTGCGCGGCGGCAGCCGGCTGCTGCACGTCGAGGCATCCTGCGCGCTGCACGACCGCTGGTTCAGCGAACTGCCGACGCTGCTGCGCCCGAACGACCTGCTGGTGATGAACGACACGCGGGTGATCAAGGCGCGGCTGTTCGGCGGCAAGGATTCCGGCGGCAAGGTCGAACTGCTGGTGGAGCGGGTCACGGACGAATTCGAGGCGCTGGCTTTCATCCGTGCGAGCCACGCGCCGAAGCCGGGTTCGCGCATCCATCTTTCCGCGGACATCAGCCTTGAAGTGCTGGCGCGGCAGGACGACCTGACGCAGCTGCGCTTTCCTCGCCCGGTGCTCGACGTGCTGGACCAACTCGGCCGGCTGCCGCTGCCGCCCTATATCGAACACACGCCGACTGCGGACGACGAGGCACGCTACCAGACGGTGTACGCGAACGAACCCGGCGCGGTGTCTGCGCCGACGGCCGGGCTGCATTTCGACGATGCGATGCTGGATGGGCTAAAGGAAATGGGCATCCGCACGGCGCGGGTGACGCTGCACGTCGGCGCGGGCACCTTCCAGCCGGTGCGGGTGGAGAACATCGCCGAGCACAAGATGCACCGCGAGCGCTACACGATTCCGCAGGCGACCGTCGACGCTATCCGCGAAACGCGCGCGCATGGCGGCCGCGTGGTGGCGGTGGGCACCACCAGCCTGCGTGCATTGGAGGCTGCTGCTCAACGTGGCGAACTGCACGCAGGCGGCAGCGAGACCGACATCTTCATCACGCCGGGCTATCGCTTCCAGCTGGTCGACGCGCTCATCACTAATTTCCACTTGCCCAGATCCACGCTGCTGATGCTGGTCTCGGCGTTTGCCGGCACGGACGCCATCCGCGCGGCCTACGCCCACGCCATCGCCGAACGCTATCGCTTCTTCAGCTATGGCGATGCGATGTTTCTAGAGAAGTCTGCTCCCGCATGAAATTCGACCTCCTCACCACCGACGGCGGCGCGCGGCGCGGCCAGCTCCACCTCGCGCACGGCACCGTGCAGACGCCAGTGTTCATGCCGGTGGGCACCTACGGCACGGTGAAGGCGATGTCGCCGTTTGAACTCACCGACATCGGCTTCGAGATGGTGCTGTCCAACACCTTCCACTTGTGGCTGCGGCCAGGGCTGGAGGTCATCGAAAAGTTTGGCGGTCTGCACCGCTTCATGGGCTGGGACAAACCCATCCTCACCGATTCGGGCGGTTTCCAGGTGTTCAGCCTGGGCAAGCTGCGCAAGATCACCGAAGAAGGGGTGAAGTTCGCCTCGCCGATCAACGGCGACAAGCTGTTTCTCACGCCCGAAATCTCGATGCAGATCCAGCGCACGCTGAATTCCGACATCGTGATGATCTTCGACGAGTGCACGCCTTACCCTGCCACCGAACGCGAAGCCGCCGATTCGATGCGGATGAGCCTGCGCTGGGCCGAACGCTCGAAAGCGGCGCATGCCGGCAACCCCAATGCGCTGTATGGCATCGTGCAGGGCGGCATGTATGAGGCGCTGCGCGACGAGTCGGCGCGCGAGCTGATCGGGATGGACTTCGACGGCTACGCTATCGGCGGCCTCTCGGTGGGCGAACCGAAGGAAGACATGAAGCGCATCCTCGCCCACACCGCGCCGCAGCTGCCGGCAGACAAGCCGCGCTATTTAATGGGCGTCGGTACGCCGTCCGACCTGGTGGCGGCGGTGGCGCAGGGGATCGACCAGTTCGACTGCGTGCTACCGACTCGCAACGCGCGCCACGGCATTCTGTATACCCGACGTGGCGACATGCGCATCCGCAATGCGCGCTGGAAGATTGACACCGCGCCGATCGACGACGCGTGCACCTGCCACACCTGCACCCATTTCAGCCGCGCCTACGTGCACCACCTGATCCGCGCCAACGAGATATTGGGGGCGCGGCTCGCCACCATCCACAACTTGCACTACTACCACCGCCTGATGGCCGACATGCGCGCCGCAATCGAAGCGCATCGCTTTGCCGATTTCGCAGCGCAGTTTCACGAGATGCAAACACGCGGATGGTAGAATCCGCGAAGTTTTTTACCAAACCAGCCTCAAATTGGAGCTTTACCCATGATTTCGCTTGCTCATGCACAAACCGCCGCCGCGGCCTCCCCCGGCTTTACCGATTTTCTGCCGCTGATCATTATTTTCATCCTGTTCTGGTTCATGCTGATCCGCCCGCAGATGACGCGCGCCAAGGAACAAAAGAAAATGCTGACCGAACTGCAAAAGGGCGATGAAGTTGTCACCGCCAGCGGCCAACTCGGCAAGGTCGTCAAAATGGGCGACAACTATGTATCGCTGGAAATCGCCGACGGCGTGATCACCCACGTGCAGAAACAATCGATCCAGACCCTGCTGCCGAAGGGCACCATTAAAGGCTTGTAACCGACCCGCGAGCAGCTTCATATCGCGCTGCTCGCCCCCTCTCCGCTCATCGCTCTCGGCTAAACAATGAACCGCTATCCACTCTGGAGATACATCCTCATCGGCGTCACGCTAGTGGTCGCCTTCCTCTATGCCCTGCCCAACTTCTTCGGCGAATTGCCCGCGGTACAGGTATCGCCACTGCGCACCACCGAAAAGGTCGACACCGTGCTGCTGGGACAAGTGGAATCGGTCCTCAAGGCGTCCAACATCGCGTACAGCGGGGTGGAGTTATCGGGCAACAGCATCAAGGCGCGCTTTGCCAGCACCGACATTCAGATCAAGGCCAAGGACGCGCTGCAAAACAAGCTGGGCGAGCGTTACACTGTGGCGCTGAACCTGGTGTCGGCCTCGCCGGCCTGGCTGTCGGCGATCAATGCGATGCCGATGTACCTCGGCCTCGATCTGCGCGGCGGCGTGCACTTCCTGCTCGAAGTCGACATGAAGGCAGCGCTGGAGAAATCGGCCATCCGTTACCAGAACGATTTCCGCACCGAACTGCGCGGCGCCAAGATCCGCTACGGTCGCATCAGCCGCGAAGGCAATGCCGTCACCGTGCATTTCGCCACCCGCGATCAGCGTGATGAAGCCGCCAACAAGCTGGGCACCGCGTTTCCCGATTTGACCTTCACGGCGGAAGATCAGGCCGAAGGCTTCACCCTCACTTCACGCCTGAAGCCCGAAGCCGAGAAACAGGTGCAGGAATTTGCGCTGCAGCAAAACATCACCACCCTGCGCAATCGCGTCAACGAGCTTGGCGTGGCCGAACCGGTGATCCAGCAGCAAGGCGCCAGCCGCGTCGTGGTGCAGTTGCCCGGCGTGCAGGACACGGCCAAGGCGAAGGACATCCTCGGCCGCACCGCCACCCTGGAAATCCGCATGGTGGACGAACTGGCCGACCCGCTAGCGCTGGCACAAGGCCAGGTGCCGTTCGGCGCAGAAATCGTCACCAGCCGCGACGGGGGCAACATTGCGGTGAAGAAGGACGTTGTCCTGACCGGCGATTCGATCACCGACGCCTCGCCCGGCTTTGACAACACCAGTGGCCAGGCCGCAGTGCACATCAGCCTGGACGGCAAGGGCGCACGCATCTTCAAGGACGTGACGCGCGAAAACGTCAACAAGCGCATGGCCATTTTGCTGATCGAAAAAGGCCGCGCCGAAGCGATCACCGCGCCGGTGATCCGCGAGGAAATTGGCGGCGGCCGGGTGCAGATCACCGGCATGGAAACCGCGCAGGAAGCTTCCGACGTGGCGCTGCTGCTGCGCGCCGGCGCCCTCGCTGCACCAATGCAGATCATCGAGGAACGCACCGTCGGCCCCAGCATGGGTGCGGAAAACATCGCCAAGGGCTTCAACGCCAACATCTGGGGCTTCTTCGCCGTGGTGACCTTCATCATCTTCTACTACCGGGTTTTCGGCATGTTTTCGTCGCTGGCGCTGGCGATCAACGGTTTCTTCCTGATCGCCCTGCTGTCGATGCTGCAGGCCACACTCACCCTGCCTGGCATGGCGGCCATCGCGCTCACGCTCGGCATGGCGATCGACGCCAATGTGCTGATTAACGAGCGAATTAGAGAAGAGTTGCGCAACGGATCCACCCCGCAGGCGGCAATCAGTGCCGGTTACGAGCGCGCCTGGGGCACCATTCTGGACGCCAACATCACCACCCTGATCGCAGGCGTCTCGCTGTTCTGGCTGGGTTCGGGTCCGGTACGCGGGTTTGCCGTAGTGCTGTGTCTGGGCATCCTCACCTCCATGTTCAGCGCTGTCACCGTGTCTCGCGCGATGGCCAACCTGAGCTATGGCCGCCAGCCGCGTCTGACAAAAATCTCGATTTAAGGCACCAGAATGATCGAATTCTTCCCCTTCAAGAAAACCATCCCCTTCATGAGCTGGGGGAAGGCGACCACCGCCATTTCCCTGCTCACTTTCCTGTTTTCAGTGTGGGCGCTGTGGGATAAAGGCCTTAACTTCGGTGTCGATTTCACCGGCGGCACCGTGATTGAAGTCAGCTACGATCAGACTGCCAATCTGCCGGCGATCCGCGCCGCACTGGAAAAAACTGGACTGCCCGAAATCTCCGTGCAGCAATTCGGCTCCAGCCGCGACGTGCTGATCCGCCTGCCGGTGAAGGGCGATGCCAACGCCGCACAAACCAGCAACCGCGTGATGGACGCCTTGACTGCGGCTGATGCCGGTGTCGAACTGAAACGGGTCGATTTCGTCGGTCCGCAGGTTGGCAAGGAACTCTACGACAGTGGCGCGCTGGCCCTGCTGGTCGTGGTGTTCGGCATCATGGCGTATCTGGCGATCCGCTTCGAGTGGCGCTTCGCGGTGGCCGGCATGCTCGCCAACCTGCACGACATCGTCATCATCCTCGGCGTGTTCGCGTTCTTCCAGTGGGAATTCACGCTGACCGTGCTGGCCGGCGTGCTGGCGGTGCTGGGCTATTCGGTCAACGAATCCGTGGTGATCTTCGACCGCATCCGCGAAAACATCCGCAAGATGCGCGGCGAAACCATCCCGCACATCATCGACGATGCGATCACCCGCACCATGAGCCGCACCATCATCACCCACGGTTCGACCCAGATCATGGTGCTGTCGATGCTGTTTTTTGGCGGCGAGGCGCTGCACAACTTCGCGCTTGCGCTCACCATTGGCATCATGTTCGGCATCTACTCATCCACCCTGGTCGCCAGCCCGCTACTGTTGATGTTCGGCGTCAAGCGCGAGCACTTCATTAAGCCGGTCGAGAAAAAGGAAGAGGCGGTTGTCTGAGATGCAGGAGCTAGGATTTAGGAATTAGGATCTAGGGGATGAGCGGCCGAAGGCCGCGAAATTTAATAGCCCC
>JBPPMF010000306.1:0-4572 GCA_051305915.1 Thiobacillus sp. | reverse complement strand
CATCTGGTTGCCGTTGACGCCGCGTTGGCTGCTGCCCGCGAGCGGATTGCCCGGATAGCCGGGGAGTTCGGTCCGGACAGCGTCGCCTTCCTTGGTTCCTCTCGTGCCAGCTTTGAAGCCAATGTCCTGTTGCGTAGCTGGGCTGCTGCCGTCGGTTCCAAGCAGCTGGTTTACGAAGCGCACCAGCAGCGCGACAGTGCCGCCCGGACCCTGACTGCCTGCCTGGGCGAATATGTCCGGAGCCAGGAAGATGTCCGGCAGAGCGACCTGGTCATTCTGGTTGGTGCAGATCCCCTGGCGGAGGGGCCGATGCTTGTCCTTGCCATACGCCAGGCCGTGCGCAACGGCGGCAAGGTTGTGGTGATCGATCCCCGTCCGGTGGAACTGCCCTGTGCTGCAAACCATCTGCCCCTGGCTGCAGAGCGGCTGCCCGATTTTCTCACGGCGCTCACCCAGGGTGACCTGAGTACTTTTGCTGATCAGCACGAACTATTCGAGGGCTTGCTCAAACAGCTCGATTCAGCCAAACGTCCGGTGCTGGTTGGTGGTGCAGACCTGCTTGGCGGCAAGGGTATCGAAGCCATTTGCTCTGCGGCTGCGGGGCTGTCGAGCGAGAACCGACCGGTCGGTGTGATGGTGCTGCTGGCCGGGCCGAACAGTTTTGGCGGCGGCCTGCTCGCCGGCGATGGCCCCGATTTTGACACGCTGCTGGATGCTGTTCAAGAGGGCAAGGTTCGCGCGCTGGTCTGCCTGGAAAGCGATCCTTTCACTGAGGCCATGGCCCCGGCGCGCGCTCAGGCCGCTCTCGGCCATCTACAGCTGCTGGTCAGTATCGATGCCACGCCGAGCCTGGCTGCCCAACGGGCTGATATCTTCCTGCCGTCTCGTGCCAACGCCGAGATGGCCGGCAGTTATGTGAACAACGAAGGGCGCCTGCAGGCATTCCTGCCGGTCATCGATCCGGGGGTGCCGATCAGTGAGACCGGTGGCGGTAATCACCCGCCACGTGAATTTTTCAATGAGACGCCAGGTTCCCCTCCCGAATCAGACTGGTGGCTATTGGCCCAATTGCTCGAGGTCGACGAGACTCTTGCCGAGGTACGCAAGGGGATAGAGGAAAGTGATGCGCGTTTTACCGGACTCGCGGCAATTGCTGCCGAGACCTCGGGCTTGCGCCTGGTGGCCAGGGGCAGTATGCCGCCGACAGCAGAGCAAGAATTGCCCCTTGCTGCTACCGGCGACAGCCTGCAGTTGCTGGCGATAACCGCACCGGTCGGCTCGCACTGGCTGGCGCACCTGGCGTCGCCGCTGGCGGCCACGGAGCCGCTGCCGTATGTCTGTCTGCACCCTGAACTGGCCGGTTCGCTTGGCCTGGCGGACGGCGACCGGGCCCGATTGACCACCCATTTAGGCCAGTGTCACGTCGTAATCCGGGTCAGCGCACAGATGCTGAACGGATTGGTGCTGGCTCCGCAACTCTGGGATACCGCCCTCGAAGCAATACTGCCGGGCAACCGTCTCGACTGTCGACTCGAGAAGGAGACCAAGGCATGAATGATCTACTCATCAGCCTGATTCTCATCCTGGTCAAGATCGGCCTGATCTTTGGTGTGGTTCTCACCATGGCTGCATATCTGGTGCTGGCCGAACGCAAGCTTCTCGGTCGCATGCAGATGCGCTTTGGTCCGAACCGCATCGGCCCTGGTGGCATGATGCAGCCACTGTGCGATGTCATCAAGCTGATCACCAAGGAGGACTTTGTTCCCGGCCGGGCCGATAAATGGCTGTTCCTGTTTGCTCCGGGGTTAACCGCGCTGACCGCGCTGCTCAGCTTTGCCGTGGTGCCCTTCGCTCCGCCAATAACACTGTTCGGCCGCCAGATTCCGATGGTGGTCTGTGACCTGAATATCGGCCTGCTCTACATCTTCGGACTCTCTTCTCTGGCGGTTTACGGGGTGGTGCTCGGCGGTTGGGCGTCGAATTCAAAATATTCCCTGCTCGGCGCCATGCGTGGCCTGGCGCAAATGCTGTCTTACGAGCTTGCGCTTGGCCTGGCCTTGGTGCCGGTGGTGATGAGCGCCAAATCCTTCTCGCTCAATGCAATTGTCATGGCTCAGGCCGACTGGCCGAATATGCTGCGGCATCCGCTGGCTTTTATCATCTTCATGATCAGTATCGCCGCCGAATCGAAACGCACCCCCTTCGATATGCCTGAAGCGGAAAACGAGATTGTTGCCGGCTATCACACCGAGTATTCCGGAATGCGTTTCGGCCTCTTCTTTGTCGGTGAATATATCAACCTGGTCGTAATCGGATCCATAACCACAGTCTTCTTTCTCGGCGGCTGGCATGGCCCATTTCTGCCGCCGCTGGCCTGGTTTATGATCAAGGTGTTGTTCGTGGCCTTCCTGTTTATCTGGGCGCGCGGCAGTATGCCACGGCCGCGATACGACCAGCTGATGCATTTCGGCTGGAAAGTCCTGATTCCGCTGGCGCTGCTGAATGTGGTGGTGTCGGGGGCAATCTCGTTAGCGTTGAGATCTTGAAGGGAAGAGAGAACTCAGAAGACGGTAGCTTTACAGCTTACAGCTTGCTGATAACTGATAACTGATAACTGATAACTGGTTTTCCTATGCATTTATGGCGTGACATAAAAGGCACCCTGCAGCCGTTCTGGGTTACCCTTGGCTATCTTTTCAAAAAGCCGGTGACCATCCAGTATCCCGAGGAGAAGCGCACGCCGTCACCGCGCTACCGTGCGCGTATCGTGCTCACCCGTAATCCCGATGGCAGCGAACGCTGTGTTGCCTGCCAGTTGTGCAGTGCCGCCTGTCCGGTTGACTGCATTTCGATGCAGGCCCAGGAGGAGGCTGATGGCCGCCGTTCTGCAGCCTGGTTCCGAATTAATTTTTCACGCTGCATCTTCTGCGGGCTCTGCACCGAGGCCTGCCCGACCATGGCGATCCAGACCACTCCGGATTACGAAATCTGCAACCGCGTCGCGCTCAAACTGGTGCATGAAAAAGAGGATCTGATGATCGATGGCTGCGGCAAGGACACGGACTACAACTTTTACGAACACGCGGGGATCGGTGTGGTCAACGGACGTGGCGGCAACGTCGATGAATACGGTCCGGTGGATCCAAAATCGTTGCTGCCTTAATGGCGCCACAGGCACCAGGAAAACATTACTTTCCTTTGTGTCTGCGAGACCTGGTGGCTAAAGAGAACAGATGACAACAGCATTATTCTACATACTCGGCTTTACCATGCTTGCGGCAACGCTGCTCTGCATTACGCGTCGCAACCCGGTACATGCGGTGATCTACCTGGTGGCTGGATTGTTTGCCCTGGCGCTGATGTTCTACCTGCTCGGTGCACCGCTGGTGGCGGCCTGGCAGGTGATCGTCTATGCCGGGGCGATCATGGTGCTGTTCCTGTTCATCATCATGATGCTCGGGCTGGCGCCGCAGGACGTTCCTGAAGGTCCCGGCTGGCAGCGCTGGGGTCCGCTGGTACTGCTTTCATCGAGCATTATGATCTGCACCGTGCTGCTGATCTTGCAGGATCCGCTGGCAGATAAGCAGATCGGTGATTTTTACCTGGCGCCGCAAATCCTTGGCGAAGCCCTTTTCAGTCGCTATGCCCTGGCCGTCGAGATAGTCTCCTTCCAGCTGCTGTTTGCCACCATTGGCGCCTACATGCTGGGTCGGCCCCTGCCGAAAGGAGAGGATCAATGATGATACCTTTCGGACATGCCCTGGCTTTTGCCGGCGCACTCTTTGTGCTCGGATTGACCTGCGTGCTGCTGCACCGCCAGATTCTGATGATCCTGATCGGTGTGGAGATCATGCTTAATGGCGCATCGCTGGTGTTTGTCGCCGCCTCGGCCTACTGGCGTCAGGTGGATGGTCAGGTTTTCGCGATTCTGCTCATGGCGATCACCGCCGCCGAAGTTGCCGTTGCCCTGGCCATGGTCGTCTACTTGTGGCGGCGCAAGCGCACGCTGGTCGCCGATGAGTTCAACGGGATGCGCGGATGAACGAGAGCCTGCTCTTCCTCATACCCCTTCTGCCGCTGTTTTGTGCCGTAATCAACATGCTCTTCGGCATGCGCCTGCCAAGGCTGTTTACCGAGGTTATGGCGGTCATTGGTGTGGCCGGTGCCTTTGTGCTGACGCTGCTCTTCTGGGGGTACGCCGAAGGCGAGGGTAGCCGTGCGGTCCTTTTTACCTGGCTTAACAGCGGGACCCTGAATATCTCCTTCGCTCTCAACTTTGATCGGCTGGCGGCACCGATGACGCTGATGGTGACCGGAGTTGCAACGCTGATCCATCTCTATGCGATTGGCTACATGCGCGAAGAGGACGATTATGCGCGCTTCTTCAGCCTCCTCAACCTGTTTGTTTTCGCCATGCTGGCAATTGTTCTCGCCGACAACCTGCTGGTTCTTTTCCTCGGATGGGAAGGGGTTGGGTTTTGCTCGTACGGCCTGATCGGCTTCTGGTACCGCAAGCTGGAGAATGCCAAAGCGGGCACCAAGGCTTTCCTGGTTACCCGTGTCGGCGATGTC
>JBPPMF010000303.1:0-3725 GCA_051305915.1 Thiobacillus sp. | reverse complement strand
CGGCGCCCGTACCGCGCTGTTCTCGTGGGCATTTGCGCGTCATCACGGCGGTCAGTTCATCCTGCGCATCGAGGACACCGACATCGCACGCTCCACCCCCGAGGCGGTGCAGGCGATTCTCGACGGCATGGAGTGGCTCGATCTGAATCACGACGAAGGTCCGTTCTATCAAACCAAGCGCCTGTATCGCTACAAGGAAGTGATGGAGCAGATGCTGGCCAGCGACCAGGCCTATCTGTGCTATTGCAGCACCGAAGAACTCGACGAGATGCGCGAGGCGCAGCGGGCGCGAGGTGAAAAGCCGCGCTACGACGGCCGCTGGCGCCCCGAACCCGGCAAGACGCTGCCGGTGCCGCCTTCCGGCGTGCAACCGGTGGTGCGCTTCAGGAATCCCACCGAAGGCACGGTGGCATGGAAGGATCTGGTCAAAGGCGTCATCGAATTTGCCAACGCCGAACTCGACGATCTCATCATCGCGCGCGGCGACGGCACGCCCACCTACAACTTCTGCGTGGTGGTGGACGACTGGGACATGCAGATCACCCACGTGATCCGCGGCGACGATCACGTCAACAACACGCCGCGCCAGATCAACATCCTGCGCGCGCTCGGCGCCGAGGTGCCGCTCTACGCCCACCTGTCGATGATCCTGGGCGACGATGGCACCAAGCTGTCGAAACGCCACGGCGCGGTGTCGGTGATTCAGTACGCCGAGGAAGGCTACCTGCCGGAAGCCGTCGTCAACTATCTGGCTCGGCTCGGCTGGTCGCACGGCGACGCCGAACTGTTCGACCGCGAGCAGTTCGTGCAGTGGTTCGATCTCGACCACATCACGCCGTCGGCCGCGCAGTTCAACACCGAAAAGCTGCGCTGGCTGAACCAGCAATACATCAAGGCAGCTGACGACGCGCGACTGGCCGATCTCATGCGCCCCTTCCTCGTGCGCAACGGCGGCAATCCGGACGACGGCCCCGACCTTGCCGCTGTCTGCGCGCTGGTGAAGGAACGCGCCGCGACGATCGTCGAACTGGCCGACGCCGCCACGCTGTTCTACCGTACCCTGCACCCGACGCCCGAACTGCTGACACAGCACGTCACCCCCGAGGTGCTGCCCGCTCTGGCCGATCTGGCAAACCGTTTTGAAGCACTGACCTGGGAGCGCAGCGCCATCAGCGCCGCGTTCAAGGAAACGCTTGCCGCACATGGCCTCAAGATGCCCAAGCTGGCGATGCCGGTACGCGTGCTGGTGACTGGCGAACCGCAGACGCCGGCCATCGACGCCACGCTGGAACTGATCGGCAAGGACAAGGTGATTGCGCGTCTGGAAGCGGCACTGTAGGCCGCCACACGGGCGGATGATTCCGCTATAATGCGCGCTGTTTTTCGCCGATGTAGCTCAGTTGGTAGAGCAGCGCATTCGTAATGCGAAGGTCGCCAGTTCGATTCCGGCCATCGGCACCAATAAACAAGCGGCTTCCAGCGATGGAGGCCGTTTTCAATTTCAGCACGGGGTAACGCTGGGGTAACGCTCAGGCAACAAAAAGCCCAGCACTTAGGCTGGGCTGTGTGGGTGGTGCGGGCTGGATCAGTCAGCAGCGCGTCGGATGCCTATGACGTTCCCTTCGTCGGACTTGACGTGATACCGAGAGTGCAATTTGACTACTTCGCTAATACATTCTTTTGCCGTGGCTGGTAGAAGCCGAAAATCCAGAATCAGATCAACTTCGCTGTCGGTCAGGTAGTGCAGGCGGGCTAGCTCGGGTGCGTCGGACATGATCGCGCCCCTCAGTCCACGCGCTCGGCGCAATCTATGCCGGCGTTTTCGTAAAGCTCTTTCGCCAACCAGCTTGATCCGAAGAATTCACAGACGGCCTCGTCAGTCTCACAGACGGCGGCGGTATGGCGATTGTGCTCGCCTTGATGCTGCGTCCGTCCGATGGACTGGCAAACATACTTCCCGCCCTTGGTGCGATACAGACGAAGCTCAGTCCATCGCCCAACACTTCCCGAGTAACTGCTGGATGCGTTGTTTGCTGAGGATGATGCGCTGGCGACAAGCTCGCCGGTAAAGACTAGGTCGCGGTCGTTGTCGCGATTGATGGTGTGCTCTTTCATTTCGGTTTCCTTTTCGATCCGGTTACAGGCCCGGTGCCTTGTGGCTCACTGCCACGTTTCCATCCTACCCCCCGCCGCACGAAAAAAACAGCCCCACCAGAATCGACCAGGACGCGATTAAATCGACCGTCCCTTGTCCCAGCCTGTCCGGTTCATTTTGATTTATTTGAAAAAGGGGAAATTGTCTCCGGATGGGATGATGCGAGGTCTAGAGCGGCAGACCCGCAGAGACTGAAGGGGGCTGGCCTATCCAGCAGGCGGCGTCATCACCTCGGGCGCGAAGTCATCAGCAGATAACCGCTTTTCCTCGCCAGACAGAAACAGCTTGTGACGCTTCAGGAAAGCCGCTTGCGATTCGTATGCGGGCGGGTCGGTCGGGTCGAATCGTTCAGCCTCCACGCCACGGTCGACAATCCAGTGATCAGAAACCCAGTCAGCAGGAATGCCCAGGCTGAAGGCTGGCGCGTGTGCAAGCGCCTCATGGGTTGGCGTACCCTTGCCGCCGATGCGTTGCCGTTGCTCAGGCGCGTCAAACAGCCACCAGTGCGTCGGGCGGGTTCCGGGGTGCATCTGTGTCCAGTCATCCAACACAGTCTCGCGTGATGCGTCCCATGCCTTTTCTAGCTCGCCAGCCTGCATGAAGAAAACCAGCGCAGGACAGGGTGCGGCGTCCATAAACCACGCCATCAATTCAGGGTCAATATCAGCATCACGCCTACGGGAAACGCGTTTTCTATTTGTCGCCATTTTTTTCTGCCTCCATGCGTATCTTCATCACGCGCACCAGGTCTTCGCGCTCGTTGCCGTCGTAATCACGCAAGCCGCAGCCGCAGCCCATGCCAGCCCCAGCGATCAAGCAATCCCCTAATTCAACGTGAACACGCACCATGCCGTTAAGCTCGATGCGGTCGTTAACCCTGCGCGTGCGCTTTCGGTTTGTCGGCATGGCTAACGTCCAGGCGGACGGCCTGCGCCATCGCGTAAAGGTTCAATATCAAGATTCAGGGCTTTAAGTGCGCCGAGCATGGCGGCTCGACTATCGCGCTCTATCGTGGTGGCGGGGTTTGGCCGTAGCTGGTCGAAGCGGTCTAAGGTGACTGCGCCATGTTTTGCGATGAGGGCGCGCGCTTCATGCATCCGGTCGAAAGCCTGCAAAGCAGTTTCCAGCAGCAGCAGCCCGGCAGCATCTTCAAGCTGATATTCATCGGTCAGCTTCCGCCACCACGCCGTCGCAGCAGCGGACAGGCTGGGGGGTGTTTTGGGGGTCGATTTTTTCAAAGCGTTTCCTTAATTTGATACAAACGAAGGGGACTGCACGGTTTCCGGTTTCCGAACTGGGGAGAAATTACCCCGCCGCCTACTTACTCCAGTGATGGCCGGGGCTAATCGGAAAGCCGTCAACCCCGATGCGTGTGCGGTGCTTCTTGCCTAAGTCTTTCGCTGATTTGTCGGCATGGCATGAATGACATAGCGACTGAAGATTTGCGTCATCGTTTCCGCCGCCTTTGAACAATGGGACGATATGGTCAATCTCCGTTGCAATGCTGACGCGGCCAGACTGCCGGCAATGAACACAAAGCCCATCATCCCGTCTAAGGATGCGCGCTCGA
>JBPPMF010000297.1:0-9142 GCA_051305915.1 Thiobacillus sp. | reverse complement strand
TCGCCGTGGATGCGATCCTGGAAACCGGTAATCACATCGGGCACGCGCACGCGCCAGGCACGCGCGACGGCGCCATCCGGCGGGCCGTTGCGGCAGGTGCCGGGGTAGATAATTTCGCCCTCGGCATTACGCGGCGCGTGCGCCAGCTGGCTGCGGGTGCACGCGCAGGGGTAGACCGCGCCGATTGCCTTCAGCGCATCGAGTGCATCGGCATAGGCGTCGTCGCGCTGCGACTGCACCAGCACCGCGCCGTCCCAGTGCAATTCATAGGCTTCCAGCTGGCGCAGGATGATGTCGGCCGCGCCCGGTTCGCAGCGGGGACGGTCAAGGTCTTCCATGCGCACCAGCCAGCGCCCGCCAGCCGCGCGGGCGTCAAGAAAGCTCGCCACGGCAGCGACCAGCGACCCGAAATGCAGGGGGCCGGTGGGGGATGGCGCAAAACGGCCGACATAGGATGCGGAATTCACCCGGCAATTATGCCGCGCGCGGTGCCCGTTTGATGACGCCGCGCTTAGAGATCGATGCCGGGCTGCGCCTTCACTCCGGCGCGGAACGGATGCTTTTCGTCGGCGATGACCGACACCGTGTCGGCCAGCTCGATCAACGCATCGGTCGCGGCACGTCCGGTGACGACGACGTGCTGCATCGGTGGCCGCTGCGCCAGCGCATCGAGCACAGCGTCGCTGTCGAGGTAGCCGTAGCTCAACAAATAGGTCAACTCGTCGAGCACCACCAGTTGATACGCCGGGTCGGCGAGCATGCGCGCGGCGATCGCCCAGCCGCGTTGCGCGGTGGCGATGTCCTGCTCGCGGTTCTGCGTATCCCAGGTGAAACCGTCGCCGGTGACGTGCCATTCGACGCCGGGCTGTTTGCCGAGAAAGGCTTCCTCGCCGGTGTCGACGCGGCTCTTGATGAACTGCACTACACCGACCTTCATGCTATGGCCGAGCGCGCGCGCCACCGTGCCGAAGGCCGAGGTGCTCTTGCCCTTGCCGTTGCCGGTGATGACGATAAGCAACCCGCGCGCATCAGTGGCGCTGGCAATCGCGGCGTCGATCAGCGCTTTCTTGCGCGCCATGCGTGCGGCGTGGCGCGAACTTTTGGATTGATCCGGAGTTTCAGCTGTCATGCGCGATTCGTCCTGAAATGCGGAATGGTTTTTCAAAACCTGGCTGGCTCCGCTTGCATCAGGGTGGATAGCCCTGCTGCAAGCTTTCGGTTAAAGCCTTACTTCGGCGCGTAAGCCAGCTCGATGAAGGCGGCGCGACCCTGCGTGTTGTAACCGTGGACCAACGCGTAGTCCTTGTCCAGCAGGTTGACCAGTTTGCCACTGAGTTTCCAGTCGCGCGCGGGCTTCCAGCCTAGATTCAGGTTAAGCACGGCGTAGCCGGGCACCTCGACACGGGAATAGGTCGTGGCATGGACGTCAGGATGCGGCCCGGACGCCAGAACCTCGGCGCGCCAGTCGAATGCGCCGACTTCGCGACCCAATGACAGGCTGCCGAAACGGTTGGCCCGGCGCAGCAGGCCAAGGCCCGTGGTTTTGTCCTCATGATTCTGGAAGGTCAGTGCGCTGCGCGCATCCAGCCCGGCCAGTTTGCCGCTCCACGACAATTCGATCCCCCGGTTTTCCTCCCGGTCGACGTTGGTCGCCGTCCAGGTTGGCGGGACAAAGTTGATGAGATCGCGAGTGCGGGAGACAAATGCCGTGGCACGCGCCAGGCCATACGCCCCGTTGTAGATCAGGCCAATTTCTGCACTTTTTGCACGTTCGGGGTCAAGTGCGGGATTGCCGCCGTATGGTCCGTAGAGTTCGTTGAACGTGGGGGCGCGGAACGCGTTCGACACGGTTGCCGACACACGCACGGCTGGGGTCAGACGATAGCCATAACCCAGCAGCCCGGTGGTGGCGCCGCCAAAGTCACTGTAGTCGTCGTGCCGCAGGTTCAATTGCAGGTCGTGCGCGCCAATAGCGGCCGTGTAGCCCGCGGTGAAGCCAGTCACTCTGCGTGCATCCTCGCTATAAGCTGCATCGGTATCGAGTTGCTGCCACAGCCCCTCCACCCCCAGACGGACAACGCCCGGCCCCACGTCCAGCTGGTTATTCCAACCCAACTGGCGGTTGCGGGTTTTGAAGCGGCCGGTCGCCACGCCCTCCAGATCCGACGCCAGATCGTCGCTGCCCTGCGAGTACTGGATACGGCTTTGCCAACCAGGCAACCAGTGGTTTTCGCTGTATAGCCCGAGCGCCGTCAGCGTCTGGTCGCTGTGATTCTGGAATGCGCCGTCAAATTCGATGTCGCCGCGCGAACGGAATGCGGTCAGACCCATTTCATGTCCGGCCTGGATGCGATGCGACAGCGCCAGACTCAGCGTGGTGTTGCGATAGCCGTCATCATCGCCATCTTCAGGGACGAACGTATAAGGCACCGGAATGAACTCGCTGCGGACACTCGAAAATCCGTCTGTTCGCGTTCGGGCCACGCCGAAACGCACACGCGTCTCTCCCAACTCACCGCCGATCGCCCAGGCAAGCTTGCGATAGTTGTCGGCACCCAGTGCCGCGCTGCCCGAGACCTTCAGGTCGCCCTGGCCGCGCCGGGTGAAAATCTGCACCACACCGCCAATCGCCTCTGAGCCATACACGCTCGACACATTGCCGCGCACGATCTCGATACGCTCGATTTCGTCGAGCAGAATCTGGTCGATGGCCGTCGCGCCGGTGGTGACCGAGTTGACACGCACGCCATCGATCAGCACCAGCACATGGTCGGATTCCGATCCGCGAATGCGGATCGCGGTTTGTGCGCCGAGACCACCGGTCAACGCGATTTCCACCCCGGATTCCTGTCGCAGCAGGGTGGACAGATCGGGAGCGGTGGATGATTCGATGTCCGTCCGGGTGATGACGCTAGCGTGTTGCAGCGGCGCGGCCAGTTTTTGCGAAGCGCGCGTCGGGGTGACCACAATGGTTTCGCCGACGAATTCCGGCAGGGTTTCCGCAACTGCGGACGAAATGAAAACAGCGCCCAGGGCGAGCACGAGAGTGGGTTGACGCATGATGTAGTCCGGTTGGGGCGCCCGCTTCCCCGCGGGCGCGTTGCACGATCCGCTGCCGCATGGGGCAGGGCTCAGGCCGGTATCCGGGCTCGCGCTTCAAGTGCATCGCCTTCCCGGGCGAACCCAGTGGCGGTGTGATGGACCGTTTAGCGCTTACCGTTGCGGGGGCAGCACAGGAATGATGGCTTGCGGCCATGCACCTGTTTCCCGTTTATCCTCGGCGGCGGAAAGCCGCGTCGGCACCTGAAGCCGCGCATTATACCCACCGGGCACAAGCAACCATGCATACCCGGGATGCACGCCTTCGCAACCCAATTGACCGGCCGCGCGTCGCCCCCTATAGTCCCGCCATGCATTCCGAACTCGACACCCTCGAAGCCAAAATCCGCCAGGTGGCTGAACTTTGCCATACGCTGCGGCAGGAAAATATCACCCTGCGCCAGCAGTTGCTCACCTCGCAGCAGGACAACAAGCAGTTGACGACCCGGCTGGAGGCGGCCAAAGCACGGCTGCAGGGCCTGCTTGAAACGCTGCCGGAGGATGTGTGATGGCCGCACCCCGCTCAATCGAAATCCATATCCTGGGCCGCGCTTACAAGGTGGCGTGCTCGCGCGAGGAAGAGTCGGCGCTGACTGCGGCAGCCGGCTACCTGGACGAAAAAATGCGTGCGATCCGCGACAGCAGCAAGGTGATTGGCGCGGAGCGCATCGCGATCATGGCTGGACTGAATCTGGCGCACGAGTTGCTGACCCAGGATGGCGGCAGTTTGATCGAGTCGGCACGTACCCGGCTGAAGCATTGCAACACCCTGCTCGATTCAGTGCTGGAAGATCAGGACAAACTCTTCTAAACTTGTCCTTGCTCCCTGCGGTGTTCGAGGCTGTTTGCAATTTCTCTGAACCAATGCATACGTGCAAGGCTGCGGTCTATTCCGATGTGGGTGTGCGCGTGACACGTCTCATGTGCCCAAAGCGTCTTTGAACGCGGCCGTCTTGAACCCAGGTTCAAGAGTCTGCGGCCAGCCACGGCACAGGCGGGGAGCCTCTTTTCTTGATGGACAAATACACCCTCAGGCGTCAACTCAAAGCTGCGCGCAACGCGCTCAAACCGGCCGCGCGCCGCTATGCTGCGCGCGCTTGCCTGCGGCTGGCCCTGCGTCATGGGTTGCTGCTGCGTGCGCAGCGCATCGGTTTATATCTGCCGCAAGGCGGCGAATTCGACGTGCATCCCCTGCTCAACCAGGCTCTGTGCATGCAGCGTGAGTGTTATCTGCCGATGCTGCCGCGCCGGGGACGCGTTATGCGATTCGGGCGGGTGGGCCGCAACACGCGCATGACGACGAACCGCTACGGCATCCCGGAGCCGCTTGATGCCCGGCCTCTGCGCGCACGTCAGCTGGATCTGCTGCTGATGCCACTGGTAGGGTTTGATCTAAAGGGTTACCGGCTGGGAATGGGCGGCGGCTATTACGACGAAACGCTTGCGTTCATGCACCATCGACGGCTATGGCGCAAACCGCGCCTGGTAGGAATCGCATACGAATGCCAGCGCATGGAGTCGCTGCCGCACGATCCCTGGGACATCCCGCTCGATGCGGTACTGACCGAGCGCCAGCTCTACCGATTTAATTCAAAACCTTAATAGCGCAGCGGCGGTTTCCAGGAGTAGGGCACCGATGTCGTCACCGTGTCGCCAACCTTCTTGCCGACCGACATCGGCAAGCGCATCCACTCGAAGCAAGTCTTGGGATCGAACCAGGGCGGTATGGATTGAGCTACGCGACCATCGGCGGAGACCTTCAGCCATTGCGTCGGCGTAGCCGGGTCTATCGTCGCCAAGGCGGGAATATAGAAGCGCGCATCGCGCATCGCCGGCAACTCACGTTGCGGCTTTTTAGGATTGACCATCCGGCTCAGGACAGTCTGCTGAAACTGGGGTTCGATCGAGGAGAAGAACCAATCTGCCAGCATGTCAGGGCTCATCGCCTGGACAAGATTCTTGGGCACATTGGCAGCACCCGCCCGCTCCATGGCTTTCAGCCAGATTTCGGGATTGGCGCCCATCATCATGGCCGCCACCAGCAATTCCGGATCGGACATGTCATCGGCCTGATCCAATGCTTGTTTGGGGTGACGCACACGATCGGCGTTGAGATGCGAATCGGATTGTTGTTTATAGCTCGGGGCCTGAATTCCAGGCGCACCAGTCGTAGCGTTCCCTGCCCAGGCAGAGGCCGCATTCAATCCGAGAAAACAGGCAAAACATAGTTGGCGAAACATAGTAGTCACATTCAAGCTTGATACTGCGTTAATTACAAGGAAAATCCAGTTTTCGCAAACGCAGAAACCCCCGGCACCATGCCGGGGGTTATCCTGGTCAACTACCCACCAATATATATTACCTGGCGGCGGGAGCAGCCGGTGCAGCCGGCATACCGAACGGCGCCATCATGGTCATCGGGTTGAAACCCTGCAACATGGAGTTGTAGGTAGCGGGGTCAATGAACGAACCCATGGGGCCGTAAGTCTGGGGGTTCGCAGCAGCGCCCATCCAGTTGGTGTAGGTCGCCGGGTTCATCGGAGCCATCATGGCGTTCATGGCCGGGGGGCTCATCGGGGCCATCATCCAGTTAGCGTACATGCCGGGATTCAGTGCCTGCATGCCCATGTTCATGACGCGCGGGTCCATCGGGGACATCATCCACTTCATGTAGAGGTTGGGGTTGATGAACGGCGCCATGGCGGCGGTGTAGAAGTTGGGATCCATGGCAGCGGCCATCCACTTCATGGAAACCGCGGGATCCATGAACTGCATGTAGTTCTGCATGGAAGCCGGGTTCATCATGCCGGTCATGAAACGCAGCGAGGTGTTCGGATCCATCATGGCATTGGTCATGGCGATGGAAGTCGCGGGATCAACCACGGCATTCATCCAGGGCACGAAAGCCTTCGGGTCCTTGAATGCGGAAAGGTTCTGCGTCGGATCGGTCATTTTGGCGACCCAGGCATCAGCAGAAGTAGGCGTGGCGGCAGCGGGGGCCGTGCCGTTAGCAAATGCAGTGGAAGCGGCAGCAGCAGCGATCAGTGCAACGGTCAGTTTAGCAATTTTCATAATGACTCCAAGTCAGGGTAACGCGTTGAAGGAACAACGAAATAACAAATCCAGACAACATCACGCAATGAATAGACAACAGGGATAAACAACTCATATGCGGTTCGTGAATATTAGCATATTCAACTTATCGGCAATCCATTAGCAGACATTCCCCTCTTTTTAGCACCCCGGCCCAGTTGCTTAATAACAACACCTGTTTACTTTCAGTCACATCATGGTGTTCCCAAGGAAACTGGCGAGTGGTCTGGCGATCGCTCGCCAAAACAGGTCGTCGCTCTCCATGACCATTTCTCCACCCGCCCCTGATGGCGCGACCAACCACCAGGCTTGCAAGTGGCTTCCTCGCGTGAGGGACGCGGGAGCCGTCCGATGACGGCGCAAACGATCATCTTTATAGACTATGACTGACGCACCTGTTTCTCGCGATCAAGTTCCCCACTCTTCAGCCGAGTCTGGTAATCCGTCAGCATGCTGCGCACCTTGCCGCTCAGCAGGTAAAGTCCAATCAGGTTGGGGAAGGCCATCGCCAGCACCAAGAGGTCGGTGAAATCGAGCATGTTGGCCGCGCTTGCCACCGAGGCGACGACAATGAAAAGAAGGAACAGCACGCGGTACACCATCGACAGCCGCTCGCCGAACAGATAAGCCCAGCAGCGTTCACCATAGTAGGACCACGAGATCATGGTGCTGTAGGCGAACAGCACCACCGACACGGTGAGGATGATCGGGAACCAGTCGGACACAGTGGCAAACGCCACCGAGGTCAGCGCCGCCCCCTTGCTGGCTTCACGAATCGCCAGTGTGGCGGGATCGTTGTAGACGCCGGTGATGACGATGACCAGCGCGGTCATGGTGCAGATAACAATGGTGTCGATAAAGGGTTCGTAGAGCGCGACCATGCCTTGGCGGATCGGGTACTTGACCGAGGCGGTGGAGTGCACGATAGCCGCCGAGCCGAGGCCGGCCTCGCTGGAAAACGCCGCGCGCTTGAAGCCCTGCACCAGTGCGCCGACCATGCCACCCGCCACCGCGATCGGTGCGAAGGCTTCGGTGAAGATTTTGGCCAGCGCCTGCGGCACCTGCTCGACGTTGCCGAGGATGATCCACAGACATGCGGCCAGGTACACCAGAATCATGGTCGGCACCACTGCCTCGGCGGTGTGCGCAATACGGCGCAGGCCACCGATGATGACCACGCCGACCGCCAGCCCCATGATGAGGCCATAGGCGATCGGCACCTCATGGAAGAACGGAAAGAGTTCCTGCACCGCACCGAGCGACTGGCTGACCTGGAACGCGCTGCCCGCGCCGAACGAACCCAGTACGGTAAAAATGGCGAACATGCCGGCCAGCATCTTGCCGGTGCGGGGCAGGTTGAATTCGGCAAACCCCTTGGACAGGTATTCCATCGGGCCGCCCATGATGCGACCGTCCGGCCGCACTTCGCGGTAGCGCTGTGCCAGCGTGGCCTCGGTGAATTTAGTGGTCATGCCGAGAAAGCCCGCCACGATCATCCAGAACGTCGCGCCCGGCCCGCCGATGGATATCGCGATCGCCACCCCGGCGATGTTGCCCAGCCCCACCGTGGCCGACAACGCGGTGGTCAGCGCCTGAAACGAGCTGACTTCGCCCTTATCGTCGACGGTGCGGTATTTGCCGCGCAACACGGCAAACGCGTGACCCATCATGCGCAGATTGACGAAGCTGAAGCGAAAGGTGAGATAGACCGCACCGACGATCAGCCAGGCGACGATGAAAGGCATGACCGGCTCGCCGGGAAAGACGTCGAAGAAAATGACGCTGGCAAGGTAGCCGTTGAGCGTGCCGAAGAAAGAATCGATCCGGCCCGGCTCCGCAGCCTGTGCGAGTTGCGGGAACAGCCCTGCTGCCATGACGAAGAAATAAGGATGAATTGCCACCTGCGCCCCCTTGAAATTTTTCATTGCCCGCAACAATAACAAACTTGTTGCAAAAACGGAGCCGCACAACGACAAAGGCCGACGCATGCGTCGGCCTTTGCTTGATGCCTGAATCAGATCACTTCAGGCTGAGCACCCAGTCGATGATCTTGCCGGCATCTTCCGCCTTGACCTGCGGGCTCGGCGGCATGGGAACCTGACCCCACACACCTTTACCGCCGGTTTTCACCTTGGCAACCAGTTTGTCATGCGCTTCTTTGTCGCCAGCATACTTCTTGGCCACTTCCTTGAAAGCCGGGCCAACGATCTTCTTGTCAACGCCGTGGCAGGACATACAGGCGTTCTTCTGAGCCAGCGCCTGGTCGGCAGAAGACGCGCCGGACATCACCAGCAAGGCAGCAGACGCTGCAGTCATCATCAATTTATTCATCATTACAGTCTCCGTAGAGGTCTAGGTAAATGCGTATGAATCATCGCAACTACGATATTAAGGCAAATCAATCCCGGTGCAATATCAGAGCCTGGTTATTTGCTACCAACCCAGGCAACACATTCATTGTTCCTGTTCGATCAGTCACTGAACACCCGGTTTCCACCGGGGGGCTGCCCACATGAGCCTGCCGGCATCCGCAGCGTGATATTGGACCAACCCTTCCATGTGTGCTCATGATCGCTCCCGAAATCAAACAGACTGTACGGTTGGATAGCAAGCGGCGGCGTGAGTTCCAAATAGTCAATATTGATAAGCCGATTCAATCGATGAGTCGCGCCAACTCGGCCACAGGGAGCTGGCACGCCGTGCCACTGCAGATCCAGGCGACCGGCCGAGTCGATTCGGGCTTTTCCAGCGCAGATGGCAGGCGCAGTCCGTTGGGCAGGGACAGCAGCAAATCCCGGGCCGCAAGTTTCGAGCCGAGCGCCGCTGTCCACTCACGCAGATCCGCCGCCGGGCCGCGCAGCAGGATCGCGCGCGGCGGCACCAGTGCCTCGTCCAGCACCGCTAACAGCGTGGGATAGGCGATCGGCTGCTGGAGCAGATGCGCATTAAA
>JBPPMF010000294.1:0-22843 GCA_051305915.1 Thiobacillus sp. | reverse complement strand
ACGCGACGGCCGGCCAGGGCGATCAGGCGAGCGCGCACCGGGTCGGGCAGCGAGGGGGAGCCGGCGACGTTGAAGCGCAACTGCACCGCGGTCGACACCTTGTTGACGTTCTGCCCGCCGGGGCCCGATGCGCGCACGAAATCCTCCTGAATTTCGCGTTCGTCGAGCTCGATCTGGGCGTTGACCCGGATCATGTCTGCGGTTTGGCGATCACCACTTCACCACGTGGACGTTGTTGAGCGTGCGTCCCAGAAAGCGCTCGCCGATGGTCTGGAAGCGCAGCGGCACGTCGGTGACGTAGAAGTCGTAGCGCGGCTGGGCCGGGCCGGGGTTGGCCAGCTTCTTTGCGGCCAGGGCGGCAGCGACCTGCTCGGCCATCGCTTCGGCGGAGTCCACCAGCGCAACTTCATCCCCCACTACCTGGCGCAGCAACGGTTTAAGCAACGGGTAATGGGTGCAGCCGAGCACCAGGGTGTCGATGTGCTCGGCCAAGAGCGGCTTCAGGTAATCCTGCGCGGTCAGTCGGGTGACTTCGTGGTCGAGCCAGCCTTCCTCCACCAGCGGCACGAACAGCGCGCAGGCCTGCGAATGGATGCGCGAGTCGGGCGCATATTCGTGGATGGCGCGCGCGTAGGCATTGCTGTTGATAGTGGTGGGGGTGCCGATGACGCCGATCTTCTTGCCGCCGCGCGCCGATACTGCGCCGGCGTCGATCACGTCGAGCACGGGGACCGGGGAGAGATCCTTGACGATCTGCGAGGCCACGGCCGCCATGGTGTTGCAGGCGATGACCAGTAGCTTGACGTCTTTTTCCAGCAGGAACTGCGCGATCTGTGTGGTGAAATGGGCGATAGTCCCGACCGACTTCACGCCGTAGGGCACGCGCGCGGTGTCCCCGAAATAGACGATGTTCTCGTAGGGCAGGCGCTCCATTAGGGCGCGCACCACCGTCAGCCCGCCGATGCCGGAATCGAATACGCCGATCGGGGAATTTGCATTCGTGGACATGGGTGGCAGGATGGCGGAATGAGAAAGACGACATTTTACCCGCAGGACTTCAAAGCACGGTGCACCCCATGAGCGGCTGCGGTTGCGATTCGGTATGTAATGCGGCGCCGCCCGATCCGCGCTACCGGCGCGCGTTGTGGATCGCGCTGGTGCTGAATGCGCTGATGTTCTTCGTCGAAATTTTTGCGAGTATCGCGGCGCAGTCGGTGTCGCTGCTGGCCGATGCGGTCGACTTTCTCGCCGATGCTGCCAACTACGGTGTCGCCCTTTTCGTACTCGGGCTGGCGCCGGTGTGGCGCTCGCGCACCGCGCTGTGGAAGGGCTGGGTGATGGTGGGCTTCGGCGTGTTCGTGCTCGGCAAGTCGGCCTGGCAGTGGTCGGCCGGCGTGGTGCCGGAGGCGGTCATCATGGGCTGGGTGAGCTTGCTGGCGCTGGCGGTCAACGTCGGTGTCGCGGCGCTGCTCTATGCGTATCGCCAGGGCGACGCGCAGGCGCGCTCGGTGTGGCTGTGCTCGCGCAACGACGCACTCGGCAATCTGGCTGTGATGGGGGCGGCAGGCGGCGTGTGGGCGACTGCACACGGTTGGCCGGATATCGCGGTGGCGCTGGTGCTGGCCGGGCTGGCGTTGAGTTCGGGCGCGTCGGTGATCCGCCACGCACGGCAGGAGTTGCGCGTGGGTTTGTAGATACCGTCGCTCCAGTCAACACTCAGGCCGGCGATCGCCGCCTGAGCAATCGCGCCTTGGAAGGCGCTCCCACGTAGGAGCGGCGTCCTCGCCGCGAATGCCGTGGTCATTGCGTGGCACGTAAATCGGGGCGAAGGCCCCATCCCACAGGATGGGGCCTAGACCTTTTGCTGCCGCGCCAACGCCCATGCGACATGCTCGCATACCAACCCGGATGGGTGATCCATCCTCGCACTGAGCACAGCCTGGATTTCTGGGGATGGCGGCGCGTTGCCCAGCGCGACCGCGATATTGCGCAGCCAGCGCTCATGCCCGATGCGGCGGATCGGCGAACCCGCCAGCCGCTCGTTGAACTCCGTTTCACTCCAGGCAAACAGTTCCACCAGGCGGGCGCTGTCGAGGCCGTTCCGCACCTCAAAATCCGCTAGCGCGGCGGTCTGCGCAAAGCGGTTCCACGGGCACACCAGCTGGCAGTCGTCGCAGCCATAAATCCGGTTGCCCAGCAGCGGACGCAGTTCGAGCGGGATGCTGCCCTTGAGTTCGATGGTTAGATAGGAAATGCAGCGCCGCGCGTCGAGCCTGTAGGGCGCGACGATGGCCTGGGTCGGGCAGACGTCGATGCAGGCGGTGCAGGTGCCGCAATGGCCGGCTTCGGGTGCGTCTACCAGCAGCGGCAGGTCGGTGTATATCTCGCCGAGAAAAAACCACGACCCGTGCTGGCGGTTCAGCAGCAACGTATGTTTGCCGCGCCAGCCGAGGCCGGACTTTGCAGCGAGCTCCACTTCAAGCACCGGCGCGCTGTCGCTGAAAACGCGAAAATGATGTTCGCCGATTTCCGCACTGATTCTTTCGGCCAGGCTTTGCAGTCGGTTGCGTAAGACTTTATGGTAGTCGCGCCCCAGCGCGTAGCGTGAAATATAGGCGGCTTCGGCATCATTCAGCACCGCGTGCGGGTCGGCGGCGGCGGGCGGAAAATAGTCGATCCGCGCGCTGATGATGCGGACGGTGCCGGGCACCAGTTCGCTCGGCCGGCTGCGCTTGGTGCCATGCGACACCATATAATTCATCTCGCCATGAAAACCTCGATCCAGCCATTCCAGCAGGCCCGCTTCGGCAGCACCCAGGTCGCCATCCGCAATACCCACCGCGGCAAAGCCGAGCTCGCGCCCCCATTGCTTGATTTTCTGTGCCAGTCGGCTTAAATCCTGCTCATGCATAAAGCCGATGATACCGTGCGTTGCCGTTGCCATCTGGCTGATGAAGCCGCGACGCTGGCATTCGGCGCGCAACTGGCGCGGGAACTGAAAGCGGGGATGACGTTTTACCTCGAGGGCGATCTGGGCGCGGGCAAGACAACGCTGGTGCGCGGGTTGTTGCGGGCGCTGGGGCATGGCGGACGGGTGAAGAGCCCGACCTATACGCTGGCCGAAAGCTATAGCCTGCCGGCATTTGAGCTGTATCATTTCGACCTGTATCGTTTGCATGACCCGCGTGAATGGCTGGACGCCGGGTTTCGCGATGTGGCCGACGGCCAGGTGGTCACCCTGATCGAGTGGCCGGAGAAGGCCGCGGGCTGGTTGCCCGCGCCGGATGTGGTGGTCCACTTGCGGATCAATGACGACAGCCGAGACGCCGAATGCGAGGCCACAAGCCCGCGCGGCGCACGTTACCTGGAGGCATGTTGCGTACCCTGCTGAAATATCTGCTGCTGTGTTTTGCACTGACCTCGGGCCTAGCTCAGGCGCTGCAACTGAGTGCGACCCGTTTGTGGCCTTCGCCCGATTACACCCGTATCACGCTGGAAGCCGCGCAGCCGGTGGCCCATAAATTTTTCACGCTGTCGAATCCCGAGCGATTGGTCATCGACCTCGAAGGCGTCGAAGCCGGCCCGGCCCTTGATGCCCTGGTGGGACAGTTGACTATGGGAGACCCCTTTGTCAGATCGATCCGGGTGGCGAAAAATCGCCCCGGCGTGATGCGGGTGGTGCTCGATCTCAAGACTGCGGTCAAACCGTCGGTATTCCCGTTGCAGCCATTGGAGCAGTTTGGCCATCGGCTGGTGATCGATCTGTATCCGGCGCGGACGAGCGAGACAGTGGCCAGCCCGGCTGTCGCGGCGCAGCCGGCGGTCGCTCAAGTGCCGCGCCCGGTCGCGCCAGTTGTTCCGCAATATGTGCGGCTGATCACGGTGGCAATCGATGCCGGCCACGGCGGTGAAGACCCTGGCGCGATCGGTGCTGCCGGCTCCTACGAAAAAAACATCACGCTGTCGGTAGCCAAAAAACTCAAACAGAAAATCGATGCGCAGGAAAACATGCACGGCGTGCTGATCCGTGATGGCGACTATTTCGTGCCGCTGGCGCAGCGCGTCAACAAGGCGCGCGCGGTGAAGGCCGACCTGTTTATTTCGATCCATGCCGATGCCTTCATCAAGCCGCATGCGCGCGGCTCGTCGGTGTTTGCGCTGTCGGAAAACGGGGCGACCTCGGTTGCGGCGCGCTGGCTGGCGAAAAAGGAAAACGATGCCGACCTGGTGGGCGGCATCAATATCGACGTCAAGGATCCTTTCCTCAAGCGTACCCTGATCGACCTGTCGCAAACCGCCACCATCAACGACAGCTTGAAGCTGGGACATGCGGTGCTGAAGCAGATAGGCGGCGTCAATAGACTGCACAAACCACATGTCGAGCAGGCCGGCTTCGCGGTGCTGAAGGCGCCGGATATTCCGTCGATCCTGATCGAGACCGCGTTTATTTCCAATCCGGAAGAAGAAAAGCGCCTCAACGATCCGGGTTACCAGGACAAGCTGGTGGACGCCATTGTGAGTGGCCTCAAAAATTACTTCGACACGCATCCACTGACCGCGCCGTCGCGGCTGACGCGTAATCCATGACCGTCAGTTTGCTGGGCGCGGCGGCCCCGGGTTTCGACCGGCCGCTGGCGGTGCTTGAGGCCTGTCATGGCCGCATCGCCAAACAGTGCGACACGCTGGAAAAACTGCTGGCCCATCTGCCCGCACATGGCGCCGACGCCCAGGCCCGGCAAGCCGTGCGTGCGGTGCTGGCCTATTTCGATACCGCGGCGGTGCACCACCATGACGATGAAGAGCGCAACCTGTTTCCGCTGCTGGAGCAGGCTGGTGCGCCCGGTGCCTGTGATCTGGTCGAAACCCTGACGCTGGAACACGATGAGCAGGCGTTGCTGTGGCGGCGCCTGCGTGTTGAGTTGCAGTCGATCGAAGCCGGCACAGCCGTCATGCTGGACAGCGCGCTGACGCAACGCTTCGTGGCGATGAATCGTTCCCATCTCGAATTCGAGAACGCCCATGTGCTGCCGCTGGCCAGCCATGTGCTCGGCATCGCCGAGATCGAACGCCTTGGCTGCGCCATGGCGGCACGACGCGGCGTGCCGTTCGCGAGCCCGCTGTGAGCATCCGTGTTCTGCCCGATGTGCTGATTTCGCAGATTGCCGCCGGCGAGGTGGTCGAACGGCCCGCTGCCGCGCTGAAGGAAATTCTGGAAAACAGCCTCGATGCCGGTGCCACCGAGATCCAGATCGATCTGGAGCAGGGCGGCGTCAAGCGCATCCGGGTCGCCGATAACGGGAGCGGCATTCCGCGTGACGAACTCGCTTTGGCACTGACCCGCCACGCCACCAGCAAGATCGGCAGTCTGGCCGACCTCGAACAGGTCGCGAGCCTCGGCTTTCGCGGCGAGGCGCTGGCTTCGATTGCGGCCATCGCGCGGGTGCAGCTCACCAGTTGCAGCGCCAACCCTAATCACACCCGCTCTAATCACACCGGCGCCGAGCATGCGTGGGAGGTTCAGGTCGAAGGCGGACACCTCGGTCAGCCTGCCCCGGCCGCGCGCGCCGCCGGTACCACGATCGACATTCAGGACCTGTTTTTCAACACGCCGGCGCGGCGCAAGTTTCTCAAGACCGAAGGCACCGAATACGCCCATTGCGCCGAAACCGTGCGGCGATTGGCACTGGCCAATCCGCAGGTGGCGTTCACCCTGACCCACAACGGCCGGGTGCAGTTGCGCCTGAACGGCGAGCCGGCCCATTCGCGGGTGCGCCAGGTGCTGGGCGAGGCGTTCGAGCGCAATACGATTGCGGTTGATACCGCCGCCGGAGTGTTACGTGTATCTGGCTGGGTGATTCGCCCTGGCGCCGCTACGGCCAGCCGCGACAGCCAGCACGTGTTCGTCAACGGCCGTTATGTGCGCGACAAGCTGATCGTCCATGCACTGAAGGAAGCCTACCGCGACGTGCTGCATCATCAGTTGAACCCGGCGTATTGCCTGTTCATCAGCCTGCCGCCGGACCTGGTCGACGTGAACGTGCATCCGGCCAAGACCGAGATCCGTTTTCGCGATAGCCGGGGCGTGCACCAGTTCCTGTTCCATGCGGTCGAACGGCTGTTATCGGCGCCAGCGGCAGCCGAAGCCGAAGCCCCGTCTGGCCAAGTGCATCCCGGCGCCGCACCAATGCCCAGCGCGGGCTATATCACCCCGCAGCAGGCCGTGATGCCGCTGCAGGTGAGCGAAGCGATGGGGTTCTATGCGCCTTTGGGTGAGGGGTCAGGAATCAGGGGTCAGGATTCAGGGACTTTGATTACGTCTGTGGCGTCGCCTTTGCCGCAGAGCGGGCAGGGCGATGCGCCGCCGCTCGGCTATGCGGTGGGGCAGTTGCACGGCGTCTACGTGCTGGCTCAGAACGCGCAGGGGCTGGTGCTGGTCGACATGCACGCCGCACACGAGCGCGTCGTCTATGAAAAGCTCAAAACCGAGCTCGACGCCCGTGCGGTGCCGGCGCAAACCCTGCTGATTCCGGTCGCGCTGACGGTCGACGCGCGCGACGTCGCGGAAATCAGCCCGCATCTGGCGCAGTTGGGCGAAATCGGTTTCGAATTGTCGATCACCTCGCCCACCTCGGTGGCAGTGCGCTCGATGCCGTGGCTGCTGAGGCATGCCGACCCGGTCGAACTGACCCGTGCCGTGCTCGCCGAAGTCGCAGAATTCGGTGTCGCACGCCTGCTGGCCGAACGCCGCAACGAACTGCTGGCGACGCTCGCCTGTCATGGTGCGGTGCGTGCGAATAGGATGCTCACCTTGCCCGAAATGAACGCGCTGCTGCGCGAGATGGAAGCCACCGAGCGGGCTGGGCAGTGCAATCACGGCCGTCCGACCTGGTTCCAGGTCAGCCTCAAGGAACTCGATTCCATGTTCATGCGCGGCCGCTGATCGGGCAGCTGCCGATTTTGGCTATAATCCCGAGCTAATTAGTCAGGTATTGACGAGGCCCCCATGAACGAACGCACCGAACGCAAGACCATTCCCATCCAGGAAGTCAACGAGGCGAGCAACTGCGCCGGTTCCGAACCCTATGCGCTGATGGTGCTGGGCGACTCCATGATGCCTGAGTTCGAGGAGGGCGAAATCATCGTGGTCGAGCCGTCCGGCCTGGTCAAGGATGGTTCCTATGTCGTCGCCTACGTCAACGACGAATACATTTTTCGCCAGCTGGTGAAGCGCGACGACGGCTGGATGCTGAAGCCGCTCAATCCGCTATACGAGAACATCCCGGTGGCCGATGTCGACGTGGCCAAGGGCGTGGTGATCATGAAGAAACGGCCGGGAAAGCGCAGCGAACAGAAGCGTTACATCTGACGGTGAGATATCGTATCTGCTATAGATTCAATATATTGATAGATGCATAAACTATTTAAATAAATTAGTTGACTAAAACAGTCAGGTATATAGACTGGGAACCTGTTCAACCCTTCCCAACAGGAGCTAAACCATGAGTGGACTGATCGCTAATTTCCCGACCGACGGTGTCGTGACTCTCAACCGGGTGATTTTGAAACCCGAGTACACGGTAGACGACCTGCAGGAACGGGTCGCGTTTCTGTGTGAAAACGTCAAGACCTACCATTCCGACACCGGCTTCGTCGGGGGCTTTGTGGCACTGAATTCAGGCCAGGTGTCCAACGAAGGCTCGACCATCGGCCAGGCCGTCGAAAGCCCGATGAAGGGCAAGGAGGCCCTGATCGTGACCTTCTGGGATACCTTTGAGAACCACGAGAAATCGCATCGTTCCGAGACCTTCCAGCCCTTGTTCCAGAAAGTGCTGGACCTGTGCGAGAACGGCAACGAGGAAATCGCCTACGAAATGCTGTGGTCCGGTAAGGCCTACGGCCCTGACGAGATCGCAGCGGCGCGTCAGGCCAAGGCGCAATACGCCAACGCAGCCTGATTCAGTTGCAGTCGAAACGAAGCGGCGGGGGAAACCCGGCCGCTTTTTTTTTTCGCGCAAAAATTAGGCGGCCAGTCCGCGCGTGAATCGAACGCCTTGCCAGCCAATCGGGGCGGCCGCCATTTTTGAGGCGGAAAAGCCACGCCCGCATCATGCTAGACTGCCCCAAAATTCGAGATAAGCATGGCCGAGGCGTCTGATCTTTCCCGTACCGAACCAGCCAGCCCGCGGCGCCTGCAACAGGCGCGCAGTGCGGGCGATGTGCCGCGTTCCGCCGAACTCACGGCGTGGCTGGTGCTGCTGATGACGCTGGGCATGTTGAGCTGGCTGGCGCCACGTCTGCTCGTGGCTCTGCAAGGCTTGACCGAAGCGGCCTTCATGCATGCCGCCCAGCCGTTTTCCCCGATTTTCCTTGATGCGGCCCAGGCGGCGCTGTGGGCCTTGCTGCCTGTGCTGGTCACCATATTGATTGCTACGCTGGTGGCACCCATGCTGCTTTCCGGCTGGGTATATGCGCCCCGGATCACCCAGGCCGCCCTGACGCGTGCCAATCCATTCCGGGCTATTGCCCGCCTGTTTTCCGCCGACGCCTGGTTTGATGGATTGCTGGCGCTGTTGAAACTCGCGCTTGCCGCTGTAGCTGTTGGGTGGGCGCTGGCAAGCGGCTGGCCGGACCTGCAAAGCTTAAGCGGCAGCGGAGTCAGCGTTTCGCTGCTTGCCGCCTGGGTTGGGCGCGGCGTGCTGGCGCTGGCGGCAGCGCTGACGCTGGCGGCAGTGGTGGACGCGGGCTGGCGCTGGTGGCGCTATCTGCAGCGCCATGCGATGACCTGGCAGGAGGTGCTGGCCGAGGCACGCGAAGCCGAAGGCAGCCCGGAAATGCGTGCCCAGTTGCGCAGCCGTCAGCAGCAGGCGGGACGACATGTTGACGAGGTGATTGGATGAACGCGCAGGGTGTGATGGGGATGGCTTGCCCCCCCTCTGATGGAATCTCTAGCCATTCGACTAAGCCCGCAAACGGGCAAGTCGCTGGTTATCCCCAACCCTCCCCCACGAGGGGGGAGGGAGCGATCGCTAGGCCCAGAACGGTTAATGAGGTGATCGGATGAGCGCGCAGGGCGTGATGGTACTGGGCATGCCGCTAAACCGGTTGGCGGTGCCGGCACTGGTGCTGCTGATTCTGGCGATGATGATATTGCCGTTGCCCACCTTTATGCTCGACGTGCTGTTCACGCTCAATATCGCGCTGGCGATGATTGTGATGCTGGTGAGCCTGAACGCGCGGCGCCCGCTGGATTTTTCGGTATTCCCCACCGTGTTGCTGCTGACCACGCTGCTGCGCCTGTCGCTCAACGTTGCGTCGACCCGTATCATCCTGATGCAAGGCCACACCGGGCCTGAAGCGGCGGGCAAGGTGATCGAGTCCTTCGGCAATTTCCTGGTCGGCGGCAACTACGTCGTTGGCTTCGTGGTGTTCCTGATTCTGGTTATCATCAACTTCGTCGTCATCACCAAGGGCGCCGGGCGCATTGCCGAAGTGGCGGCGCGCTTTACGCTGGATTCGATGCCGGGCAAGCAGCTGGCGGTGGATGCCGACCTCAATGCCGGCTTCATCAACGAAAGCGAGGCGCGCACCCGGCGCAGCGAGATTGGTCGCGAAGCCGACTTTTATGGCGCGATGGACGGCGCTTCCAAGTTCGTGCGCGGTGACGCCATCGCCGGCATCATCATTCTGCTGGTCAATCTGGTCGGCGGTGTCCTGGTCGGGCTGTTTCAGCACGATCTTGGGCTGACCGAGGCGCTCGGGCGTTACGCACTGCTGACGGTGGGCGATGGCCTGGTGACGCAGATTCCAGCGCTGATTATCTCGACGGCGGCCGGCATCGTGGTCAGTCGCGCGTCGAGCGAGCAGGACTTGTCACGTGAGTTTTCCACCCAGATTTTCGGCCGGCCGCAGACGCTGTATGTGTCCGCGGCTGTGCTGGGATCATTGGGCCTGATTCCGGGCACGCCGCACCTGGCTTTTTTGAGCATTGCCGTGGTGCTGGGCGGTTTGGGATTCTGGTTGATGCGTCGCCAGGGCGCGGTGCCTGATATCGAGGCGCTGGATCTGATCGAGGCGGAACCGGCGCCGCTCGATGTTACCTGGGAAGACATCCCGCCGGTCGACGTGCTGGCGCTCGAAGTCGGCTACCGCCTGATCCCGCTGGTCGACCGCAACCAGGGGGGCGCAGCACTGACCAGAATCACCGAAGCGCGCCGTCGCTTTGCCACCGACATGGGCCTGGTGGTGCCACTCATTCGCGTGCGCGACAACCTCGATCTCAAACCCAACACCTATCGCATCACGCTGAAGGGGGTCGACGTGGCGCACGGCGAGATGCCCAGTGGCCAGGTGCTGGCGGTGGACATGGGTGACGTGCTGGGGCGTCTGGAGGGATCGCCCGGCTTCGATCCGCTGACCGGGCTGCCCGGCATCTGGATCGAAGCCGGGCGGGATGAGGAAGCCGAACTGCGTGGTTTTGTGGTGCTGGAACCCGCCGAACTGATCGCGCGCCAGGTCGAGGCCGTGTTCCGTCAGCACGCACCCGAACTGCTGGGGCGCACCGAAGTGCAGCAGCTGCTCGACACCCTGGCGCGCAACCATCCGGGGCTGGTCGAGGACGTGACCCCGCGCCACCTGCCGCTGACCAGCGTACAGGCGGTACTGCAGCAACTGATCGCGGAAAACGTGTCGATTCGTGACACCCGCACCCTGTTTGAAACCCTGGCCGCACGCGCGCCGAAGAACCAGGCGATCGACGAGTTGGTGGAAACCGTGCGCGCCGCGCTGGGGCGCAGCATCGTCGACCGGCTGTTCGAAGGCAGCAACACCCTGCAGGTGATCGGCCTGGCTGCGGCGACCGAAACCTGCTTGCTGAACGAAATGGGCGATGAGGGCGAAGCCCTGCTGTCGCCTGCCACGCTGGATGCCCTGAACGATGCGGCGGAACAGGCATTGGCCGAGCAGGAGCGTGAAGGCCATCCGCCCGTGCTGCTGACCTCGCCGAGCCTGCGCGCGATCCTGTCACGGCTGTTGCGGCGCAACCTGCCACGCCTTTCAGTGATTGCCTACGCCGAAGTGCCTGCCGATAAAATCGTGCAGGTGAATACGGAACTGACGATCGGAGCGGGGGCATGAGTGTGCAGGTATTCGTCGCGACGGATGCGCGCGAAGGTCTCGCCCGTATCCGTCGCGAACTGGGTGACGATGCCGTGGTGTTGTCCACGCGGCCGCATCCGAAGGGCGTCGAAATTCTGGCCAGCGCGTATGGCGATCTGGCGGTGCCGGCAGTCAGCGAGGCGCCGGACACGGCAGGCAGTTCGCGCATTCTGGCCGAGTTGTCACGCCTGCGCGGCCTGGTGCAGAACCAGTTGGCGGGTTTTGCCTGGGGTGCCACCCGGCGGCGTGATCCGGCGCGGGTGGCGGTCATGCAAACTTTATTTGCGGCTGGATTTGGCAGCACCCTGGCGCGGACCCTGGCGGCACGCCTGCCGCGCGGACTCGACACGGATGCCGCCCAGCGCTGGCTGCGTCAGGTGCTGATTCGCAACCTGCCGGTGCAGGGACGTGAAGCCGATCTGCTGGCCAGGGGCGGGCGTTTCGCGTTGGTTGGTTCCACCGGCTCGGGCAAAACCACCACGGTGGCCAAACTCGCCGCGCGTGCGGTCGATGCGCATGGTGCCGCGCAAGTGGCGCTGGTGGCCGCCGATGCCTACCGCATTGGCGCGGCAACGCAATTGACGGTGTATGCCGACCTGCTGGGGGTGTCGCTGCATGTGGCTGAAGACCTGTCCAAATTGACCCGGTTGTTGCCACACCTCGCGGCCAAAAAACTGGTGCTGATCGACACTGCCGGTTTTGCGCCGTCCGACCCCCGCACCCGTGACGTTCAGGCGCTCGATGCCCTGGGCGTGCGCCGACTCGCTGTGATTTCAGCCGGCCAGCAGAGCGCGGCCATCGAACAGGCGATGACGCGTTTTGGCGATGGCGCGGTGGCCTGCATCCTGACCAAGCTCGACGAAGCGCCGCAGCCGGGCGCGGCGCTCGACAGCCTGATCCGCCATCGCCTGCCGCTGGCCTATATCAGCGGTGGCCAGCGGGTGCCGGAAGACCTTCACGCGCCCAACGCAGCTTATCTCATCGACCGTGCGCTGAAGGGCGGGCAACTTGCCACGCCTTATGCATTGGAGGCCGAGGACTTGCCGCTGTTTGCCGGCGTCGAGGCCGAGCGTGAAGTGCATCGCTCCCAAAAGGGCATCAATGGCGGCTGATCAGGCTGCCGGACTCAGGCGGCGGCGTGCCCAGCAGCCGTCACGCTACGTTCATTGTTTCTTCGATACCGCAGAATCCACTTTCCGACTGGCCGATGCGCTGCATCGGCATGGCTGGACGTCACTGCTGATCGACAGCCGTGGCCGGATGTTTGCCGACTCGCTTACGCGCAGCCTGTTCGACTGGCGCCAGCAATTGATGCGTCAGCAGTTGCATACGCTGGATATGCCCGGTGGCGACGGCTGGTATGCGCCCGGTCTGCAGGTGGATGAGCCGGGGTTGATGACGATCGCACAGCGTTACGATTGCCTGCTGTTCGATGCCAGCGTGGATGCGCCGGGTGAGCTTCCCTTTCCGGATGCGGCTCAAACCCTCCTTCTCGAAGTGCGTGCCGGACAGACAGCGAATCTACGGGCGTATGCGTTGCTGAAAACCCTGTCCCAGCAGGGGCGTCGGGTCGGCATTGGCTTGTTGGGGGATGCACTTGCCTGCGATCACCTGCAAGCCGCATGCAGGCATTTTCTGGATCCCCTGTTTACCCGGAGCGTCTACAGCGTCGCGCATGAGGATGATGCATTTGCAGCGCTTGCCGTTAGAATGGCCGACGAGGAGACGAGTCTGACGGCCCGTTATACAACAGGAAACACTTGAGACATGGCCTTGAAACATGGCTACTAAACCCTCGTCGCAAGACGAACAAGTCGTCAAATATGCGCCGCTGGTCAAGCGCATTGCGTATCACATGATGGCGCGCCTGCCGGCCAGCGTCGAGGTCGATGACCTCATCCAGGTAGGGCTGATCGGCCTGATGGATGCGGTCGGGCGTTTCGACGGCACCCAGGGGGCGCAGTTCGAATCCTATGCTACCCAGCGCATTCGCGGTGCCATGCTCGACGAGTTGCGCGAAGCCGACTGGTTGCCGCGTCATGTGCGGCAGAAATCCCGGCAGATCGAATCCGCCATCCACCGGCTGGAACAGCGCAATGGCAAATCGCCGACCGAGCATGAAATCTCGGCAGAACTCGGCCTCGCAATCGATCAGTACCAATCCATGTTGGGTAATGTGAAGTGCTCCCAGCTCCTGTATTACGAAGACTTTTCCGATGAGGACAGCGCCAGTTTTCTGGAGCGTTATCTGGTCGACGGCAGCAATGACCCGCTCTCGGTGCTGGAGGACGAAGGCTTCCGTGCCGGTTTGGTCGCCGCGATCCATCATCTGCCCGAACGCGAACGCAGCATGATGGGCATGTACTACGAACAGGACATGAACCTGAAGGAAATCGGTGCGGTGCTCGGGGTGTCCGAATCGCGCGTGTGCCAGTTGCATTCACAAGCCGTGGCGCGCCTGCGGGCCCAGCTCAAAATCTGGAAAAAGTGACGCGGCCCATTCGCTTGGGGCCTGGCGCGGCGGAGCGCGCGTAAATCCGCGATAATGGCAGCTTGTTTATCCAGCCTGTACCGCCGTTATGAGCCAAGCCGAACTGAAGAAAAAAGCCCTCGACTACCACCGCCTGCCCAAACCCGGCAAGCTCTCGGTGGAATCCTCGAAGCCCTGCTCCACGCAAGATGACCTTTCGCTGGCCTACACCCCGGGTGTTGCGCAGCCGGTGCTGGAAATCGCCAAAAATCCGAAGAAGGCTTACGACTACACCAACAAGGGCAACCTGATCGCCGTGATCACCGACGGCACTGCAATCCTCGGCTTGGGCAACCTCGGCCCTTTGGCCGCCAAGCCGGTGATGGAAGGCAAGGGGGTGCTGTTCAAACAGTTCGCCGGTATCGATGTTTACGACATCGAAGTCAACGCCAAAACCCCACAGGATTTCATCAATGTGGTGGTGGCGATTGCACCAACCTTCGGCGGCATCAACCTTGAGGACATTGCTGCGCCGCACTGCTTCGAGATCGAAGCCGCGCTGAAGAAAAAGCTCGATATTCCGGTATTTCATGACGACCAGCACGGCACCGCCGTGATCATCTGCGCCGGTCTCATCAATGCACTGCACGTGCAGGGCAAGACGTTGGAAAGCGCGAAAATCGTCTGTCTCGGTGCTGGCGCGGCCGGCATCGCATCGATGAAGCTGCTGGTGCAGATGGGCGCCAAAAAGAGCAATATCCTGCTGGTCGATTCCAAAGGGGTGGTGCACAAGGCGCGCACCGACCTCAACAGCTTCAAGAAAGGGTTTGCGCGCACGACCAGACTGCGCACGCTGGAAGAGGCGATGAATGGTGCAGACGTATTCGTCGGCGTGTCAGGCGCCAACCTGGTGAGCCCGGCGATGGTGAAAAGCATGGCCGACAAGCCGGTGGTTTTCGCGCTCGCCAACCCCAATCCCGAGATCGCGCCGGAAAAGGCCCGTGCCGCACGCAGCGATCTCATCATGGCGACCGGACGTTCGGATTATCCCAACCAGGTCAATAACGTGCTGGGCTTTCCCTTCATCTTTCGCGGCGCGCTCGACGCGCGCGCGAAGCAGATTACCGACGGCATGCTGATCGCCGCGGTGCATGCGCTGGCCGAACTGGCGCGCGAGCCGGTGCCGGCCTCGGTGCTGAAGGCCTACAAGCTGAAGAAGTTGGCATTCGGCCCGGACTACATCCTGCCCAAGCCGTTCGATCCGCGCCTGGCCGAGCGCGTGCCGCAGGCCGTGGCAAAGGCTGCGCTGATGAAGCCCGTGGTGAAGAAGACAGTGGTCAAAAAGCCGGCTAAACCCGCTGTAGCCAAGGCAAAGGCGACAAGCAAGCCTCGCTAAGCCAACCCAGCAGACAATCCCACCGTGCCGTGAAACCCATCGCGCGCCCCGTTTATCTCGATCTGTTCCGCATCCATTTGCCGCTTCCCGGCTGGGTGTCGATCCTGCATCGGATATCGGGCACGTTGCTGTTTGCAGCCCTGCCGCTCGGGGTGTGGGCCCTGTCGGTTTCGCTGTCGGGTGAGGCGGGCTTTCAGCGTATGGCCGACTGCGTCACGCATCCCTTGCCCAAACTGTTTCTGTTGTTTTTGATCTGGGCGTTTGCGCAGCATTTTTTCGCTGGCCTGCGGCATCTGGCGCTGGATGTGCACTGGGGCCTTGACCTGCGCCGGGCGCGACAAACCAGCATCGCGGTTTTACTGGCGAGCGGGCTGGTCACGCTGCTTGCCGCCTGGAGGCTGTTCGCATGAAGTCCACCACCGGCTCGCACACCGGCACTGGTAGCTGGTTGTTACAGCGCGCCACGGCAGTGGTGCTGGCGCTGGCTTTGCCTGTGCTGATGGCTTATTTTCTGGCGGCCTTGCCGTTTGATTTCACCGGCTGGCGGACGCTGTTCGCGCCGCCATGGCTGCGCGTGCTGATGTTGCTGACGGTCGCGGCGCTGGCATTGCATGCGTGGGTAGGGATGCGCGATATTTTCATGGACTACGTTCATCACACAGGCCTGCGGCTGCTGCTGGTTCTGGCAGTGATCGTCACTTTGGCGGGCAGCGTGGTCTGGTTCGCCGTGATTTTGTTTGGGACGGCCTTGTGGCGCACGACATGAACACGCGCCGCTTCGACGCGCTCATCATCGGCGGCGGCGGCGCCGGCCTGCGTGCGGCTTTGCAGCTGGCGCGTTCCGACTACAAGGTCGCGGTGGTGTCCAAGGTGTTCCCGACGCGTTCGCACACGGTGTCAGCGCAGGGCGGCATCACCGCCGCGCTTGCCAACGTAGACGACGACCGCTGGGAATGGCATATGTACGACACGGTCAAGGGGGGCGACTGGTTGGGCGATCAGGACGCGATCGAGTTCATGTGCCGCGAAGCCGCTTCAGCTGTTTATGAACTGGAGCACATGGGGCTGCCTTTTTCGCGCCTCGACAACGGCAAGATTTATCAACGCCCGTTCGGTGGCCAGTCCAAACATTTTGGCGGCGAGCAGGCGACGCGCACCTGTGCCGCCGCCGACCGCACCGGCCACGCGCTGCTGCACGCGCTGTATCAGCAGAACATCGCTCACCGCACGCATTTCTTCGACGAATACTTCGCACTTGATTTGATTCGAGACGCCGACGGCTACTGCCTCGGCGTCACCGCGATCTCCATCGAGACCGGCGAGCCGCTTCTGATTGAGGCGCGCACGACGTTGCTGGCCACCGGCGGGGCGGGGCGGGTGTTCGGCAACAGCAGCAATGCCATGATCAACACCGGCGACGGCCTCGGCATGGTGCTGCGCGCCGGCCTGCCGCTGCAGGACATGGAATTCTGGCAGTTCCATCCCACCGGGATTGCCGGCGTCGGCTGCCTCATCACCGAAGGCGTTCGGGGCGAGGGCGGCTATTTGCTGAACAGACACGGCGAGCGCTTCATGGAACGCTACGCGCCGCATGCGAAGGATCTGGCCGGGCGTGACGTTGTGGCGCGCGCCATCGCGATCGAAATCGCAGAGGGCCGCGGCTGCGGGCCGCGTGCAGACCACATCGACCTTAAGCTCGACCACCTGGGCGAGGCACTCATTGCCGAAAAGCTCCCCGGGATCCGTGACCTGTCGATCCGCTTCGCCGGCGTCGATCCGGCCCAGGCGCCGATTCCGGTCGCCCCCACCGCGCACTACATGATGGGCGGCATCCCGACCAACCTTAACGGTCAGGTCGTCGCCCCCGCGCGCTTCGGCCCCGAGGAGCCGGTGCCGGGCCTGTATGCCGTCGGCGAATGCGCCTGCGTATCGGTGCATGGCGCCAACCGCCTCGGCGGAAACTCGCTGCTCGACCTCATCGTGTTCGGACGCGCCGCAGGCCTGCATATGCTGGAACATCTGCGTGATAACCCCTATCCGCGTCCGCTGCCGGAGAACGCGGCCGAGCCAAGCCAGGCACGGCTCGCGCGCTGGGAGCGTCCCGGCAGCGAACGCGTGGCGGCGATCACCGACGACCTTCGGCGCATGATGCAGGCGCATGCCGGCGTGTTCCGCACCGATGCAGTGCTGCGCGAAGGTCTGGCAAAACTGGATCAACTGGAGGAACGGCTGGCGCACGCCGGTTTGCAGGACACCAGCCGCATCTTCAACACCGCGCGCATCGAGGCACTGGAACTGGAAAACCTGATCGGCGTGGCGCGCGCAACGCTGGTGTCGGCGATCCATCGCACCGAAAGCCGCGGCGCGCACACGCGGGAGGATTTTCCCGCGCGCGACGACGAGTACTGGCTCAAGCACACGCTGTATTCGCGGGCGGGGGATCAGGTGGATGCCAAACCGGTGCGGTTGAAGCCGTTGACGGTGGAGTCGATTTGGCCGAAGGAGAGGGTGTATTGATGATCCCTTCGCATTTATCGGCCACGGACTGCGAGCAACCATGAAATTCCGCCTCTACCGCTACTCTCCAGAATCCGGCGAACAACCCCACATGCAGGACGTCGACCTCGACATCGATCCCGCCGGCAAGATGTTGCTCGACGCACTGCTGGCGATCAAGGCGCAGGATGAAACCCTCTCGCTACGTCGCTCTTGTCGCGAGGGCGTGTGCGGCTCGGATGCGGTGAACGTGAATGGCAAGAACCGGCTGGCGTGCATCACGCCTTTGAGCGAACTGAAGCAGCCCATCGAGGTGCGGCCGTTGCCGGGGCTGCCGGTGATTCGTGATCTGATCGTCGACATGGAGCCGTTCTACAAGCAGTACCGCTCGATCAAACCGTGGCTGATCAACGACGATCCCGAGCCGGAGGTCGAGCGTCTGCAAAGCCCGGCTGACCGCGCGCTGCTCGACGGTGCCTACGAATGCATTCTGTGCGCCTGCTGCACCACTTCATGCCCGTCGTTCTGGTGGAATCCGGAAAAATTCGTCGGCCCGGCCGGCCTGTTGCAGGCCTGGCGCTTCATCGCCGATTCGCGCGACGAGGCCACTGCGGCGCGGCTCGACAATCTGGAAGACCCGTACCGGCTGTATCGCTGCCGTGGCATCATGAACTGCGTCGATGCCTGCCCCAAGGGCTTGAACCCGACGGCGGCGATCGGGCGCATCAAGTCGCTGCTGGTGAAACGCCGTGTCTGATCGATTGGCCTGGCGCTGCCGCCGCGGATTGCTCGAACTCGATCTCTGGCTGGGTGGCTTTCTGCAGGTCCACCGCGCTACACTTCAGCCTTGCGAGACAGCTGCGCTGGAGCGGTTGCTGGGCCTGTCGGACATGGAGATACTCGACAGGCTGCAAGGCCGCTCGCCTCCGGGCGATGCCGATCTGGCCGCGCTGATTGAACGCCTGCAAAAATACCAGGCTGCAACATTATTGGAATTGCAATGAAAAAAACCGTCACCCTTACCTTCAGCGACGGCAGTCCGTCCATCGAACTGCCGATCGAGCAGGGCACCTATGGCACGCCGGTGATTGATATCCGCACCCTCGGCGCGCAGGGTTACTTCACCCACGATCCCGGCTTCACCGCCACCTCCAGCTGCAATTCCGCTATCACCTACATCGACGGCGACGAAGGCCTGCTGTACTACCGCGGTTACCCGATCGAGGAGCTGGCCTACCAGTCCGACTACATGGAAGTCTGCCATCTGCTGCTGCATGGCGAACTGCCGACCGCCGAGCAGAAACTGACGTTCGAGAACTCGATCAGCCACCACAGCATGCTGCATGACCAGATGGAGAACGTGTTCCGCGGCTTCCGTCGCAGCGCGCATCCGATGGCGGTGATGATCGGCGTGACCGGCGCGATGTCGGCCTTCTATCACGAGGGCAACGACTTGTTCGATCCGCATCATCGCGAGATCGTCGCCCACCGTCTGATCGCCAAGATACCCACCGTCGCTGCCTGGGCCTACAAGTTCAACGAGGGCCAGCCTTTCGTCTATCCGCAAAACCGCTTGAGCTACGCCGAGAACTTTCTGCACATGATGTTTTCGACGCCGTGCGAGCCCTACGAGCCGAACCCGGTGCTGGCGCGCGCGCTCGACCGCATCTTCATCCTGCACGCCGACCATGAGCAGAACGCCTCGACCTCGACCGTTCGCCTGGCGGGCTCCAGCGGCGCCAATCCCTATGCCTGCATCGCCGCCGGCATGGCTTCGTTGTGGGGCCCGCTGCACGGTGGCGCCAACGAGGCGGTGCTGAAGATGCTCGATGAGATGGGCGACGCTTCGCGCATTCCAGAATTCATCAAGCGCGCCAAGGACAAGTCGGATTCCTTCCGCCTGATGGGCTTCGGCCATCGCGTCTACAAGAACATGGATCCGCGCGCACGCATCATCCGCCAGACCTGCTACGAGGTGCTGGATGCGCTCGACCTGCGCGACGACCCGCAGTTCAAGATGGCGATGGAGCTGGAGCGTATCGCGCTGGAAGACGAGTACTTCATCAGCCGCAAGCTGTATCCCAACGTCGACTTTTATTCCGGCATTATCTTCCGCGCCATGGGCATCCCCAGCAGCATGTTCACCGTGATGTTCGCGCTGGCGCGTACCGCCGGTTGGGTCGCGCAGTGGAACGAGATGCTCGGCGACCCGGCGCACAAGATCGGCCGGCCGCGCCAGCTCTACACGGGTTCGACGCGGCGCGAATTCGTGCCGCTGGACCAGCGCGGAGCCTGACCTGACCGGATCTGCATGAGCGTGTCCGACTGGTCTCTGACGTCTCCTCTGTATGCCGGCAATGCGGCGTACCTTGAACAGTTCGACGACGAGGCGCTGGCACCCTGGCTGACCCAGCCGCTGCCGGGCGTGACAGCTGGCTCGGATGCGGCGCAGGTCGCGGTACTGCGGCTGATCAACGCCTACCGTTATCTGGGCGTGCGGCACGCCGACCTTGATCCCTTGCGGCGCTTCGAGCCGCCACCCACGCCCGAACTCGATCCTGCGCACTACGGGCTAACCGAGGCGGATCTGACGCGTGAATTCGAGACCGGCTCGCTGTTCGGCATCGATCGCACCACACTCGCCGACATTCTGCAGCGCATGAAAAGTGCCTATTGCGGCCATGTCGGCGTCGAATACATGCACATCACCGATGTGGCGCGGAAACGCTGGCTGCAGGAGCGCATCGAATCGGCGCAGGGGCGCTTCGGCGTCTCGCCCGCCCTGAAAAAGAAGCTGTTGAAGCGGCTGACCGATGCCGAGACGCTGGAGAAATTTCTCCACACGCGCCATGTCGGCCAGAAGCGTTTCTCGCTTGAAGGCGCCGAGAGCCTGATTCCGCTGCTCGATCAGGTGGTTGCGCGTTGCGCGCGCCACGGCGCCAAGGAAATCGTGATGGGCATGGCGCACCGCGGCCGCATCAATGTGCTGACCACGCTGATGGGGCGCACGATCGATAGCCTCTACGAAGAGCCGCCGAATGGCGTTCCCGGCTCGCCGCTGTCGGGCGACGTGAAATACCACCAGGGTTTTTCCGCCGATATCGCCACGGAGTTTGGTCCCGTGCACCTGGTGCTGGCGTTCAATCCCTCGCATCTCGAAATCGTGCACCCGGTGGTGCGCGGCTCGGTGCGGGCGCGCCAGGACCGTCGCGGCGATGTGCTCGGCTACGAAGTTGTGCCGGTGATCATGCACGGCGACGCTGCGCTGTCGGGGCAGGGTGTGGTGATGGAAAGCCTCAACATGTCGCAGACGCGCGGCTTCCGCAACCACGGCGCGATCCACGTGGTGATCAACAACCAGATCGGCTTCACCACCTCCGATCCGCGCGACGTGCGCTCGACGCTGTACTGCACCGACGTCGCGAAGATGGTCGAGTCGCCGGTGCTGCACGTCAACGGCGACGATCCCGAGGCAGTGGCTTTCGCGGTGCAGACCGCGGTCGACTACCGCTACACTTTTCACAAGAACTGCTTCATCGACCTGGTGTGCTACCGCCGTCACGGCCATAACGAGCAGGATGAACCGCTCGCCACCCAACCGATGATGTATCGCCGCATCCAGGCCCACCCCAGCACGCGTACCTTGTACGCGCAGCGGCTGGTCGACGATGGCGTGCTGACCCAGGCACAGGCGGATGATCTCATCGATAAATGCCGCGACCGGCTGGAGCACGGCGAATCGCTGAGTGCGCCCGCGCTGTCGGATTTCAAGGAAACCTTCAGCATGGACTGGGGCCGCTTCAAGGGTGCCCAGTCCCACGAGGTGCCGACCGCGGTCCTGGCGGCGCAGCTGGATTTCCTGGGCGAACGCATCACCACCCTGCAGCACGAAATCGAACTCCATTCGCGGGTGCAGAAAGTACTCGACGACCGCCGCAAAATGCGCGCGGGCGAACTGCCGGTGGACTGGGGCTACGCTGAGAATCTGGCCTACGCCAGCCTGCTTGACGCCGGCCACAACGTGCGGGTGTCGGGGCAGGATTCGGCGCGCGGCACTTTCTTCCACCGTCATGCGGTGTGGCACGACCAGAAGCGCGAACGCCGCCAGAGCGGCGTCTACGTTCCGCTCGAACACATCCACGAACGCCAGGGCAACTTCACCATCATCGATTCGCTGCTGTCGGAAGAAGCCGTGCTGGCGTTCGAGTACGGCTATGCCACCGCCGACCCCGACACGCTGGTGGTGTGGGAAGCGCAGTTCGGCGATTTCGCCAACGGCGCCCAGGTGGTGATCGACCAGTTCATCACCAGCGGCGAGGCCAAATGGGGACGCCTGTGCGGGCTCGTGCTGATGCTGCCGCACGGTTTTGAAGGGCAGGGGCCGGAACACTCATCCGCGCGGCTCGAACGCTTCCTCCAGTTGTGCGCGCAGGACAACATCCAGGTCTGCGTACCGACCCTGCCGGCGCAGATGTTCCACCTGCTGCGTCGGCAGATCGTGCGCCCGCAGCGCAAGCCGCTGGTGATCATGAGTCCCAAGAGCCTGCTGCGTCATCCCGAGTCCACCTCGTCGCTGGCGGATTTGAGCAGCGGCGCATTTCTTCCGATCATCGACGATCGGCGTGCGCCGCGTCAGGCAAAACGCGTGGTGGCATGCAGCGGGCGCGTGTGGTTCGAGCTCGAAGCCGCACGTGCCGAACGTAGGCTGGACGACGTGGCGCTGGTGCGGATCGAGCAGCTTTACCCCTTCCCGGAAGACGGATTCCGTGCCGTGCTGAATGCGTACCCGCAGGCCGACACCTTCGTCTGGGCGCAGGAAGAACCGATGAACCAAGGCGCCTGGTATCAGACATTGCACCATCTCAACCACTGCGCACCGGGCGGACGACGCTTCCATTACGCCGGCCGCCCGCCCGCCGCGGCGCCGGCCTCGGGCTATGCTTCGCGCCATCGGGTGGAACTGGATGCCTTGATGAACGACGCGCTGGAGACCCCCTATGAAACTTGAAGTGCGCGTGCCGACGCTGTCCGATTCGATCGCCAGCGGCACCCTGCTGCCGTGGCGCAAACAGGTCGGGGAGACCGTCACGCGCGACGAGACGCTGGTTGACCTGGAAACCGACAAGGTGATCCTGGAAATCCCGGCGCCGGGGTCCGGCACCCTGGTCGAGATCCACCAGCAAGAAGGCACGGTGGTGAAGGCTGGCGAGGTGGTGGCGGTGATTGAGACCGGAGAGAGCGCGACTTCGAGCAAGCCAGCCGAAAATCCACGGACAACCCCCTCTCCCTTGAGGGGAGAGGGCGGGGGAGAGGGTGAAAAAGCTGCG
>JBPPMF010000282.1:0-7856 GCA_051305915.1 Thiobacillus sp. | reverse complement strand
ACAGCTATCGCATCACCCTGACGTTGAAAATCACTGAGCACGAAATCCTGCTGCTCGATATCGGCAGCCATGACGAGGTGTACGGGTGAATGGGAGGTGGGGGGCGGTGATGTCCTCCTCACTGCCCGGCGTCGGGCACGAACTTCAGCACGTTGCCGTTGATGCAGTAACGCTTGTGGGTGGGCGGCGGGCCGTCGTCGAAGACGTGGCCGAGGTGGATGCCGGAACTGGCACTGCGCACTTCGACGCGCTTCATGCCGTGGTCGCTGTCTTCATGCAGGCTGATGGCGCCCTCCACCGGGTCGAAGAAGCTGGGCCAGCCGGTGCCGCTTTCGAACTTGGTGTTGTTGCGGAACAGGGGCGCGCCGGTGATGGGGTCGACAAAGGTGCCGGCGCGCTTTTCGTCCAGGTGCGATCCGGTGAAGGCGCGCTCGGTGCCTTGCTCGAAGGCGATCTTCTTTTGCGCGGGGGTGAGCAGCCGAAAGCCCAGCCACTTCCAGAAGTCTGTTTGCTCGCCGCTGTAGCCGGTATAGCGGGAGACCTCACGGCCTTGCTCAAACAGCACGATGGTGGGGGTGGCGAACAAGGCCTTTTCCAGCTTCCAGCCGGTGGGCGCGTTGGGGTTGTTCGTGCGCGTGACGGCAACCGGGGATTTCCAGTGGTCGAGGACGTCGGCCTTGAATTGCTTGCAGAACGCGCAGTCCTCCGCTTCGAACACCACCAGTTGCCGCTCGAAGGCCAGGGCCTTGCCGTCCAGCCGTGGCGCGGCCTGCGGAGTTGACGCGGCACTGCTTGAGCCCGGGTACTTCACGCCGGTGCCGCCCAGGCCGCAATAGCCCTTGGGGTTTTTCTTCAGGTAGTCCTGGTGGTAGTCCTCGGCGGCGGCGTAGTTTTTTAGCGGGGCGATTTCGGTGGTGATACTTCCCCGCCCGGCCTTGGTCAGCGCCTGCTGGTAGGCGGCGCGTGTTTTCAGAGCGACGTCTTGCTGCGCCTGGCCATGGGTGTAGATGGCGCTGCGATAGTTGCTGCCGATGTCGTTGCCCTGACGGTCGCCCTGGGTGGGATCGTGGCTTTCCCAGAACTTGATCAGCACGGTTTCCAGCGTGGTGCGGGCGGGGTCGAAGCTCACCTTGACCACTTCGGCATGGTTGCGCTGGCTCGTCTTGCCGGCACGCACGGCGCGCTCGTGGGCGAGCACGGCTTTGTAGTTGCCCTCGATGTCGCCATTGGCATAGCCGCTTTCCACATCGACCACGCCCGGCACTTCGGACATGCGCTTTTCCGCGCCCCAGAAGCAGCCCATGCCCAGCACGATGGTGTCGAGTTTGGCAGCGGGGGCGCTCGATGCCGGCTTGGCGGGCGCGGCGGGTGTCTCCTTGGCGCAGGCACTGATGAGGGTGCCCAGGCTGAGGGCCAGCAGGAAGGCTTGCAGGATTCTGGTTGAAAACATGGGCGATTTCTCGTTCGGATTGCAGTTCATTATGATCTGGGAATGGGTCAGGCGCGCTGCCCCACACGGCTTACATGGATTGGTCGCGCATCGCGACGATTCCTGACAAACATTTATAAAAGATTGAAACCCATCCATGACCCGCTTCGCCACCATCGACTTCGAAACCGCCAACAACGTACCGGCTTTTCGGTCTGCAGCATGTCCTAACCCACGACCGATGCCGAAATTCGTCACGACCACGGGGAGGAATCCTTGAGCGAAGCCAACCTGCGCGAACTGACGACCCGCTTCCCCCATCCGGGACGGATCGAAGCGATCTACCTGCGCCCGCAACGCCGCGGCGAGGTGGCGGCGGTCGAATCCGTGATGGCGATCGCCGGGTGCGGGCTGGAAGGCGACCATTACGCGCAGCCGTCGCGCAGCCGGGTGGCAGGGGGCAAGCGGCAGGTGACGCTGATCCAGGCGGAGCATCTGCCGGTGGTGGCGGCGCTGACGGGACGGACGCATGTGGATGCGGCGTGGCTGCGGCGTAATCTTGTGGTATCGGGGCTGAACCTGCTGGCGGCGTATGCCTTGTTTCGCGACCGGCCGCTGGTGCTGCGCATCGGTGCCGAGGTGGTGCTGGAGATGACCGGGCACTGCGACCCCTGTTCGCGCATGGAGGCGGTGCTGGGGCCGGGTGGCTACAACGCGATGCGCGGCCATGGCGGGATGAATGCCCGGGTATTGGCAGGTGGACTGATCCGGCTGGGCGATGCGGTGCGCTGCGTGGAACGGACGTAGGAGCGCCTTCCAAGGCGCGATCAACCCGGTCACGACGTACCGAAAATCGCGCCTTGGAAGGCGCTCCTACGCGTAGAACCCCCGTCCCGTGCCTATTCTCCAAAACGCGCGCGATGGTTCGAAGGCCGCACTCAGACGGGACAAAGTCCGCTCGGCACGTTCTCCCTGAATCTTCCATTCGGCATCACTGGCAAGGCTTGCCGGTAGTCGCTGTTGCATGTTGTCAGGCATGCGTCCCCGCAGGGATGCTTTCATTCCAGGAATGGGCTGAGCCAGGCCCGCGTCGGCGGGCGCAAGGCCGCATGTTCTATAACCAATAAGGCAGTGCTATCCGGGGGAAAGAGGTCATGGCCATGAGTGAAGTGATGAGGCTGATGTGGGGCGGGCACGAAACCGCAACCGAGGCTATCGAGGCCATGCAGCGTTCCGCAAAAGTGGACATCGCCCTGCCGGCGAACCTGCACCATGCCCTGTTCAGCCGTTTGCATCCGGGTGCGGATGCGACCGAGCCCGAAACGGTGGAGGAGGCCGGTGGGACCGAACTGATCGCGACGCTGGCGGGCCTTGCCGGGCTGGAAGCGCTGGCCGGGCTGGCCGAACCGCTGGCGCGCGCGGGCTATCAGGTGCAGCTGCGCAGTCCGGGCCCGGTGCTGTCGCTAATCCCGCCGCAGATGGCACCGAGCCCGGGCGCGTCGCAAGGAGACACCACATGACCACGACATTGGCTTTGGCAATCTGGCTCGTCCTGCTAGCGCTCGCCTTTCCCTACGCGCGCCGCGCCAGGCACCCAGACACCCCGGCGGTGGCGGCATTTCTGCTGTTCGCCATGCTGTTTTCGGTGGTCAGCGCCACGCTGTTTTTCCTGCTCTCGTCGCTCGCGGTGACGGCCGGTTGGGCTGCCGCGCTGGCCGAGCCGGGATGGGCGCTGCTGTTCCTCGCGGCGGTGTTCGCGCCGGCCTTCCTGTTCGCACGCTGGTTCATCAAGCGTCCGCCCTGGAACCGGCCCCTTCCCAAGTAACCGCTCGCGCTGAGCCATGAACAAGCTGCTTGAGGGGAAAAACTGCTGGCGCCGCACCCGCGCGGAGCGCGCCGCTTTTGTCGTCGACGGTGCTGCGTACTTCGACGCTTTCGCACGCGCGGCGCTGCGCGCGCAACGCTCGATCCTGATCGTGGGTTGGGATTTCAACAGCCGGGCGCGGCTGTGGTACGACGAGGCGCCACCGGGCGTGCCCCCTATCCTGGGGGATTTCCTGGATTTTCTGGTCAAGCGCAGGCGCGGCCTGCAAATCCACATCCTCGACTGGGACTTCCCGATGATCTACGCCATGGACCGCGAGGCCCCGCCGATCTTCGGCCTGGGCTGGCAGCCGCGGCGCCATATCCATCTTCGATTCGACCGCAATTTCCCGACCAGCGGATCGCAGCACCAGAAGATCATCGTGATCGACGACGCCGTGGCGTTTTCCGGCGGCATGGACCTCGCGGCGGACCGCTGGGATACGCCGCAGCATCAGGCGGACGATCCGCGCCGGCTGCAGGGCGACATGCCGTATCCGCCGGTGCACGATGTGATGATCGCCGTCGACGGCGACGCCGCGCGCGCGCTCGGCGACCTGGCGCGCGAACGCTGGCGGCGCGCCACCGGCGAGAAGCTGGCGCCGGTGCGAAACGGCGGCGATTGCTGGCCGGAAGAACTGGTGCCCGACCTGAGCGATGTCGCGGTCGCCATTTCGCGCACCGAGCCGGCTTACGACGGCCGCCCCGAGGTGCGCGAGGTGGAAGCGGTGTACGTCGACATGCTTTCGTCGGCCAAGCGCCTGATCTATATCGAGAACCAGTATTTCACCTCGTCGCGGATCGGCGCAGTGCTCGAGGAAAGGCTGCGGAGCGAAGACTGCCCGGAGATCGTCATGGTGCTGCGCCGCTCGTCGGATGGCTGGCTGGAGGGGCCGACCATGGGGACGCTGCGGGCGCAGTTGCTTGCCCGCCTGCGCCGGGCCGACCGCTTCGGCCGCCTGCACGCCTATTACCCGGTGGTGCCGGATCTGGGGAATCGCTCCATCAACGTTCACGCCAAGCTGTGCATCGTGGACGACGAGCTGGCCCACGTCGGTTCGGCCAATCTCAACAACCGCTCGATGGGTTTCGACACGGAGTGCGACTTGACCGTGGAGGCCGAAGACTCGGACGCCACGCGCTGCGCGATTGCAGGCTTCCGCAACCGCTTGCTGGCGGAACATCTCGACACCAGTGCGGCGGAGATCGCGGCAGCGTTCGAGCGGGAGGGCACCGCGGTGGCGGCGATCTCCGCCCTGGCGCACGGGGAGCGCCGGCTGGTGCCGCTCGAGCAGAGCGACGAGTGGCCTGTTTCGCTGGCGTCCATTGCCGAGCTGGCGGACCCCGAAAGCCCGGTCGAAGCCGAACAGCTCATCAGCCAATTCGCACCGGACGGTAGCGCCGCCAAGTCCGGCCACCCGCTGGCCGGATGGCTGCTGGCGCTGCTCGTCGTGGCCGGCCTGTTCGCCGCATGGCGCTGGACGCCGCTTTCCGAGTACTTGACGCCGGAGGCCGTCAACACCTGGGCGACCCTGCTGGTCAACGAACCCGCGGGGCCGCTCATCGTCATCGCGGCCTATACGCTGGCAACGCTCACGATGTTTCCGCGCCCGCTGATCACGCTCGCGGCGGTACTGGCATACGGGCCGCTGCTGGGATTCGCGTACGCCATGACGGGGATGCTGGCGGCGGCGCTGCTGACCTATTCCGCCGGCCGCTTGCTGAGCCGCGACTTCATCCGGCGCGTTGCCGGCCGGCGTTTGAACCGGATCTCGCGCGAACTGCGGCGGCGCGGCCTGCTCTCGGTCATTGCCGTTCGGCTAGTGCCGGTGGCGCCCTTCATCGTGGTCAACATGGTGGCCGGAGCGGCCCATATCCGGGTCAGCCACTATGTGCTCGGCACAGCGATCGGGATTCTCCCCGGCACCCTGGTGGCCACCGTGTTCGGCGGCCAGCTGCACAGGGCTCTGCGCGATCCGGACAGCATCAACTACGGTCTGATCGCCATCAGCGTGAGCGCGGTGGTGCTGGCATTCTTCGCCGTGCGCAGGTGGCTGCGCCAGCGCATTGACGCAGCCGGGAAAGCGCTGCCCGATGTGGGTTAGCAATCGGGAACGCAGCTTCTCGGTGGCGTCGTACAACATCCACCAATGCGTGGGAATGGACCGGCGGCGCGATGCCCGGCGCATCGCTTCGGTCATCCGCGACCTGGATTGCGACGTCATCGGGCTGCAGGAAGTGGATTCCCGCGCCGGACCGCACGCCGAGTCGAAGCAGCTCGACTACCTGGCGCACGCCACCGGCATGCAAGCGCTGGCGGGATCGACCATCCTGCGGCACGACGGCGATTACGGCAATGCGCTGCTCACCCGCCGGCCGGTGCTGGCGGTTCGCCGCCACGACATTTCCTTCGCCAGCCGCGAACCGCGTGGCGCGCTGGACGTCGACCTCGACGTCGATGGTCACCGCGTGCGCGTCATCGTGACCCATCTCGGCTTGCGCCCGGCGGAACGCCGCTATCAGGTCAAACTGCTGCTCAAGCTGCTGCATCCGGTCGAGCCGGGCGAACTTGTCGTCGCGCTGGGCGACATCAACGAATGGCTACCCATCGGGCGGCCCTTGCGCTGGCTGCATGGCCTGCTCGGCTACCCGCCGTCGCAGCGCACGTTTCCGACCTGGTTCCCGCTGCTGGCGCTCGATCGCGTCTGGGTGCGTCCGCGGACCGCCCTGGTCGGGGTGCAGACCCACACCGGGCGCGTCGCGCGAATGGCCTCGGACCACTATCCGCTGAAGGCGGTCATTGCGTTCGACCGCGAGCGCTGAAAAGTGCGTGCCTATACTGTTTTTGTGCACGGATAAGGAGGCATGCCATGAGTGAATCGATACAACCCCCGCTCGTCCTGCTGGCCGTCGCCCCTGGTGTGGACCGGTTCAGGCGGGATGCCTGCCGCGGTTTGCTGTACCCCTGACGTTCGTCACGCACCACCCATGAAGCTCTACGTCGGCACCAGCGGCTATGCCTACAAGGAATGGAAGGGCAGCTTCTATCCGCGCGACCTGCCCGCGAAACGCATGCTTCATTTCTACGGCGAGCATTTCCGCACGGTCGAAATCAACAACACCCTCTACCGCATGCCGACGGCGCCGTTGCTGCAAACCTGGGCAAACGAGGTGCCTCCCGATTTCAAATTCGTGCTCAAGGCCTCGCAGCGGATCACGCACCAGCATCGGCTGGTGGATGCGGATGATGAGGTCGGGTATCTACTCGACGTCGCGGCCACCTTGCAGTCGCGCCTGGGGGCGCTGCTGTTCCAGCTGCCGCCGCACCTGAAGAAGGACGTGCCGCGGCTGGACGCATTTCTGGCCCTGCTGCCGCCGCCGCACCGTGCGGCGTTCGAGTTCCGTCACGCCTCGTGGTTCGACGACGAGGTGTTCGCGCTGCTGCACGCGCATCAGGCGGCGCTGTGCATCGCCGAGGCGGAGGGCGATCTCGAAGTGCCGGTCGTGGCGACCGCCGACTGGGGCTACCTGAGATTGCGCCGACCCGATTATGGCGAGGCGGAACTGAAGGCCTGGGTGCAGCGCGTGCAGCAGCAGGCCTGGCAGGAAGCGTTCGTGTTCTTCAAGCACGAAGAAACGGGCCGAGGCCCGCAACTGGCGCAGTGGTTTCTGGAGTTGGCGGCACCCGTAGGAGCACCCGCAAGGAGTAGGCCGTGGTTGTAAGCCGCTGAAGCGGCAACAGCCACGCACCGCCTTCCCAGGCGCGATTTACGAACCCTAGCTAGCGGTGTGACGGCTGCTTTCCAAGGCGCGAAACGCCCGGTTGATGGAGCGGAACGTTGATCGCGGCGTGGACGCCGCTCCTACCCACCCAAGTCTTCGCCTGACAGTTTGCGATACCGTGCGAGGTGGCGGATGGCTTCTTTCGTCCGGCCTTGCGTCTGGTAGAGGCAGGCGAGGTTGTAGTGGCAATCGGCGAGGCCGGCGTCCTCGGAGAGCGCGCGCTCGTAGGATTGCGCGGCTTCGTCGGGGCGGCCGGCGTCTTCCAGCAGGACGCCGAGGTTGTAGTGCAGCAGGGCATCGCCGCCGCATGCGGCGAGACACGCGCAATAGACGCGTTCGGCCTGGTCGAGGCGGCCGTCTTCGTGGAACAGGCGGCCGAGGTTGGTCGCGGCGCCGGCGTGCGCCGGGTCGGCGGCGAGCGCCTGTTCATAGGCGTCCTGTGCCGCTTCGGTGTCCAGTGCTTCGAGGACCGCCCCGCGGCTGAACCAGTCCTCGGCCAGGGCTTTCGCCGCTTCGTGGCGGTCGGTCAGATTGAGGACGCCGTCGGCCAGGCCGACCTCGAGCGCGAGCAGATACTGTCCGGAGTCGGCCTGCCAGCGTGCGTCGCCTTCCTGCACCGCGACGCGGTCGCCGACCGCGACGATGCGCAATCCGGCCAGCGGCACGCTGTCCGGCAACTGGGTGCGCAACTGCTTGAGCGAACGGATGATGCGGCGGGGCGGCAGCTTGGCCTGGGTCAGCGCCCAGGCGGTGCGCAGCACGATCAGGTCCTGGAAGGAGA
>JBPPMF010000271.1:0-2442 GCA_051305915.1 Thiobacillus sp. | reverse complement strand
CCCTTTCCCAGCGTACCCTGCATCTGCCCCACCAGTACCCACGGGCTTTCCTGGTCGTGGCTGCGGCGTTGTGGTGGTTGCTCTACCAGTCGCTGGCTCCGGCCTCCGAAGCCCTGGTGGCCAGCCTGCCCGTGGACCGCGAAAGCCACCTGGGCGGCGCGCTGCAGTTCTTCCTGTACGACACGCCCAAGGTGCTGATGCTGCTCACCCTGGTGGTGTTCGTCATGGGCATGGTCAATTCCTATTTCACGCCCGAACGCACCCGCGCCCTGCTGGCCGGTCGCACTGAAGGCGTGGCCAACGTCATGGCCGCCAGCCTGGGCATCGTGACGCCGTTCTGTTCGTGTTCGGCAGTGCCACTGTTCATCGGCTTCGTGCAGGCCGGCGTGCCGCTGGGGGTGACGTTTTCGTTCCTGATTGCCGCACCCATGGTCAACGAGGTGGCGCTGGCGCTGCTGTTCGGCCTGTTCGGCTGGAAGATCGCCGCGCTGTACCTGGGCCTGGGCCTCACGGTAGCCATCGTGGCCGGCTGGGTGATCGGCCGCTTGAAGATGGAGCGCCACCTGGAGGACTGGGTGCGCGACATGCCCAAGGTCGCCGCAGCCGCGGGCGACACCGCGATGACGCTTTCCGAACGCATCAGCGCCGGCTTTGCCAGCGTGCGCGAGATCGTCGGCAAGGTCTGGCCCTACATCCTGCTTGGCATCAGCATCGGTGCGGCCATCCACGGTTGGGTGCCTCAGGACTTCATGGCCTCGATCATGGGCAAGGATGCACCATGGTGGTCGGTGCCGGCGGCGGTGCTGATCGGCGTACCCATGTACACCAACGCGGCGGGTGTCATCCCCATCGTGCAGGCGCTGCTGGCCAAGGGCGCGGCGCTGGGCACGGTGCTGGCCTTCATGATGAGCGTGATCGCGCTCTCGCTGCCCGAAATGATCATCCTGCGCAAGGTGCTCAAGATCCCGCTCATCGCCACCTTCGTGGCCGTGGTGGCCAGTGGCATTCTGGCCGTGGGATTCATATTCAACGCGGTGCTGTAGTTGCCAACGCATGCCCCCTCCAACCCAGGAAATCCATATGCGTACCCACCCCATGTTCCGCGCTATCCCCAAGCTGCTTTCGGCGGCATTGCTGGTCAGTGCCGCCGCCCACGCCGTGGAGGTGCGCTTCGAGCGCGTGGCCGAGGGCGTCTACGCCCATGTGGGCGACACCGGCCCGCGCAGCGTGGCCAACGAAGGTCTGAACGCCAATATCGGCCTGGTGGTCACGCCCGTCGGTGCGGTGCTCATCGACAGCGGCGCCACCTTCCAGAGCGCGCGCGAGATCCACGCAGCCGTGAAGGCGGTGACGCCGCAGCCGGTGAAGTGGGTCTTCAACACCGGCGGCCAGGACCACCGCTGGCTCGGCAACGGATATTTCGCCAGCCAGGGCGCGGAAATCATCGCCCACGCCGACGCGCGTGCCGACATGACCAACCGCGGCAACGACCACCTGCAGGGCCTGAAGGCCACGCTGGGCCCCAAGGCCGACGGCACGGTACCCACCCTGCCCACGCGCTGGCTCGCCGGCAACGACGAGCGGCTGGAACTGGGCGGCGTGGTCTTCGAGTTCAAGCACCGCGGCGGTGCGCACACACCCGGCGACACCATGGTCTGGCTGCCGCAGAAGAACGTGCTGTTCAGCGGCGACGTGGTCTATGTGGACCGCATGCTGGGCGTGCTGCCGGTGAGCAATACCAGGCGCTGGCTGGAGACCTTTGCAGTCATCGAGCAACTCGACCCGGCCAGGCTGGTGCCCGGCCACGGCAGCGTCACCACGCTGGCCACGGCCCGGGCCGACACCCAGGCCTATCTGCTGGCGCTGCGTGCGCACATGAAGAAGGCGGTGGACGATGGCGTGGACGTGAGCGAAGCCGTGAAGTCATTCGACGCCCAGCCCTTCATGCGCTTGCTCAACGCCGCCGAACTCTTGCCTGGCAACGCCAGCCGCACCTACCTGGAACTCGAACTCGAATAGCGCAAGTCGATCAACGCAACTCGAGTAGCGCGTGCCACACGCGACTCACACCCCAAAAGGAAAACCATCATGGACATCAAGGTACTCGGCCCCGGCTGCGCCAACTGCAAGCGCACGATGGCACTCATCGAACAGGTGGCGAAGGACAAGGGCGTGCCCGTCACGCTGAGCAAGGTGGAAGAAATGCGCGACATCATGGGCTACGGCATCATGAGCACGCCCGGCGTGGTGGTCGAAGGCAAGGTGGTGCACGCCGGCGGCGTGCCCGGCCGCGACAAGATCGAACAATGGCTGGCCGCAGGCCCCGCGGCATGAACGTCGGCGCGGACTGCCGCGCAAGCGGCCGCTGCCGCGATGAGCGGGCACACTTGCATGCATGAGCGCCGAACACGACCACAGCAACCCGCCCGAAAACTTCAACGC